>CAIMBM010000144.1 GCA_903839205.1 uncultured Holophagaceae bacterium | reverse complement strand
TGTCCACCACCACTTCGGTGAGGACGGTGGTGACCGGGGTGGCCAGCCCCATGTACTTCAGCCGGTTGATCAGCAGGCTCTCGATCATGTAGCCCATGGAGCCCTGGGTCATGGCGCCGCAGATGTCCAGGCTGTAGGGCGGGATCTGACCGGAGCCGGCCTCCTGCTGGATGATCAGGTTGCCCACCTGGGGCCCGTTGCCATGCACCACGCAGAGGGCGTAGCCCTCCGCCACCACCCGGGCCAGCATCTCGGCCGTCGCCCGGGCGTTCTCCAGCTGCTCCTCCTGGAGCCCACTTTCCTTCTCTTTGAGGAGGGCATTCCCACCAATGGCTAACAGCGCGATCTTGCGATGGTTCACCGGGCACCTCCAGCGTGACCGAGCGTTTCGCGTATCCGCACAGCGGATACCGAGTGGAGGGCATTCCCACCTATGGCCAACAGCGCGATCTTGCGGATCATTCCATTCCCCGGGGAAAGGGGGATTCTACAGGGCTGAGGCAGTGGATCAAAGGTCGGGCGTCCCAGAGCCGCGAAGAAGACCACAGAATCCTTGCCAGGGCCTTGGATCCTTTGCACCCTGTCAAGGATGGAGGGAACGGCCATGGATCCCTTTCCGACCCAGGACACCTACGAAGTGGAGGCGGCCAGCCGCCTCAGCCGCCTTGGTGCCAAGGTGGTGGACGCGGTCGCGGGACTCGCCCCCTTCGGTGCTGTGGCGATTTTCATTCCTTCCGCCATGCGCTCGGGTGGCCTCGGTTCCCTGCTGGTCTTCATCATCCTTGCGTGTGTCATCTCCCTGGGGGTGCTGATCGCTCAGATCGTCCTGCTGGTTCAGCACGGTCAGACCATCGGCAAGAAGGCGTTTGGCATCCGCATGATCACCAGTGATGGCGGTACGCCGAGTATCTGGCGGGTCTTCTTCCTGCGCTGGCTGCCCTTCGCGGTGGTGGCCGTCGTGGTGGAACTGGTGGTCAAGGTGCGGGGCAGCGGGAATGTGATCTACCTGGTGGATGCCCTGCTCATCTTCCAGCCCACCCGCCGCTGCCTGCACGACCTGTTCGCCGACACGCATGTGATCAAGGCCTGATCAGAGACCCTGCGCCGTCAACGCATGCACCAGCAGCCGGTCCCGGTAGGCCTGGTCGCCCACGTGGAAAGTGGTTCCTCCGGCATCCATGAATCCCGCCTTGGCATAGAAGCGGATGGCGCGGGGGTTCTGCTCCCAGACCTGCAGCCACACGCCGTCGTGACCCGCAGCGGCTGCATAGGCGAAGACCGCCGCCATGAGCGCCTGGGCGGCGCCGGTGCCATGTCGCGAGCGGTCCACGTAGAACCGCGCCACCTCGAGCGGCCTTGCGAAGGGGCAACTGGCGTCTTCCACCTCCGGGCCGCCAGCTCGGAGCCAGGCGTAACCCAGGAAGGTGTCACCGCCCTCGATGACCAGGGTCGTACAGGCCGGATCGGCCAGTTCACCCGCCTGCTGCACAGGACCGAAGGTTGCAGCCAGGTAGGGCTCCAGGCTTGTTTCAGGGATCAGGCCAGTGTAGGTCGCCCGCCAGAGGCGCTCTCCCAGGAGCGCCAGATTCTGGGCATCAGCGGGAAGGGCAGTCCTGATCAGCATGTCACCAGCTTACCGAAGTGGTTAAAACCCGCTACAATGCTCGTTTTGGCGGGCTTCCATGCACATCCAGGAACTGATCCTCCGGCTGCAGCGGTTCTGGGCCGACCGGGGTTGCCTCATCGGCCAGCCCTACGACCTGGAGAAGGGTGCGGGCACCATGAATCCGCTCACCTTCTTCGGCGCCCTGGGTCCCAAGCCCTGGAACGTGGCCTATGTGGAGCCCTCCCGCCGCCCGGCGGACGGCCGCTACGGCGAGAACCCCTTCCGCGTCTACAAGCACCTCCAGTTCCAGGTGATCCTCAAGCCCAGTCCCGCGCGGGTGCAGGAACTCTACATCGAGAGCCTGGAGGCCATGGGCATCGACTTCTCGAAGCACGACCTCCGCTTCGAGGAGGACAACTGGGAGTCGCCCACCCTGGGCGCCTGGGGCGTGGGCTGGCAGGTGGTGCTGGACGGCATGGAGATCAGCCAGTTCACCTATTTCCAGCAGGTGGGCGGCCTGGATTGCCGACCCGTGAGCGCCGAGCTGACCTACGGCATCGAGCGCATCTGCATGTTCCTGGGGGGCTACGACAACATCTTCGACCTGGTGCACGGCGAGGTGAAGACCGACGACGGCATCTTCCCGGTCACCTACGGACAGATGCGCCAGCGCGAGGAGTTCGAGCTCTCCGCCTACAGCTTCGAGCACGCGGACATCGAGCTCCACCGCACCCTCTTCGACGCCTTCGAGAAGGAGGGCTGGCGGCTGCTGAAGGACCACGGCCACTTCCTCAGCGCCTACGAGCAGGCCCTCAAGATGAGCCACACCTTCAATGTGCTGGACTCCCGGGGCGCCGTGAGCACCACCGAGCGGCCCGGCGTCATCAAGCGGGTCCGGGACCTGGCCAGCGGCTGCGCCAAGGCCTTCCTGGAGCACGAGGAGGGCGCTGCCCTGCCTGTGGAAGCCGGGAAGGGGGGTGCCAAGTGAGCGCCACCCGGACCTTCCTGTTGGAACTGCACTGCGAGGAGATCCCGGCGCGGTTCCTGGAACCGCTCCACTTTGAATTCAGTCAGGCGCTATTCAAGTTTTTCGACAGAGAATCCATCCTGCCAGTCGGAGCAACTGTATCAGCGACAGGATTCGTCTCTGACCCCTTGCCAGATTTCTATTCCCCACGGAAGTTGGCCTGGCGTGTCAAGGGCCTCCCCACCTCCCAATCCGACCAGACCGAAACCCAGGTGGGTCCGCCCCAGCGCATGTGCGTGGACGAGGCGGGGAAGCCCACGATCCAGGGGCTGAAGTTTGCCGAGAAGTGGGGCGTGGACTTCGGCACCGTGCGTTTTGAGCAGCCCGCCGGGAAGAAGGAACCCTGCGCGGTGGTGACCCTCACGAAGCGGGGCCGTCCCACCGTCGAGCTGCTGGCGGAGGCCCTGCCGGCACTGGTCGCCGGCCTGCACGTGCCCAAGGCCATGCGCTGGGGCAAGTCGGACTTCGAGTTCGTGCGGCCCATCCGCAACATCCTCTGCCTCTTCGGCGAGCAGGTGGTGCCCATCACCGTGGACGGCGTGGCCGCCACGGACACCACCTGGGGCCACCGCCTCTTCCATCGCCAGCACCCGGAGCCGGTGCGCATCGCCTCGCCCGGAGGCTACGAAGCGGCCCTGGAGGCCGCCGGGATCGTCGTGAGCCTGGACGTCCGCCGAGCCCGCATCGCCCAGCAGCTGGAGCAGTTGGCGGCCGAGGCGGGGGGCCGAGTCGTGGCCGATGCGGAGCTGCTGGACACCCTGGCGGAGATCGTGGAGTTCCCCAGGATCCTGCGCGGGGATTTCCCGGCCAACTTCCTGGAGCTGCCCAAGGAGGTTCTGGTCACCAGCCTTCGCGAACACCAGAAGAGCTTCTGCATCGAGAATGCGATGGGCGAGCTGCTCCCTTGTTTCCTCACCGCCGCCAACCGCCCGGATGATCCCGAAGGGTTCGTGAAGGCCGGCAACGAGTGGGTGCTGAAGGCGCGGCTCTACGACGCCCGCTTCTTCTTCGCCGAGGACCGCAAGCACCCGCTCTCCGACCGGTTGGAGAAGCTCAAGGCCCTCACCTTCCAGCGGGAGCTGGGCAGCTACCACGACAAGACCGGCCGAGTGGTGGCCCTCGTCAAGGCCCTGGCCACGCGGCTTTCCGGCGACGACGACCACATCAACCGGGCCCTGGAGGCGGCCCGCATGGCCAAGTGCGACCTGCGCACCCTCATGGTCGGCGAGTTCCCGGAGCTGCAGGGCATCATGGGCGGCGAGTACCTCCGGCACGAGGGCGCCCCCGCGGAAGTCTGGATGGCCGTGAAGGAGCAGTACCGGCCCGTGGGCGCCGACGACGCCATCCCTTCGACGCCCATGGGCTGCCTGCTGTCCCTCTGCGACAAGCTGGACACCGTGGCGGGCTGCTTCGCGGTGGGCCTCATCCCCAGCGGCTCCAAGGACCCCCTGGCCCTGCGCCGGGCCGGGCAGGGCATCGTGCGCATTCTGTGGGAGATGGGCTGGGAGCTCTCACCGGCCGACCTGATCAACACCGCCCTGGCTGTGGTCGGGGCCAGGGCCACCAGGCCCCAGGCCGAGACCGCCGAGGCCCTGCTCACCTTTTTCCGGGACCGCGTGGCCTACCAGCTGGAGCTGGCGGGGTTCGCCGGTTCCGTCCGCCGCTCGGCCCTGGCGGCGGGCTGGACGAACCTGGCCGATCTGAAGACCCGCTGCGAGAACCTCTCCCTGTTCAGCGAGGACTCCCGGTTTGCCAGCCTCGCCCAGAGTGCCAAGCGCATCGGGAACATCCTGAAGGATGAAGTCCCCGGGGACCAGTTCCAGGCTGCCCTCCTGGTCGAGGCCGCCGAGCTGGATCTGCTGGGACACCTGCACAGGGTCGAGGCTCAGCACGACTTGATCGTGACCCTGAACAACCTGGCGGAGCTTGCCGATCCGCTGGAAGCCTTCTTCTCTTCCGTCATGGTGAAGTGCGAGGACCAGGCCCTTCGCGCCGCCCGCCTCAGCCTGCTCCACCGGCTCCGGCAGGCCTTCCTGCGCGTGGCGGACTTCAGCCTCTGGCAGTAGTCGGCAAAACCTCCATTCAAGATCCTTCGGCAGGGGCCTTGATGCACCTGAAGCGATTGATCCAGCTCCTGGTGATCAGTTCCCTCCAGGTCCCAGGCTTTCCGTTGGGGGCGGCTTCGCAGGAGGCCTGGGTGGAGGTGAGGTCTCCCCACTTCCTGGCCTATTCTGACGAGGGTGAAGCCGAGGCCCGCAGGGCCCTGGTGGCTTTCGAGGGGCTCCGGAGTGTCTTCGAGGTGATCTTCCCGGGCATCCGGCTGGATCCTCCGAAGCCCATGCTGCTCATCGTCACCCGGGACCAGGATTCCATGGCCCGCTACCTGCCCGGGGCCTTCGAGGGAAAGGACCCCAAGCGTCCCGCAGGGATGTTCATGACAGGGGCCGACCGAAACTACGCGATCCTCCGTTCGGACGCCTGGAGCCAGGTAGACGAACCCTATTTCGCGCTCTTCCATGAGTACACCCACTGCATCGTCCACCAGAACTTCCCTTCTCTGCCGACCTGGCTGGACGAGGGAATTGCCGATTTCTACGGCGCCACCGAGATCCGGACGGACAAGGTCTACCTGGGCCGCATCCCCAGGGGGCGGCTCCAGGAACTCCAGGATCGGGGCCGCCTGCCCATGGAGACCCTGCTCTCGGTGACCCAGGATTCGCCCCACTACCGGGAAGGGGAGAAGGCGGGGATCTTCTATGCGCAGAGCTGGGCCTTCGTGCACTACCTGTTCATGGACGAAGAGGCCCGCAAGGCCGGGCTCTTCCAGACCTACCTGAGGGCCCTCCGCAGAGAGAAGGACCCCCTGGCCGCCGCAAAGGCGGGCTTCGGAGATCTGGGAAAGCTGCAGGGCAATCTGGGGATGTATTCCCACCAGACCCTATTTCATTTCTGGGTCCTGCCTTTGGCGGTCCATCTGACGGACAGGGATTTCAAGGCCAGGACCCTGGATGTGGCCGAAGCCCTCGTGGTCCGGGCCGAATTCCTCCAGTACACGCACCACGAGCCGGAATCCAGACCTCTCCTGGGCCAGGCCCTGGCCCTGGCTCCGGGGGATCCGCAGGTGCATGCGGCCCTCGGGTACGGCTTCGTCCTGCGGGGGAACAATGAGGCGGCCAGCCGGCACTTCGAGGAGGCGATCCGCCTCGGCAGTCAGGATTTCCGGGTGCCCTACCACCTGGCCAAGCTGGCCCAGGGCAGGCAGCCCGCCCGGGACGAAGATCGGGCCCGAATCCTCGCCTGGCTGGAGCGGGCCAGCCGGTTGCGGCCGGACTTTCCTGGCACCCACGTCGGGCTCTGCCGCCAGTACGCCAGCGAGCCCAAGGATCCGGCCAGGGCCATCCAGGAGGGTAGGGCGGCCATGGCGCTGGAGCCCCAGAACCTCGGCTACCGGGCCGAGCTGGGCCTGGCTTTCTTGCGCCTGGACATGGCTGCCGAGGCCGAGGCCATCGGTGAGCAACTCTCAAACCTGGCCAGGAGCCCTCAGGAACAGCAGGTCGCAGCCTCCTATGGAATCGTGCTGACCCAGTACCTAGAGCGGGCATCACGACCGACTCCAGGGGTTACAAAACCGGTCCAGGAACCGGATCCCGGCCCACCGCCGGCGCCCTCCAGTCGGAGCGTGCCCATCAAGTTCAGCCTGCCCTCCTACTATGCCCCGCTGGGCAGGGAGGTGCTCCTTCTCATCAGCGACGGGAAGCCCGAGACCGCCATCCGGAAGGTGGAACAGGCCCGGGCGGCGGCGACCAATGACTACGACCGGAGGGTCCTCCAGACCCTCCTCGACACTCTCAGGGGCCGGAGAAATCCGAAGGCGTGGGCCAGCCCGGCGCCCTGATCCGGGACCCGACGGGAGTGGGCATCCTCCATGGCCTATCCTGCCAGCCGCGGCCGGATTCCAGCCCCGGGGCGCCGGATAGGGCACACTGGATGGAGCGCCCTCCAGGATGTGGAGCTGCTCGATTCAACCGGGGAACCATGCACCACGAACGCATCGCCATCATCGACTACGGCAGCCAGTACACCCGGCTCATCACCCGGCGGCTGCGGGAGCTGGGCGCCTTCGGCCTGGTCTACAGCAGCGGGGCCACGGCGGCCGAGATCGGCGGCGCCGACCTGAAGGGCGTGATCCTGTCCGGCGGGCCCAGCTCGGTGCTGGAGCCCGGCGCGCCGGACCTGGACCCGGCCATTCTGGACTTGGGCGTGCCCATCCTGGGCATCTGCTACGGTCAGCAGCTGCTGGCGCGCAACCTGGGCGGCCGCCTGCACCGCTCCACCAGCCGCGAGTACGGCAAGGCGGAGATCGAGGCGAGGCCTGAGGGTTCCATGCTGTTCAGCGGGCTGCCGCACCAGCAGACGGTGTGGATGAGTCACGGTGACCACGTCGAGGAGGCGCCCGCAGGCTTCACGGTCACGGCGAGGACCCCCACGGTGTCCGTGGCGGCCATGGAGGACCCCTCCAGGAACCTCTACGCCATCCAGTTCCACCCGGAGGTCACCCACAGCTCCCAGGGCACGCCCCTCCTGCTGAACTTCGTCAAGGGCTGCGGCATGGTCCTGGACTGGAACGCCGGGAACTTCATCGACGAGAAGGTGAAGGCCATCCGGAACCAGGTGGGGAAGGGCACCGTGGTGCTGGGCCTCAGCGGCGGTGTGGACTCCAGCGTGGCGGCCCTGCTGCTGCACAAGGCCATCGGCGCCCAGCTGACCTGCGTCTTCGTGGACCACGGCCTCATGCGCAAGGACGAGATGAAGCAGGTGCAGGCCTACTTCGCGCCCTTCGAGCTGAACGTGATCTGGGTGGACGCCTCCGACGAGTTCCTGGGCGCTCTGGCGGGCGTCACCGATCCCGAGCAGAAGCGGAAGATCATCGGCGGCCGGTTCATCGAGGTCTTCGAGCGGGAGGCGGGCAAGGTCAAGGCCGACTTCCTGGGCCAGGGCACCACGTACCCGGACGTGATCGAGAGCAGCGGCATCGGCGGCGCCATCCTGGTGAAGTCCCACCACAACGTGGGCGGCCTGCCGGACCGCATGAAGCTGAAGCTGGTGGAGCCCCTCCGGGAGCTCTTCAAGGACGAGGTGCGGGCCACGGGCCTGGCGCTCGGCCTGCCCGAGGAGATGAACCAGCGGCATCCCTTCCCGGGACCAGGTCTGGCCGTGCGCCTGCCCGGCGCCATCACCCGCGAGCGGGCCACCATCCTGCAGAACGCCGATGCCATCTTCCTCCAGGAACTCCGGGAGAGCGGCTGGTACGCCAGGACGAGCCAGGCCTTCGCCGTGCTGCTGCCCGTGCAGACCGTGGGCATCATGGGGGACGAGCGCACCTTCGAGTGGATGTGCGCCCTGCGGGCCGTGACCAGCGAGGACTTCATGACCGCGGACTGGGCCCGCCTGCCCCATGAGCTCCTGGACCGCATCGCCCAGCGAATTGTGCGGGAAGTTCGGGGCATCAATAGGGTGGTCTTTGATATCACGAGCAAGCCACCCGCGACCATCGAGTATGAGTAGTCATGTCGCTCAGACCTCACGGCCGCACCTCCTGTGCGGCCACCCTTCGGGCCGTCGCTCCGCGCCGGTGGCCCTCCGCTCCTGCTCCGGGCTCATGACCGCGGACTGGGCGCGGCTTCCTCACGAACTGCTTGACCGCCTCGCCCAGCGAATTGTGCGGGAAGTTCGGGGCATCAATAGGGTGGTCTTTGATATCACGAGCAAGCCCCCGGCGACGATCGAGTACGAATAATAAAAACATCCACAGATTTCACAGATTCACACAGATTCAAAAGCAAAGAGTCTGTGCCATTCCGGATCAACCGTCCTTGCATTTCTAATCTGTGGAATCTGTGGAATCTGTGGACCAACCCTTTTCCTAGGAACTGCATGGCCAAGCGCAACGAACCGGTCCGCAAGTCCGTGAAGGACACCCTCGAGGACCTGCTGGCGGGGCACCGCGAGGCGGCCTTCAGCGGCCCCGAGTCCGCCCTGAAGTACCTGCGGCGGACCTTCGAGGCCCAGGCCAGCCTGCCCAATGCGGTGAAGGCGGTCGCCTACGACCTGAGCGGGGAGGCCCAGGCCCAGTGCGGCCATTGGGAGGCCTGCACCGAGTCGGTGGCGCTGGCCCTGGGGTACCTGCCCGACCTGGAGGCGGCCTTCCCCCACGAGTTCCGGAGGCTGCTGGAGGGGCTGTCCTGTTTCGAACGGGGCATCCAGGCCCACAGCGAGCTGGGCGACTTCCACGGGGCCCTGGAGCTCTGCGAGCGGGCCATCGCCCTCGGCCTGGGCGCGCACTATGCGGCGAAGCGGGATTCTCTCCAGTGGGCGCGCTGAATCTTTATTTTGCAAGATCCATGAAGGTTCCCGAAGGAAGATCCCCTCGGTCGATTTTGCCTGTGTGATGATCTGAAAGTACAGCCGTGCAGCGGGAAGACCGTTGAGTCTGCATCCGGGGAGGCCATGGCCGAAGCGATCCAGATTTTGCCCGAGCAGGCCAGTGTCCTCATCGTGGATGACCTGGCCATCGTGCGTCTCTCGCTCCGGTACATCTTGACCAAGGCCGGTTACTGCTGCCGGGAGGCCGAGGATGTGGCCGGCGCCCTGGCGGTGCTGGACAGGGAAGCCATCGACCTGGTGCTCTGTGACATCCAGATGCCGGGGGCCTCCGGGCTGGACCTCGTGAAGGCCCTCCGGCACCGGATTCCCGACACTTCGGTGGTCATGGTCAGTTCCCTCGAGGACGCGGAGACGGCCATCACCTGCCTGCAGCAGGGCGCCTTCGGCTACGTGCTCAAGCCCTACCAGCCCCGCGAGATCCTGGTCCAGGTGAATGGGGCCCTGCGTCGGCGGATGCTCGAGATCGCCTTCCGGGACCGGGAGGCCGAACTGGCCAAGAAGGTGAGGGAGCAGACGGTGGAGATCCGGAACTCCCGGGAGGAGATCGCCCTCCGGCTCATCTCCGCCAGCGAGCACCGCGACAACGAAACGGGCATGCACGTACGCCGGATCGGCCTCTATGCCGCGGAGCTGGCCCGCCTCCTGGGCTGGGACCCGCTCGCCGTGGAGACCATCCAGTCGGCGGCCCCCATGCACGACATCGGCAAGATCGGCGTACCGGATGCGATCCTCCAGAAGCCCGGCTCTCTCACCGAACACGAGTGGGTGATCATGAAGCAGCACACGGCCATGGGGGCCATCATCCTCAAGGGCTCCACGGTGCCCTTCATCCGCATGGGCGCCACCATCGCCATCTGCCACCACGAGAAATGGGACGGGAGCGGCTATCCCAGGGGCCTGAAGGGCGAGGTGATCCCGGTGGAGGCCCGCATCACCGCCCTGGTGGACGTCTACGACGCCCTCAGCAACCACCGCCACTACAAGGAGCCCTGGCCCGAGGACCAGGTGGTGGCGCTGATCCGCAAGGGCAGTGGCGTGCACTTCGATCCACATCTCGCGGACCTCTTCCTGGCGCACCTCGACCGGTTCAGGAACATCCTCCACGCGAATCCCGACGAGGCCCACGACGTGGAACCCGGGATCTGATCCGGCGCCACGGGCGGCGCGTGCCGGTCCGGTGCAGGAGGTGTAGGCTGGGGGCCCGGAGGCCATCATGCGGCTCAGCGACTATCGGACCCTCGGACGTTCAGGACTGCGGGTCAGCCCCCTCTGCCTCGGTGCCATGACCTTCGGCAGCGATTGGGGCTGGGGGGCGGACCTGGCCGCCAGCCGTGCGATGCTGGACTGCTACCTGGAGGCCGGGGGCAACTTCCTGGACACGGCCAACATCTATACGAAGGGTCACAGCGAGGCGATCCTGGGCGACTACTTTGCCGAGCGGGGGGGCCGAGACCGGGTCGTGCTGGCCACCAAGTTCTGCGGCAGCCTCCACCGCGGCGACCCCAACGCGGGCGGGGCGGGCCGGAAGGCGGTCCAGCAGCAGCTGGAGCAGAGCCTTCGCCGCCTGCGCACGGACTGCGTGGACCTCTACTGGATGCACTTCGACGACCCCCACACGCCCATCGAGGAAACCATGCGGGTCCTGGATGACCTGGTGCGGGCCGGGAAGGTGCGGTACCTCGGTGTTTCCGACACCCCGGCCTGGCGGGTGGTGCAGGGCCAGGATGCGGCCCTGTTCCGGGGTTGGTCGCCCTTCGCGGCGCTGCAGATCGAGTACTCGCTCATCGAACGCACCGTGGAGCATGACCTGCTGCCCATGGCCCAGGCCCACGGCCTCGGCGTCACCCCCTGGTCTCCCCTGCGGGGGGGCCTCCTGACGGGCAAGTACGGCCGGAACCGGCAGCCGCAGGGGGAGGGCCGCCACCTCCCAGGGGTGTCGAAGAGCCTCACGGACCGCAACTACACCATCCTCGAGGCCGCCGAGGCCGCGGCGGCCGAGCTGGGCCGCGAGGTGGCCCAGGTGGCCCTGGCCTGGGTGCTCGCCAGGCCGGGCGTGGTCAGTCCCATTCTCGGCGCCCGCACCCTGGCCCAGCTCAAGGGCAACCTCCAGGCCCTGGATCTCCGGCTGCCCCCGGAAGTGGCCGCCCGGCTGGATTCGGTCAGCGCACCGGCGCCCATCTTTCCCCATGGCTTCCTGGCCAATACGCGCCACGTGATGCAGAGCGGGGCCACCATCAACGGGGTCGCCTCCGACCCCTGGCCCTTGGCCCCGGCCTCGGACCAGGAGCGCTGGTGAAAAAGGCCCGCCGGGGAAGTCCCGGCGGGCCTGCCATGAAGGGTGGCCCTTGCCTCAGGCCTTGCTGGGATCGGCGGTGGGAGTTTCTTGGGACTTCCTGCCTTTCGAGATGGTGAACTCGCCGAGCATCATGGGCACGGCGGCCTTCAGCATGAACGTGAAGACCAGCGCCCCCAGGGAGAAGACGCCCGCCGCCACGGTGACTTCCGTGAGGGAGGGCCGGTAGACGTAGATCTCGCCCAGGGTGTCGGGTGTGAGGCCGGGAATGATGAGGCCCATGCCCTTCTCGATGTAGACGCTGGCGTAAATGAGCACGCAGCCGATGTTCAGCGTCGTCCAGTTGGTCCGGGTCCTGGGGATGAGGAAGAGCATGAAGGCCACGAAACCCGTGATGATCGAGGCCCAGGCGAAGGGCACCAGGGTGTGGTACTGGACCCCGTTCTTCTCAATCCCGAAGAGCAAGTACTGGAAATAGATCATGTGCTCCGTGCCCGAGTAGATTTCCTTGAAGGACTCGGCAGCCGTGAGGAAGAGGTTGAAGCCCATGGTGTAGGCCATGAGTTCGGCAATCTTGAAGATGGCCTCGTCCGTGATCTTCAGCCGCGTGGTCTTGCGCAGCACCTGGAGGAGGATGAGCAGGACGGCGGGCCCCGAGCAGAAGGCGGAGGCCAGGAAGCGCGGGGCCAGGATGGCCGAGTTCCAGAAGGGGCGGGCGGCCAGGCCATTGTAGAGGTAGGCGGTGACGGTGTGGATGCTCACGGCCATGGGGATGGACAGCAGGACGAGCGGGAGCACCAGGGCCTTCTTGTAGTGCTTCTCCACGTAGGCGCTGAAGAGCAGGTAGGTCACCACGAACCAGTTGAGCAGGAGGTAGAGGTTCAGGACGATGACGTCCCAGGCCAGCAGCGAGCTGGGCCAGTTCAGGCGGCCCACCAGGGGCATGATGTGCC
>CAIMBM010000143.1 GCA_903839205.1 uncultured Holophagaceae bacterium | reverse complement strand
CTGATGCCGCAGGCGATGTAGAGGGTGGGGCTCACGACCTTGCCGGTCTGGCCCACCTGCATGCTGTGGGGCAGGCCCCAGCCTGCGTCCACGGCCGCCCGGGAGGCGCCTACGACGCCGCCGAGGGCGTCGGCCAGTTCTTCGAGGAGCTTGAAGTTGGAACCGTCCTTCATGCCGCGGCCGCCGCTCACGATGATGTTGGCCTCGCTCAGATCCACCTTGCCGCTGGCCTTGGCGAGGATCTCCTTGACCATGGACTTGAAGTCGCCGGCGGGCACGGGCAGAGCCTCGACCTTGCCCGCACCGGCTTTCTCGGCGGCGGCGAACACGTTGGGGCGGGTGGTGGCGACCTGGATGGGGGTGGCGAAGGTCGTGGTGGCGAAGGCCTTGCCGGCGTAGACGGGACGCACGGCCTGCAGTTTGCCCTCCACCATGGCAAGCCCGGTCACATCGGAGGCATAGCCGGCGCCCAGGCGGGCCGCGGTGCGGGGGATGACATCCTTCCCGACGGCGGTGGCCGCGGCCAGCAGGACGGTGGCGCCCTTGGCCTTGACGGCCTCAGCGATGACGGATGCGTAGGCGTCGCTGGAATAGGAGGCCAGGGTGGGCGCCTCGGCCGTGAGGATCAGGTCGGCGCCGTACCTGGCGGCTTCACTGGCCCCGGCGCAGTTCACCCCCACGAATAGGGCGCCGAGCGGCTGACCCGAGGCGTCAGCCAGACGGCGGCCTTCGCTGAGAGCCTCGGCGCTGGGCTTGCGAAGCTGGCCATCCTTCAATTCACAAAACGCGAGAATCATGGGTCGTCCTTTCAATGCGTAAATCTGAGGTGAGGCGCTAGAAGACCTTGGCTTCGTCCTTCAGGGCCTGGAGCAGTCCGCTGGCCTGGGTGGCAGGGTCCCCTTCCAGCTTGCGGCCCGCCGGGCGCTGCGGGGGCAGGGCCAGGGCGCTGATGCGTGCACCGGAATTGACAGGCGCAGCCTCGATCTCCTCGATGGTCTTCTTCTTGGCGGCCATGATCCCCTTCAGGCTGGCATAGCGGGGCTCATTCAGACCCTTCTGGGCACTGATCACCGCGGGCAAGGCACCCACCACAATCTCGGATCCGCCTTCGATCTCGCGCTCGGCCCGGAAGGTGCCCTCGCCGAGTTCGAGTTTCACGATGACATTGGCCTGGGCGATGCCCAGCAGTTCCGCAAGCATGGGCCCCATGGCGGCGTTGTCGCCCCCGATGCCCATGTTGCCGCAGAGGATCAGGTCAAAGCCCTTGTCCTTCGCAAAGGCGGCGATCATCTGGGCCACGGCGAAGGCATCGCCCTGTCCCTCGCCCCTGAGCAGAACGGCCGAATCCGCGCCCAGCGCCAGGGCATTCTTCAGTACTTCCTTCACGGCATCACCACCCACGGAAAGGGCGATCACTTCGGCCCCTTGGCGTTCCTTGATGCGAATGGCCTCTTCCAGGGCGAACTCGTCGTAGGGACTGGTGATCCATTTCACGTCGGCGGGATCCAGGGACCGTCCATCGGCGGCCACCTTGATCTTGGTCTCGGTGTCGGGGACCTGCTTGAGGGTGACGAGAATCTTCATGGGCGCTCCCTGATGCGTCTCAGACAGGCCGGCGGATGGCCAACCCAAAGGTAGAGTTTAGCCTGACGAAACCGCTTGCCCCAGCGCGTTATCTAGGGTGTTGTGTCTGCGATCACCCCTGTCTCTGGGTAGGTTGCCGACCTGTCGCAGGGTAGGATTTCCGATCCTTCCGGGTATGGTGGACGGATTATGCAAGAGGTCCCGCTGCAGTTCCGAGATGCGCTCATCCTCACCGGGGGTGGCACGGGGGGGCACTTCTTTCCGGCCATCGCCCTCGCCGAAGGGGCCCATGCGATGTGGCCGGACCGGAAGATCTGTTTCGTCGGGGCCCGCCGCGGCATCGAGGCCCGGGAACTCCCGGGGGGCCCCTGGCCGCATCTGCTCTTGGACGTCGAGGGCTTCGTCGGCAGCTCGCCAATCCGCCTGACGCGCTCCGGATGGAAGCTCTGGCGCGCCGTCTCCCTGCTGAAGACCCTCTGGCGGCGGGACCGGCCCTGGGCCGTCATCGGCACCGGCGGCTACGGCGCCGCCCCCGCCCTGCTGGCGGCCCGGAATCTGGGAATTCCCTACTTCCTCCATGAGAGCAATGCGGCCCCGGGAGCCCTGGTGAAGCTTGTGGCGCCGAAGGCGCGGCGCGTCTGGTGCGGCATGGAGGCTGTGCGAACCTTCCTGCCCAGGGCCGACTGCAGGGTGCTGGGAACCCCCGTGCGCCTCGCCTTCCTCCGGGACTTCCAGCCTGCCGAGGACCTGCTTCCCCCCCTCCGGCTGCTGGTCCTGGGTGGCAGCGGGGGGGCCCGCGCCATCAATGAAGCCATGCTGGAGGTCGCCCCGGCCCTGCTGGACCAAATGCCGGAATGGCAGATCCTCCACCAGACCGGCCCAGCCGAACTGGAGCGGCTGAAGGACCGGCCCCGGCACCCGCGCCACGCGATGGTGCCCTTCATCGCCCGCATGGATGAGGCCATGGAATCGGCCAGTCTCATCGTGAGCCGGGCCGGGGCGAGCACCTGCGCCGAGCTGAAGGCCGCTGGGCGCGGGGCCATCCTGGTGCCGCTGCCAACCAGCGCCCACGGGCATCAGGAGCGGAATGCCGTGGCCATGGGAGGCGAGGGGAGGGCGGCCGTCATCCGGCAGGCGTCAGACCTGGTCCGCTGCCTCAGGGAGGCCCTCTTGCCGCTGATGGGCGATCCCGTGGCTCGACAACACCTGTGCAAGGCCCCAGAGCCCAATCGGGCCGTGCAGCTCTGCCTGGAGGACCTGGGTTCCTACCGCGGCTGACGGGGCTCGGCGATCCAGGCCACGAGGATGGAGATGAAGTAGAGCCCCAGCAGCAGGACGCTGAAGAAGATGGCGGTGACGATGACGTCGCCCGGCGTGAAGAAGGCGCTGAAAATGACGATGATGAGGGTGGCGTGGCGCCAGTACTTCAGCATCCACCGAGCCGTCACGAGGCGGAAGCGCGCCAGGAAGTAGAACAGCACCGGCAGCTCGAACATGATGCCAGTGATGACCATGGTCCAGATGAAGAGGTCGAGGTACTGCGAGGCGTGAAGGTTGGCCCGCAGGCCCGCGGCGGCGGCCTCCTGGAAGAGGATGTCGCCGAGGAAGCCGACGGCCTGGTAGTAGGCGAAGGCGGCACCGCCGACGAAGCAGGCGGAGGTGATGAAGACGAAGGGGATCACCAGGCGGCGTTCCCGGGGCATCAGGCCGGGGCGGATGAACGCCCAGAGCTGGTAGAAGAGGAAGGGGGCGGCGAGGAAGCCGGCGGCCCAGAGGGACAGCCGCATCATGCTGAAAAAGGGCTCGGTCAGGTCCGTGAAGGCGAAGGGATGGAGCTCGGAGATGGCCTTGCCGGTCTGCTGGGCCATGGCCTTCAGGAAGGGCTGCTGGGACCAGACCCAGAGCTTGAACCGGAAGGACGGGATGCCGTGGTAGCCGAAAGGGAAGCCGTAGGTGAAGGTGAAGACGCCCAGCACGATGAGGAGGGACCGGACGATCCGCACCCGCAGCTCCTGCAGATGCTCCCAGAAACTCATCCTGTCGGGTGGCGTGCTTGGAAGCGCCATGGTCCTCTGCGGGCGAAGCGGTCAAAAGAGCCCGGCCTCCGGGGGGAGACCGGGCCGTGGGATCGGAGGAACTATTTCTTTTCCTTGTCGGCGGGGGCTTCCTCGCTGGCGGACTCCGTGAGTTCGCGACTGGCCTTCTTGAACTCCTGGATGCCCTTGCCCAGGCTCTTGCCCAGTTCAGGCAGGCGGGAAGGACCGAAGAAGATCAGCAGGGCGATGCCGATCAAGAGCAGATGGCCGGGTCCAAGGTTCATGGGGTACTCCGTCAGGGGGCGGTTCTACGTTCGGGATTCAGGTCGGCCAGGGACACATCGCCCGGCAGGTCCAGCTCCATTCTAAGCAGAGCCTGGCCATGGGTCTTTCCCTGGGCATCGGTTTTCACGCTTTCGCTGCCGCCTCCGCCCAGCGAGTCGTGCAGGATGAAGTTGATAGCCTTGAGATTAGGGACCTCGTAGCGATCGATGCCCCCCTTGCAGATCTCTGAGAAATGACGTTTCACCCGCTCCGTGGTGAGTTCCTGCTGCAGCAGCCGGAATCCCGCCTCCGAATAGGCGATGACGCCCACGTTCGAGCCGTCCCCCTTGTCGCCGCTGCGGGCGTGGGCGATGTCCTCCAGCCGGATGCGGGTCATGGCGCGGGTGCTACGGCCCGGCGGCCGATGGAGAGGTAGGTCCAGCCCCGGGCTTCCATGGCCTCGGGGCGGAACAGGTTGCGGCCGTCAAAGATGCAGCGCGCCTTGAGGGCCTTGGCCACGGCGTCCAGGTCGGCCTCGCGGTACTGGGCCCATTCGGTGGCGATGAGCAGGGCGTCGGCCCCTTCGCAGGCGGCCAGGGGGGTCTCCGCGTAGAGGACTCTGCCTCCGATCCTCGCCTTCACGGCCTCCATCGCCGCAAAGTCGTGGACCACCACCTCGGCACCGAGGGTCACGAGGCCCTCGATCAGTTCCAGCGACATGCTTTCGCGGATGTCGTCCGTGTTGGCCTTGAAGGCCAGGCCCCAGAGGGCGAAGCGCCGGCCCTTCAGCGGGGCGGGCACGCCGGGCTTCACGCCGAAATGGGCCTTCACCTTGCGCAGGAGGACCTGCTTCTGGATCCGGTTGGCTTCCACGGTCGTAGCCAGGGACATGAGCGGGTGGCCATTCTCCCGGCCCGCCTTGAGCAGCGCCTGGAGGTCCTTGGGGAAGCAGGATCCGCCGAAACCCGGCCCGGGGTTGAGGAAGGCGGGGCCGATGCGGTGGTCCGCGCCGATCGCGGTCTTCACATGGTCGATATCGGCTCCCACATCCTCGGCCAGGTTGGCGATCTCGTTGATGAAGGCGATGCGCAGGGCCAGCATGGCATTGGCCGCATACTTCGTGAGCTCGGCGCTGGGGGGATCCATGCGGAACCACTTGCCGCCGCTGCGGTCGAGGAAGGGCTGGTAGAGGGCCTTCATCACGGCTTCGGCATGATCGGTCCTGCAGCCCACCACCACGCGGTCCGGTTCCAGGAAGTCACCGATGGCCGAGCCCTCCCGCAGGAACTCGGGGTTGCTCACCACCTCGAAGGGACGGTCCGTACGGGTCATGATCTGGGCATGGACCCTGGCTGCGGTCCCGACCGGGACCGTGCTCTTGTCCACCACGATGAGGGGCTTGGCCTCCAGTGGTCGCAGCGCCATGGCCTCGCCGACCTGGCCCGCCACCGCCAGGACGTACTGCATGTCGGCGCTGCCATCCTCGCTCTGGGGGGTGCCGACACAGATGAAGGCGGCGTCAGCCTTGGCGATGCCGGCCTTGAGGTCCGTGGTGAAGCGCAGGGTCCCGGAGGCCAGGTGCTTCGCGAGGAGATCATCCAGGCCCGGCTCGAAGATGGGGGACTCGCCGCGGGAGAGGACCGCCACCTTGGCCGCGTCGATGTCCACCCCGAGCACCTGGTGGCCCGCCTCCGCGAAACAGGCTGCAGCTACAAGCCCCACGTATCCCGACCCGATGACCAGCACCTGCATGGCGTCCTCACACAAAGGAACCAGTGTAGCTTGCTATCATTCAGGGGAAGGAGATGGCATGGCGATCCTGGCGGCACCCACGGGCAACGAGGTCAACCTCCTGGAGGTCATGCTCCACGCGGGGCCGGTCTCCAAGTCGGTGCTGGTGATCCTCTTCACCTTCTCCCTGCTCAGCTGGGTGGTGATCATCCGCAAGTCCCTGCTCTACCGCCGGAGCCGCAGCGTGTCTGAGCAGTTCCGGGCGGCCTTCAAGCGCGCCACGGACTGGCGGGAACTGAAGCAGCACCAGGAGAAATTCGCCGTGAGCCCCCTCGTGGGCCTGTTCGTGGCTGGCTACGGCGAAGTGACCTACCAGCTGCGCGGGGGCGGTCAGGATGGACGCCCCCAACTGCGCAGCATGGAAGCGGTGGAGCGGAGCCTCCAGCGGGCCAGCGTGGTGGAGATGGGTCGCCTCGAGCGCTCCCTGGGAGGCCTGGCCACCGTGGCGGCGGTGAGCCCCTTCATCGGGCTCTTCGGCACCGTCTGGGGCATCATCGACGCCTTCAGGGGCATCGGCGCCACGGGCAACGCGAACCTCGCCACCGTGGCCCCGGGGATCTCCGAGGCCCTCGTGGCCACGGCCATCGGCCTGGTGGCGGCCATCCCGGCACTCATGGCCTACAACTTCTTCCAGGGCCAGTTGAAGCAGTTCCAAACGGAACTCGACGATTTCTCCCTCGAGTTCATCAGCCTTTCCGAGCGGAATTTCACCTGAAGATCCCTCGTCTCCCACTTTCCCTCGACTGGGAAGACTGGTTCCAGCTCTGCTGCCCGCCCTACGACCAGCCTGAGGCCCTGGACCGCTTCGAGTGCCGGCTGCCCCTGGCCACGGAGCGCGCCCTTGAACTCTGCGCGGACCTGGGCGCCACCGCGACCTGGTTCTGCCTGGGGGACCAGGCGCGACGGCATCCGGGCCTCCTGCAACGCATTGTTTCAGAGGGCCACACCATCGGGCTGCACGGCCTGACCCACCGGCGCGCCTTCCAACTGGACCGCAACAGCTGGCGATCCGGGCTGGTGGATGGCAAGGCCCTGCTGGAGGATCTGTCGGGGCGGCCCGTGGTGGGGTACCGCGCTCCGGAATGGAGCCTGCGCGGCCCTGCCTCGGACTGGTGGCGGGACCTGCCGGAATTGGGCTTCCGCTACGACTCCAGCCGCGTGCCCCTGGCCCTCCTGGGTGATCCCTCCTGGCCCCGGTGGCCCCACCGCCTGGCCGAAGGGCTGTGGGAACTCCCCCCGCCGGTGCTGTGGTCGGGTCCGCTGCGCTCGCCCCTCTGGGGCTGGGGGCCACGGGTGCTGCCCTTCGGCCTGGTGCGCCGCTCCCTGGAGGCCCTGGCCCAGGACGACACGGGAAACCCCTTGGTGCTGCATCCCTGGGAACTGGACCCTGGCCAGCCGGAGCTTCCGGGTGCCTCCCTGGGGCACCGCCTCGCGCACAGTGCAGGAATGCGGGGCTATGGGGGCCGCCTGCGAGAGCTCTGGGCAGGAATCCGCCTGACCAGCCTGGAAAGCTGGGTGGAATCACAGTGACGTCGGCGCCCCTCATTCTCCTGGCCCCCTCCGAAGACAAGTGCTCCGGTGGCGTGAAAGGGCGCCTGCCGGAATCGCCGGCCCAGCGCTGGGTGAGGGAGCGGCTCGTGGCCCTCACCAAGACCGGCACGCGCGAGGCCTTGCAGGGGGCCTTTGGGGTCAAGGGTCTGGCCCTCGACCGGGCCCGGACCGAGGCGCTGGCGCTCGGGGGATCCGTGCCCCTCCTCCCGGCGCTGTCCCGGTACACCGGCGTGGCCTTCCAGGCCCTGGATGCACCTTCGCTTCCGGCGGAAGTCTGGACGCAGGTGTTCATCCTCTCGCACCTCCGGGGCCTGGTGCGGGGCGACGAGCCCGTCCCCCCCTACAAGCTGAAGCTTGCGGCCATCCCCGGGCTGAAGGACCACTGGCGGGAGGCGCTGCCCGGGCTGCTGGCCTCGATGCCGGAGGGCCCCGTCTGGGAGTTGCTTCCCGGCGAACTGTCCGGCCTGCTCAGGGGCTGGGCCAGGCCGCGGCATTCGGTGGAGATCTGCACGGCTTCCGGAAAGGCCCTGAGCCACTTCTCGAAGAAGTACCGGGGCCTGGTGGCCCGGTGGCTCCTGGTCCACCAGCAGGGGGACCCCCGCCGGGTGCTGAGGGGCCGCATCCCCGGCTGTCACTGGGCGGGCGCGGTGGAGAACGAAATCGGGGGCCTGAGCCTCCGGCTGGTGGTGGATCCATGAGCGATGACTGCAACCGCACCCCCTTCTGGCAGCGGCAGCCCCGGCTGCCCCTGGAGATCCACCGCTTCTTCCAGGACCGGATGGAGGCGGCCCTCCGTGATCCGGAATCCCGGCAGGTGCTGGTCTGGCCCACCATCCTGGGGGCCCCGGGGCTGCGGCAGGCGCGCCCCGAAGGTATCCCCGGGAGGGAACTGCTGAACCATTCGGTCCGGATGCTGGCGGCGCTTGGACAGCACGACCCTGCGGCCGCCTGGCAGGCCCACCTGGCCCGGTGGACCGACACGGCCGAAGGCGGACCCGATGGCTGGCGCCCGGCATCGGGATGGGGCGCCTGGGGGCCCCTGGTGAGCCTGCGCTGCGGCTGGCAGCTGGCGGCCCTCACCCCGCTGCCCCTGGGGCAGCGCTACCCGCTGGCCTGTGGGGTGTCCCTCTTCAACCATGGCCTCTACCACGAGTGCCACGATGCCCTGGAACCCCTGTGGGCCGCGGCGGGGGGGGACCTGAAGGACCAGCTCCAGGGGCTCATCCTGTTGGCGGGCGGCTATCACCACCTCCAACACCACAACCTTGGCGGCATGGTGACCCTCTGGGAAGAGGCCAGCCACAGGCTGAAAGCCATTGGGGGTCGCGTTCGCACGCCCTGGGGCGACGTCTCCATGGAGACAGCGCTGGACCTGACGGTCCGTAGGCTGGACCATGGGAGGCGCATGACCGCCGAGGCGGATTTCTCGCCGCTTTGGACCTTGGACCGCCCCACCTGGGAGCTGGCATGAATGCAACAGCTGATCTGCTGGTTCTGGGGGCAGGTATCGCAGGATGTTCCGCTGCCCTGAGGGCGGCGGACCTGGGCGCCAGGGTGGACCTGGTGGCCAAGGATGCGCTGGGAGGCTCGAACACAGCCTGGGCCCAGGGCGGCATCATCGGTTTGGCGCCGCCGGAGGAGGGGGATTCCCCGGGCCTGCTGGCCTCGGACATCGAGGGCGCCGGGGGAGGCCTCTGCCGGACCGAGGCCGTCCGGCTGCTGGCCGAGGAAGGTCCCAGGCTCTGCCGGAGTTTCCTGTGGGAGCGCCTGGGTGTCCCCTTCGACCTCGGTAGCACCGGGGTCCCCGCCCCCACGGCCGAGGCCGCCCACAGCGCCCGGCGCATCTACCACGCCAAGGACGCGACCGGACTGGCCATCCAGACGGCCCTCAGCGCAGCGGTTCGCGCGCATCCGAACATCCGCCTGCGGGAGCGGCTCTGCCTGGTGGACCTCATCACCAGTCCCCACCACTGTCTCGATCCGGTGCGGGTGTACGACCCCATCCAGGTGCACGGGGCCTTCCTCTTTGATCCGGCCACCGGAGAGGTGGAGGGCGCCCTGGCCCGGCGGACCCTCCTGGCGACCGGGGGCCTGGGCTACCTCTACCTCCACACCACCAATCCGCCCAGCGCCACCGGGGATGGCCTGGCGGCGGCCTACCGGGCCAGCGCCCGCATCGTGAACTGCGAGTATGTGCAGTTCCATCCCACAGCCCTCTACGTGCCTGGCAAGCCCAGGACCCTGCTGACCGAGGCGCTGCGTGGTGAGGGCGCCTGGCTGGTCAACCGGAAGGGCGAACGCTTCATGACGAAGTACGCCCCGGACTTCCTGGAACTGGCCCCCCGGGACGTGGTCAGTCGGGCCATCTTCCAGGAGATGGCGGCCAGCGGCGAGGTCAGCGTCTACCTGGACCTGGCCCCGGTGGCGGCCAAGCTCGACCTGGATTCGCACTTCCCCACGGTGATGGCGGCCTGCCGCGCCGAAGGCCTGGATCCCTATCACCAGCCCATTCCCGTGGTGCCCGCCGCCCATTATTTCTGCGGCGGCGTGCTGGTGGACCTGGATGGCCGGACCAGCCTCCCGGGACTCTTTGCGGCGGGCGAAGTGGCCTGCACGGGCCTGCACGGCGCCAATCGGCTGGCTTCCACCAGCCTGCTGGAGGGGCTGCTGTGGGGCACCCGGAGCGCCGAGGCCGTTGTTCGTGACCTGGAGGGCGCGGCCCTGCTGGATTCGAAGGGGCTGGCCCGGTGGCGCAAGCCGGAACGGCCAGAGCCCACGGATCCGCTGCTCATCGATCAGGATTGGGGGCTCATCCGCAGCACGCTGTGGAACTACGCCGGCATTGTCCGCACCGGTGCCCGGCTGCAGAGGG
>CAIMBM010000142.1 GCA_903839205.1 uncultured Holophagaceae bacterium | reverse complement strand
CCGTGAATCCACCACAGCTCCCAGCCGTGCCGGAACTTGTGCTTGCCGGCGCTGGCCCACTGGGACAGGCCGTCGGCTCCCGCGGGCCGGATGCCGTGCTCCGGCCGCTTGCGCAGGGCCTGGAGCAGCTTGGCCAGGTCCTCGCGGCCCTCCAGTTCCCCGACCTCGTCCACCGGGCGGGTGAGCAGCTCCTCCAGATCCGAGACCCGGTCCAGCAGGGCCCGCACCCCGCTGGCCTGGGAGTTGTTCCACCATTTCCAGAACCGGGTGAAATCCGCCTCCCGGTAGCGGGCGGGAAGGCCGAGGGTCTCGGCATCCGGCGCCAGATCCACCGTGCAGCCGCACACCAGCACCGGCTTCTGCGGATCAGGATCGAACACCAGGCCCTGGCCCTGGCAGCGGGGACAGTCAGGCCGACCCTTCATGGCCCGTCCCCGCCCCGCAGGAAGCCGCCCAGCACTTCCCGGCGCCGCTCCCGGATGCGGGCGAAGGCCCGCTCCTCCAGCTGGCGCACGCGCTCGCGGGATATGGGCGGGGTGAAACGCTTGCCAATCTGCTCGAGGGTGAGGGGGTCCTCGCCGCCGATGCCGAAGTGCAGGGAGATGATGGTGCGCTCCTTGGCACTCAGGGCGGCCAGGCTGGCCTCGATCTGCTCCAGGAAAGCCTCCTGGTCCAGCGTGTGCATGGCGGAGGGTTCCACCTCCTGTTCCAGGCTGTCCCCCACGGTGAGGTCCGAATCTCCAAGGCCCTGCTCCGTGGAGACCGTGGAGGTCGTCTGCTGCAGGAGCTGGTACCGCTCCACGTCCTCGATGCTGAGGCTGGCCGCCTCGGCGATCTCCTGGAGCAGGGGGGCGCGGCCCAGGGCCTGGCTCAGCTTCTGGGTCACCCGGTTGAGCTGCACCAGGTGGCCGGCCACCTTCTGCGGCAGGCGGATCTTGTTCCCATGTTCGGCCAGGGCATGGAAGATGGCCTGCCGCACCCACCAGGAGGCGTAGGTCAGGAACTTGTTCTGCCGCTCGGGATCGAAGCGCTTGGCGGCCTCGATCAGGCCCAGGTTGCCTTCGCTGATGAGGTCCAGCAGGTCGAGTCCCATGCCCTCGAACTTGCGGGCCTCCTTGACCACAAAGCGCAGGTTGCCCTCCACCAGCTTGCGCAGGCCCTCGGGATTGCGGTCGTTCTGCCAGAGCCGTCCGTTGATCCGCTCCTCCTCGGCCGTCAACAGCGGAAGGTGGCGGATCGAATCGAAGTACTTGTCGAGCGAACGCTCTTCGAGATGCCGGAGGGGCACGGATCACCTGGGTGAAACGACCAGCATAGCAAGCGATCCAGGGTCCTAGCGAAGCCTCGCGTCAGGAGCGCTTGCGCAGTCCGTGGGGGCTGAGCTTCACCAGACCGGTGGCCGAGGCCGGCCGGGGCGCCTCCTTGATGCCCGCTGCCTCGAGGGCATGGGCCAGACGCTCCAGATCCTCCTGCAGATGGTTCAGGCGATCCCGCATGCCCAGCACGACCTCGACTCCGGCCAGATTGACACCCAGGTCCCTGGTGAGATTCAGGATGAACTCCAGACGCTCCAGGTCCTCGTCGCTGTAGAGCCGTGTCTTCCCTTCGGTGCGGCTGGGTGTGAGCAGTCCTTCCCGCTCATAGAGACGCAGGGTCTGGGGGTGCACCCCATAGCGCATCGACACCACCCCGATCATGTAGGCGCCCACCCTCGGGTCCCTGGAACTCATATCGCACTCCGCTGCTTGCGCACGTCCACGTCGTTCAGGTCGGCCAGCTCCCGCAGCAGCTCCTTGCTGCGCTCGTCCTGGATCGAGGGCGTGACCAGGACCACCTCGGCGATGAGGTCCCCGCGCTGGCTGCTCCGGGGGATCGGCATGCCCTGGCCCTTGAGCCGCAACCTCGCGCCGGTCTGGGTGCCAGGGGGGACCTTGATGGTCTGCTGCCCCCCGGGGGTCGGAACGTCCACCTTGGCACCCAGGGCCGCCTCGGAGAAGCTGATGGGCAGCCGGACGTAGAGGTTGGGGCCCTTGCGCTCGAACCGCGCATCGGGTTCCATGCTGATCTGCAGGAAGAGGTCCCCTGGCCCGCCCCCCCGGCGTCCGGCCTCCCCCTTGCCCGCAACCCGGAGGCGGGCGCCATCCTCCACGCCGGCCGGGATGGCGATGGTGACGGTCTCCTGCCGGGCGTGGCGGCCGGCGCCATCGCAATCGGGGCAGGCCGGGGCCCGGGTCCCGCGTCCTCCACAGTCGGAGCAGGTCCGGCCGAAGGAGAGGAAGCCGGAGCCTCCCCCCACCTTGCCCTTGCCCTGGCAGGTCCGGCAGACTTCCTGTTTCTTGCTGGCCTCGCCCGTGCCCCGGCAGGTCAGGCAGGGCTCGGACCGGTTCACGCGCAGGTTCAGCCGAGTGCCCTCGAAGGCCTCTCGGAATCCCAGACGGACCGCATGCACCAGATCTTCGCCGCGCTCGGGACCGTGGCGGGAGGGGCGACCGCCAAACCCCGCGAAGATATCCTCGAACCCGAACCCCGCCCCCTGCTGGAAACCCGGCGGGATCTGGGCCCCAGGGCCGTTCGGGTCTCCATAAGTGTCGTAGTTCTTCCGCTTCTCGGGATCCGACAGCACATCATTGGCCTCGGCCAGCTTCTTGAACTCGGCCTCGGCTTTCGCATTGCCGGGGTTCAGATCCGGGTGGTGTTTCCGCGCCAGTTTGCGGTAGGCCTTCTTGACCTCTTCCTCCGAGGCCGTTCTGGGCACGCCCAGGATCTTGTAGTAATCGGGATGGGGCATGGGTTTAGTGTAATGCACTAAGATTTCGTTCGCGCAGAAAAACGGGGAGCTCCGTGGCTCCCCGTTTTTCTGCGAATGCTAACTGACTACTTCCGCGTCGATGACGTTGTCGTCGGCCTTCTTCTCGCCACCGGGGTGGGAGCCGGGCGCGCCGGGTCCGGGCCCGCCATCCTGGGGGGGCTCCTGCTTGTATAGGCTTTCGGCCAGCTTGTGGCTCTTGGCCGTGAGATTCTCCAGGGCCTTCTTGATGCGCTCCTGCTCCAGGCTGGCCAGGGCGGCCTTGGCTTCGACCAGGGCCTCCTCGGCCTCCTTCTTGTCGCCCTCGGGCAGCTTCTCGCCGTTTTCCTTCAGGAGCTTCTCCACCTGGTAGACCATCTGGTCAAGGTGGTTCTTTTCCTCCAGCAGGGCCTTGCGCGCCTCGTCATCGGCCTTGTGGGCCTCGGCGTCCTTGACCTTGGCGTCGATCTCCTCCTTGGAGAGGCCCGTGCTACCCGTCAGCGTGATGCTGGCGTCCTTGCCGGTGCCCTTGTCCTTCGCCGTGACGTGCACGATGCCGTTGGCGTCGATGTCAAAGACAACCTCAATCTGGGGCATGCCGCGGGGGGCCGGAGCGATGTTGCCGAGGTGGAACTGGCCGAGCAGTTTGTTGCCTTCGACCACGGGACGCTCGCCCTGGAACACCTCGATGTCCACGCCGGGCTGGTTGTCCACCGCGGTGGTGTAGATCTCGCTGCGCTTGGTGGGAATGGTGGTGTTGCGGGGGATGATCACGCTCATCTGGCCGCCATTGGCATTGATCCCCAGGGAAAGCGGGGTTACGTCGAGCAGCAGGACGCCCTTGACGTCCCCGGCCAGCACGCCGGCCTGCACCGCCGCACCCACGGCCACGACTTCATCCGGGTTCACGCTGTGGTTGGGCTCCTTGCCGAAGATCTGCTTCACCATCTCCAGCACCTTGGGGATGCGCGTGGACCCGCCCACCATCACCACTTCGTCGATCTCGTGGTGGGCCAGCTTGGCATCCTTCACCGCGTTCTCGCAGGGCCCTTTGAGCTTCTGGAGCACCGGTTCGATCATCGCCTCGAATTTCGCTCGGCTGAGGTGCTGATTCACGTGCTTGGGACCGCTCGCGTCAGCCGTGATGTAAGGCAGGCTGATTTCCGTCTGCGTGGTGCTGGACAGTTCGATCTTGGCCTTCTCGGCAGCCTCCTTGAGCCGCTGCATGGCGTCGGCCTGCTTGCGGAGGTCAATTCCCTCTGACTTCTGGAACTCCTCAGCCAGCCAGTCAATGATGGCCTGGTCGATGTTGTCGCCGCCCAAGTGCGTATCGCCATTGGTGGACTTCACTTCGACCACGCCTTCGGAGACCTCGAGGATGCTGATGTCGAAGGTGCCACCGCCGAAGTCGAACACCGCGATGGTGCCGTCCTTCTTCTTGTCCAGACCGTAGGCCAAGGCCGCCGCCGTGGGCTCGTTCACGATGCGCTTGACCTCCAGCCCCGCGATGGCACCGGCGTCCTTGGTGGCCTGGCGCTGGGCATCGTTGAAGTAGGCGGGCACGGTGATGACGGCCTCCGTGACCTTCTCACCCAGGTAGGCCTCGGCGGCCTCCTTCATCTTGGTGATGACGGCTGCGCTGATCTCCTCGGGGCTGAGCTTCTTGCCCAGCACATCCACGACGCAGCCCCCCTTGTCGGCCCGCTCCACGGTGTAGGGCACGAGTTTTTGTTCCCTTTCCGAATCGGCAAAAGGCAGACCCATGAAGCGCTTGATGGAGTAGATGGTGATCTTCGGCTGGGCCACGGCCTGGCGCTTGGCCGCGACGCCCACGAGGCGCTCGCTGGTCTTGGGATTGAATCCCACCACCGAAGGCGTGGTGTTCGCCCCCTCGGGATTCGGGATCACCTTGGGTTGTCCGCCTTCCATAACGGCCACACAGCTGTTGGTGGTGCCGAGGTCAATGCCGATGATCTTGCCCATGTCATTCCTCCTAGGGTCCAGGTCGAGGTTGGCCCCACCCTGGACCTATGAGGATAAAGCGTATGGAATCATTGTCAACATGATCTTCAAAATTTGACTCATATTTTCTTCAATGTTGAAGCTATTGCCAATCTGGATATGCTGACTGCCATGACCCTTCGCCCCTGTCCCGTCTGCCGCACCCCCACCACCTGGGAGGGCAACGCCTACCGGCCCTTCTGCTCGGCGCGCTGCCAGACCCGGGACCTGGGTGCCTGGTCCAGCGAAAGCTACCGCGTCCCGGAGAGGCCCCAGGAGGAGGACGGCGAGGGTTGGACCGGGGAGGCCGAGGAGGGCTGAGGGGTCCCTATCCGGCCTGGGCCACCAGGAAGAACCTCCTGAACCAGAAGGGGGTGCGCCCTGCCTCATCGGGGGGATAGGCCTTCCGGAGCCGACTGCGGTAGGCCTCCAGGAAGGCTTCCTTTTCCTCCTGCGCGAGCGCCTGCAGCAGGGGCACGAGCAGGCTCCCTTGGGTCCAGGCGGCCACGGGGTCCGGCCCCTTGAGCAGGTGGAGGTAGTCCGTTTGCCAGAAGTCCAGGCGCTGCGCACCGGGAGAGAGCCACCGGAGGTACTCCTCGGGCTCGGCCACCGGCCGCCGGCGCAGCAGAGGGGCGAGCCGGGCCCGCCAGGATTCCTCCTCGGCGGCCTCGAAGGCGGCCTGGTGGGAGGGCCGGTCGAAATTGCAGGGCATCTGGACCGCCAGCCATCCTCCCGGCTTCAGGCTGGCAATCAGGCGGGGGAACAGGCTCCGATGATCGTCCAGCCAGTGCAGGGAAGCGTTCGCGTAGATCAGGTCGACCGGGTGGTCCGCCCGCCATTCCGCCAAATCCACCTGCCGCCACTGGAGGTCCGGGGCGTCGGCGGCCGCCCGTTTGAGCATCTCCCGGGAGTGGTCCACCCCTGTCACCCGGGCCGTGGGCCAGCGGGATTTCAGGATGCTCGTGATGTGGCCTGGCCCGCATCCGAGGTCCACGATGTCCGTGGCCTCCTTGAGGGGGACCCGCGCCAGCAGGTCCAGGGCGGGCCGCAGGCGCTCATCGCCGAACCGGAGGTATTGGGCGGGATCCCAGGGCACAGGCGCTATTTCTCCTGATGGACCTTCTTCACCATGTACCTCGGCCGGTCCCGCACTTCCTGGTAGATGCGGCCGATGTACTCGCCCAGCAGGCCGAAGGCGATGAACTGACAGCCCACAAAGAAGAAGAGGATGGCGAAGAGGGTGAACACGCCCTGGGCCGTGCCCTCGGGGTGCAGGAACCGGTAGACCACCAGGCCCAGGAAGAGCAGGAAGCCGACCCCGGCGGTGACCACGCCGAACACGCTGAGCATCTGCAGGGGCAGCAGGCTGAAGCTGGTGAGCAGGTCGAACTGGAGGTTGATGAGCTTCCAGAGGCCGTACTTGCTTTCCCCGGCGGCCCGCTCGGCGTGGGCCACGGGCACCTCGGTGATGCGCTTGGCAAAGCTGTTGGCCAGGGCCGGGATGAAGCTCGACCGCTCCTTGCAGAGCAGCATGGCGTTCACCACATCGCGACCGTAGGCCCGCAGCATGCAGCCATAATCGTGGAGCTTCACGCCGGTGGTCCTGCGGGTGACGGCGTTGACGATCTTGCTGGGCATGGTCCGGAAGAAACTGTCGTTGTCCTGGCGGCCCTGGCGCCAGCCGCCCACCGCGTCGTAGCCCTCCTCGACCTTGGCCACGAGCTTGGGGATCTCCTCGGGGGGGTTCTGGAGGTCCGCGTCGAGGGTCACGATGATCTGTCCCTGCACCTCGGCAAAGGCCCCGAAAATGGCGCTGTGCTGGCCATAGTTCCGGTTGAACTCCACCACCTTCACGCGCGGTTCGGCCCTGGCAATGTCGAGCAGCATGGCCAGACTCCGGTCCCGACTGCCGTCATCGGTGAAGATGACCTCCCAGGGCTTGGCCGGGTCCGAGAAGTGCTCGGCCATCACCCGGGAAAGGCGTTCCCACAGCGTGGCGATGTTCTCCTCCTCGTTGTAGATGGGAATCACGATGCTGAGATACACGTCCATGGGCGCTCCGGAGGGTCCATTCTAGTAGGATCGACAGATCTCCGGAGTCCCCGATGCCCGAGCCCAAGATCCTGCTGGTGGAAGACGAGCTCAGTCTGGCCGAAGGCATCAAGCTCAACCTGGAGATGGAGGGGCTCGCCTGCACCTGGATCTCCCGGGGGGACCAGGCCCTGAGGCAGATCCTGACGGAGACCTACGATCTGGTGATCCTGGACGTGATGCTGCCGGGCATGGACGGCTTCACCATCTGCGGGAAGGTCCGCGAGGCCAAGAACTTCACGCCGATCCTCTTCCTCACCGCCAAGAACACGGACGACGACCGGGTCCACGGCTTCGAGACGGGCGCCGATGACTACCTGGGCAAACCCTTCCAGGTGCGCGAGCTGCTCTTGCGGGTCCGGGCCATCCTGCGGCGCGAATCCTGGTACAAGAGCCGCGAGCTCGGGAGCCGGCAGCCCTACGGCTCCCACTGGGTGGACTTCGACAACTTCTGCGGCGAAGGCCCCTCGGGGCCCTTCCAGCTCGGCGTGAAGGAATCCATGATCCTCAAGCTGCTGATGGAGCGGCCCGGTCAGGTGGTGAGCCGCACGGACATCCTGGACAAGGTCTGGGGCGAGGACGCCTACCCCACCAGCCGGACCGTGGACAACTTCATCGTCCGCATCCGGCGGGTGATGGAGGACGATCCACACCATCCTCGCTGGGTCCACACCATCCGGAGCGTCGGCTACCAGTTCGATCCGGAAGGGAAGCAGCGCAAGGTCGAGGAATAGGAGGACGGGGCGCAGCCGCGCCCCGTGCTTCGCGGGTAGGAACCCCTATTTGGCGTCGAACTCCCGGCTCCGTCCCAGCTTTTCAATGGCCAGGGCCTGTTCCCCGAGGTTCGCGGCAGGGGCGGCCTGCTTTACCTCCACCAGGACCTTCCGCTTCTCCCCGTCCTTGCCGAATTTGCTCTCGCCCAGCACCGGCTCGAGGATGGGCAGCAGGACCAGGCTTCCCAGCGGGCCCTCCGGGGGCCTGGAGGCGGCGATGTCGGCCGCCCGGGAGAGCAGGGCGGCCCCGGGCACCGCCCCGAGGCGGCGCAGGTCCAGCCAGCCGAAGCCCGGGTCACGCAGCAGGTCAAGGTCATCCTTGGCCAACCAGGTAACCAGGTCGTCCAGGGCCTTGGTCTGCATGGGATTGGGCAGGCGGCGGAGCTTCTTCGCACCCTTGATCTCCACCTCCTGGGGCGTGTTCTCGATCCAGGCCTGGGCCCGCTTCACCCACAGGGCCGTGATGGCCTTCTGGGTGGCGAATCCCACGGGTTCCTTGGGCCCCTTGGGGACCTTGGCCCGCCTTCCCTTGGAGGCCTCCGGCTCCGCCCAGGAGGGGGCCATGGCGTCCACCTTGGGGTCGAAGAGCAGGCCCTTGAGCTTCAGGAGCCTTGGCTCCAGGCCCTTGGGGCCTGTCTTGGCGGCAGCCCGTGCCGCCGTCTGAAGCTCCTTCCAGGTGCCCTCAAAGAGCAGTTTCTTCCCCTCGGCGTCATAGAGCCCATGGTTCGCGCGGAGCCTGGCCAGGTAGGCTTCCGCGGCCGGAAGGGCCGCCGAGGCCTTCTCGGGAATGTCCAGCCGGGCCTGCACCAGGGCCTCCAGCGCGTCGCGGACCTCCATGACCCTGGGATGACTGCGGTAGTAGCCCAGCTCATGGGCGGAAAGAGCCGCCCGGTAGAGGGTGTAGGCCAGTTTCCGCTTGGTGGGGCGGAGCTGGTCAAAGGCCTTGGCCTCCGGTTCCGTGGCCGGGGGGGTTCCCGTCACCGCTGTCCTCGGCGGAACCGGGGCCTCGGCGGGCGCCATGGCCGGCTTGGTTTCGGGCGCAGGGGTCTGCACGGGAACAGGGACCGGTACCGGCGGCGGTGTCTGGGCCAGAAGGGCTGAGCCCACCAGGATGGTCATGACCCAACTTCGCTGCATTCAAGCCTCCATGATGAGCGTGCGGTGGAAGCCCCATTATGACGCAGGGGACAGGCTCATGCCTGGACCGGGGTCTCCAGCAGGCGCTCGAGACTCTGCTTGAGCTGCTTCAGATCGAAGGGCTTGCCCAGGTAGGGGACCTGGCTCGACTCCAGGAATTCCCGGGTCTTCGTGTCGAAGGTGTCCCCGGTGGTGTAGAGGATCCTCCGGGTCATGGACGACTGCTGGGTCTTCAGCCAGTCGAACAGGTCCACGCCCGACAGGCCCGGCATCCGGATGTCGCAGACAACCAGGTCGAAGGTGCCCTCACCCAATTTCTGGATGGCTTCCTCCCCTCGGGAGCTGGAGGTGACCTCCACACCCCAGGCACCCAGGGCATCTACGAGACATTCCAGCAAAAAGGTCTCGTCGTCCACCACCAGGGCCCGGGCTCCCTTCAGACCCACCGGGGTCGAGACCTGGGCAGGAAGGGCGGGCGCCACCTGGCAGGGGAGTTCCAGCAGGACGGCGTTTCCCACCCCCTCCTGGCTGCGCGTACTGAGCCGACCGCCGTGCTGCCGGACGATGACCTCGGCAATGGGAAGTCCGAGGGCCTCGGTGGTGGTCGCGGTGGCCAGGTCGAACAGATCGGCCTGACTCCCATCATCCAGGGCTGGCCCCGTGTCCTGGATGGCCACCTGCAGGTTGTCGCCAGCCATCCGGGTGGCCACTCGGAGCCGCTTCATCGGACTGAGGGCCATGGCCTGGAGGCCGTTCTGGAGCAGGTGGGTGAGCGCCTGGACCATGAGCCCGGCATCCAGGGCCGTTTCGGGCAGGGCCGGGTCCAGGTTCAATTCCACCGTGACCCCCAGCTGCTGGGCCTTGGCCTCCACCTGGGACATGGCCTGTTGCAGCAATCCATTCAGCTGCGTAGGGAGCAGCTTGGGGCTGGGCGGATACATGATCGTCTGGAGCGGGAGGAGCAGCCCCTGGATGGCTTCCACAGCCTTCACCAGACGCCCCGCCTGCTCCGCCTGGTAGGGCTCCATGGCGGATTCCGCGATCATCCGGGATTCCAGGAGAACCGGCGTCAGACGGTTCGAAACCTCGTGAAAGAGGGGGGGCACCAGGCGACCCAGGGCTTCGCGCTTCTGGGAGTAGATCAGGCGCTCCTGGAGCTCCTGCTTTTCCGTGGTGTCGCGTACCAGGGCCGAATAGGCCAGCACCCGATCGTCGCTCCCACAGACGGGTGCATAGGTGATGGTGGCCGGAAACGCGACCCCCCCCTTGCGCAGGCGGGTGGTGGCCATGTCCTGGATCACCTGGCCCCGCCCGACCTGCAGGGCCACCTGCTCCAGCTCGCCGATGAGGTTGTCAGGAACCAGCTGGGACATGCTCCGCCCCACGATTTCGGGGCGGGAGTACCCGAAGATGCGCTCGGCGGCCATGTTCCAGGTGAGGATCTTCCCCTCAGGTGAATAGGAAATGACCGCCTCGCCGATGTTCTGGACCAGGCCTTCCAGGTATTTCCGGGTCTTGAGGTTGTCCTTGTTGGCCCGATCCAGCTGCGAGTAGAGCTGGCTCATCTCCTCGTTCTTCTTTTCCAGCGAGTCCTTGGCCTGCTTCAGCTCCGAGTAGAGTCGGGCCGTCTCCATGTTGGATTTGAGGGCATCCTCCAGCAGCTCCTGGGCATCTGCTACCTTCCCGGGCACCAGGTCGGTCACGCTCACGTTGCTGTGGCGGAGGATGGTTGCCTCCTCGGCCGCCGGCTTTCCCGCTTCTTGGGGGGGAGGCAGTTCCCGCATGGTGGTGCGCACGTTGGACTCGATGAGGTTCAGCATCTCGTCGAAGTCCTTGATCTTCTTATCCAGGTGGTACTTCTTGAAGGTGTAACTGACGGTTTCTCGGGTGATGGACAGGAAGGTGTCCATCACGCCCGTGCCCCGGTTGGCCACGGACTCGAAATAGGGGACACTGCGGAAATTGAGCCGCCGGTTCATGACGCCTACGGCCATGGCGTCCGGGAGGTCGCGCTTGTTGTATTGGATGACGAAGGGGATCTGCTTGATGTTGAGGCGGTTTGCATTGAGGTTGTGGTACAGGTTCGAGAGGGAATCCACGTTGTCCTGCATCTTCGATTCGCTGGAATCCGCCACGAAGACCACGCCGTCGGCACCGCCCAGCACCACCCTGCGGCTGGCGTCGTACTGGACCTGGCCTGGCACGGTGTAGATCTGCAGATGGATGGCGTTGCCATAGATGTAGCCCAGGTTG
>CAIMBM010000141.1 GCA_903839205.1 uncultured Holophagaceae bacterium | reverse complement strand
GACCAGGCCATCCAGTTCCAGCCGGCCATCCAGTCCTTCCTCCGCCAGGCCACGGCCGAAGGGTCGGACCACCGCCTGGCCATGCTGGCCATGGGTCAGATCTTCGGCATTGACCTCGCTCCCTTCCTGAAGGCTGAAGCCTGATGGCCGCCCGGTTCCGTTTCCGCCTCGAGCCCCTGCGCAAGCTGCGGGAGGCCCTGGAACACGAAGCCGAGCGCGCCCTGGCCAGGGCCTTTGAGGTCGAACGCGACATCCGGGCCTACCTCGAATCGCTGGAGGCCCAGCGCACTGCCCTCTACGAATCGCGCCGCGTCAGCACGGGACAGGTCCTGGACCTGGAGCTCTGGCGGGCCGGGGAGCGGTACCTGGGGGTCCTGGCCCGCCGCCAGATCGAGGGCTACGAGCGCCTGCGGATCGCCTCCGACCAGGTCGCCACCGCCCGGGAGGCCCTCATCCTCGCGCACCGGGACCACCTCATGCTCGTCCGCCTCAAGGAGCGCCGGGCCCTCCAGCACGCGAAAGAACAACAGCTCCGCGAGGCCCTGGAACTGGATGAACTGGCCATCCTCCGCCATCCCCGAAAAAGCGCCTAGCCACAGGAGTCCCCATGAACGCCCGCTACCTGCTTTGGATCTCGGCACCCCTCGCCCTTTCCGCCGGGGTCCTGTGGCTGTCCGCCCAGGAACCCAAGGGCGAGAACAAGAGCGCCGCCGTCGAAGGCGTGAAGGTCTCAGAGTTGGCCTCCCAGCTCCAGAGCCGGGAGAAGTCCCTGGCCCAGAGGGAGGCCGACCTGCGCCAGCTGGAACAGCGGCTCAACACCCTCCAGGCCACCCTCGACAAGGACCGTGGGGACCTCGCGGCCCGGGAGCGGGCGGTCCAGGAAGCCCTGGCGAAGGTGGAGAACCTCAAGGTCCGCCCCGCCATCGACCCGCAGATCATTCGCACCTACGAGGCCATGGACCCGACAGCCGGTGCCCAGGCCATGAAGGAACTGGCCGGGCAGAACCTGGAGGTCGCCGTGGCCCTGCTGGCCGGGATGACCCCGAAGAAGGCCGGCAAGCTCATGGACCAGCTGGCCCCGCTGGATGCCAAGCTCGCCGGGCGTCTGTCCGAACGCGTGGGCATGAGCAAACCCAAGGAGATCGGGGCCTAATCGCCGGGGCCGGGCAGTGGCGATTTTCTGCCCAATGGCCCCGGCACGGTCCTGGCCCTGGAACCCCGTCCGGAACATCCGGAGTCCGAGGTTCCCATGGCGCCAGGAAGTCCATCCGCGATCCAGGCCATCAGCGACCGCCCCCTGACGGAGCGGTCTGCGACGAAGGCCTCCGATGACTCCGATGGCAAGTTCGCCAGCCTGATGGCCCAGCTCGCCGGGACGCCGAAGGCGACCAAGGCCCCAGCCACCTCCCCTGGTCGCCCGGCCAGGGCAGACAAGAGCTCCCAGGCCCCCTCGGCCAAAGCCCAGGCGGCTACGGGTACGGACACACCGGGCGCGGCGGCCCCGTCCGGGTCGAGGGTCGATGGCCCGAATGGGCCCCGGGCGGCCGCTCCGGATTCCAAGGCGGATGGCCCGGGCGATGCCAAGACAACGGTTCAGGATCCCAAGGCCCAGGTCGCGGCTGAGACCAAGACAGGCGTCCAGACTCCCCCGGCCAATGGGGCGGCTCCTGGCACGGATGCCCAGTCCGACGCCGCCAAGCCTGGAACCTCTCCGGCTGCCGGGCCCCCTGCCAACGATGCCGCCGCCGCCCTGGCGGCGCCCCTGCCCTCCCTCCTGCCCATGGGAACGGCTCCGACGAAGGCCGACCCTGCCAACCCTGGAGCCTCCCTGGCTGCTGATCTCCCTGCCGCCGTTGCAAGTACCGCCTTGGCGGGGCCATCGTCCGCCTTGCCGCCCATGGGGACGACTCCGACGAAGGCCCCGACGGGCGCTGCGCCCCAGGCTTCCGCGCCGGTCATGCCCGGAACCTCCTCGGCCACGGCTTCCCCAACCACCCCAACGCCCCAGGACTCCCCGCTGCCCGTGGGGACGGACCACTCTGCGAATTCCGGGACCGCCGCTGATTCCGGCAGCGCCTCCGTCAGGCCCGGGGCGACCAGCCCCCTTCCTGCGGAGCCTCAGGCCACGTCCCTGACCGGCTCCGACCCCGGCAGGCCCCAGGCCTCGACCCAGGCAGCCCTTGCCGAACTGGCCTCCCAGGTGAGGGTCGGGTCCAGGGCGCCGGGCAATGCCGCGGCCACCAACCCAGTGGTGACGGAGGCCCCTGCGGGGGCCAGGAGCCTGAAGGTCGCCGATGCCCAGGGTCTTTCCCTGGGTCAGGTGGAGGCCCAGGACAATCCCACGCAGGGTCCCACCCCCACCGAGGCAGGCTCAAGCAGCTCCGGGGCGGGCGATCCCTCCGCCGCAGCGGCGGGCTCTCCGGGGCCCGAATCCACCCTGCAATTGCTGGAGGCTCCGGCGGCGAAATCGACTCTGGCCCCGACTTCGGTCGCCCACGCACTGGATGGTTCGGCCCTGGCCGCCGCCGGCCTCCTTCCTCGGGCCGGGGAGACCCCCACGGTGTCTGCCGCGGCCGCACCCCTCGCGCCCGCGACCCAGCCTTCGGCACCGGTGCTCCAGGTGGAAGGTGGACTGCGCTGGATGCTGAAGGGCGGAGCCCAGGAGGCGCAGCTGCAGCTCCATCCCGACTCCCTGGGCCAGGTGACCATCCATCTGAAGGTGGTGGGCAGCGAGGTACATGCTCGGATGTGGATCACCGAACCCGGCTCGGTGCAGGCCGTGCAGGAGGGCCGTCCCCACCTGGAAATGGCCCTGAAGGAGCAGGGGCTCCAGCTGGGCAGTTTCGATCTCCAGCAGGGACACCAGCCCTCCCAGGAAGCCCCCACCGCCCCCACCTTCCGGGAAGCCTCCTTCCAGGACCCGGCCTCCGCCCGGCAAGAAGCACCGGCCGTCGCTTCCCCGAACATCCTGAACGCGCACCACGTCGAGCTCTTCGCCTGATCGGCACAGTTCCTGTTTCATCCCCTTCCAGGAGGTCCCCATGCAGACCGGCATGATCGCCAGCAGCCCCACCACGACGGCCACCACCAGCAGCAGCGCCGCGACCACCCCGAGCAATACGCTGGACTCCAACAGTTTCCTGCAACTGCTGGTGACCCAGCTCCAGAACCAGGACCCCACCTCCGCCTCCTCCCAGGACCCGACCGCCATGGTCCAGCAGCTGACCAGCTTCTCCAGCCTGCAGCAGGCCCAGGACACCAACAGCCTGTTGACGGGCCTGCAGGGCCAGATGTCGGGCCTCTTCCAGACCCAGTCCGCGGGCCTAATCGGGGCCACCGCCCAGGTCAGCGGCTCGCAGTTCAACCTGAGTTCCGGCGCCGCCAGCATGAACGTCAACCTGGCCGCCGCGGCCAACGTGACCCTGACGGTGACCAACGCCAGTGGCCAGGTGGTGGCCACCCTGCCCGAGGGGAACCTGAAGGCCGGGTCCAATGCCTTGGCCTGGAACGGGAAGGATGCCAACGGCAACCAGCTGCCCGACGGGACCTACAACGTGAGCGTGAGCGCCACCGGGGCCAATGGCGCGGCGGTCACCGCCACGACCAGCATGGGCGTGACCGTGACGGGCGTGGGCTTCCAGAACGGGGCCGTGTCCATCTTCTCGGGAAACAATACCTACAACCTCTCCAACGTCCTCGAAATCGACGCCTGATCCCCAAGGAGCCCCCATGAGCCTCTATTCCGCCTTCTATTCCGGCCTCTCCGGCCTGGCCTCCAACGCCAACGCCCTGAACGTGGTGGGCAACAACCTCTCGAACATCAACACGGTCGGGTTCAAGGGGTCCAGCACCTCCTTCAGCGACATCTTCAGCTCGACCATCTCGGGCGTCACCATTGCCGGCAACGGCGACCCCATGCAGTTCGGCCTGGGCACCCAGGTGAACGGCGTAAGCCAGAACTTCGCCCAGTCCTCCTTCCAGTCGGCGAGCAGCGCCCTCGACATGGCCATCCAGGGGAACGGGTTCTTCACCCTGCAGACGGCCTCGGGGCAGCAGGTCTACACCCGGGACGGCAGCTTCACCCAGGACAACAACGGCTACCTGGTGGCCAGCGACGGCTCGAACGTCCTGGGCTATGCCATCGACCCCGTCACGGGGACGCTCGCGGCTGCCGCCGCCCCCATCCAAATCACCACCGGCATCACCTCCAAGGCCTCCGCCACGGCGACCATCACTCCCGGCGTGAACCTTGACAGTTCCTCGAGCGCTGGCGCCATCCTGGCTTCCCCCATCCAGGTGTATGACAGCCTGGGAAATCCCCAGAGCCTCGTGGTGACCTATACCAATAAGGGCACGAACCCCAACTCCTGGAGCTATGTGGTCACAGGCCCCGCATCGGCCACCATCACAGGAAAGGGAAGCTCGGCGGCAAATGCCGGAACGATCGTTTTCAATCCAGACGGTTCGATCCTGTCCATCAACGGCAACACTCTCCCAGTACCGCCCACCGCAGCCGCGACAGCAGCAGCCAATGCGTCCACAGATTTGGGCATCGCCTGGGGCAATGGCGCCTCTGCCAGCACCATCCAAGTGGCCATGGTGCAGGCTAATGGCCAGGGGAACATCACCCAGTATGCCGCCCCCAGCGCCACCAGCAGCAGCGCCCAGGATGGCTTCGCCGCGGGCACCCTCTCGAGCCTGGCCGTGGACCAGAACGGCATCATCAGCGGCACCTTCACCAACGGCCAGATCCAGAAGCTCGCCCAGGTGGCCCTCTCCACCTTCAACAACGTCAACGGTCTCATCCAGGCTGGCAACAATGCCTGGACCCAGAGCCTGGCCTCGGGTTCCCCCTCCATCGGCATCGCCAACCAGGGGGGACGGGGCGGCATCCTCGGCTCCAACCTGGAGCTGTCCAATGTGGATGTGGCCACCGAGTTCACCAGCATGATCCTCAACCAGCGGGGCTACGAGGCCAACTCGAAGATCATCACCACCACGGACCAGCTCATGCAGGACACCCTCGCCATGAAGCAGTAGCCGGATCCTGTTGCCCTTGAAGCGCGGCCCGCGGGCCGCGCTTCGGCGTACTTGGCAGTCTCGACAGGATTACACTGGAAGCCTCGACCGAGGCCCCATGTCCGACCAGGCAACCCAGCCCCTCACTCCCCGCCGGCGCACTCGCCAGATCCTGGTGGGCACCGTGGCCGTGGGGGGGGACGCACCCATCTCGGTCCAGAGCATGACCAAGACCGATTCCCGGGACGTGGAAGCCACGGTCAACCAGATCTACGCCTACGCCAACGCCGGCTGCGAAATCGTCCGGGTGAGCGTGCCCACCAAGAAGGCGGGCGAGGTCTTCCACGAGATCTGCGCCCGCAGCCCCATCCCGGTGGTGGCCGACATCCACTTCGACTACCGCCTGGCCCTTGTGGCCGCGGACGGCGGCGCCGCCTGCCTGCGCATCAACCCGGGCAACATCGGTGGCCGGGACCGCGTGAAGGCCGTGGTGGACAAGGCCGGCGCTCTTGGCATCCCCATCCGCATCGGCGTGAACGGCGGCAGCCTCGAGAAGGACCTGCTGGAGCAGTTCGGCAGCGCCACCCCCGAGGCCATGGTGGCCAGCGCCCTCCGTCACATCGAGGTGCTGGAGCGCGAGGGCTTCCACGCCATCAAGATCAGCCTGAAGGCCAGCGACGTGGTCCGCACGGTCCAGGCCTACCGCCTGCTGGCCCGGCAGGTGGACTACCCCTTCCACCTGGGGATCACCGAGGCGGGCACGCCCTTTGGCGGGACCATCCGGTCGAGTGTGGGCATGGGCATCCTCCTGGCCGAAGGCCTGGGCGACACCATCCGGGTGTCCCTGACCGGAGAGGGCGAGGACGAGTGCCGGGTGGGGCACGAGCTGCTCCGCTCCCTGGCCCTGCGCCAGGGCGGCTTCCGCATGGTGAGCTGCCCCAGCTGCGGCCGGGTGCAGATCGACCTCAACCGCGTGGCCCACGAGATCGAGGAAGGCCTCAAGCAGATCAACCACGAGAACATCACCTACGCCGTCATGGGCTGCGTGGTGAACGGCCCGGGGGAAGCGAAGGATGCGGACCTGGGCGTGGCCGGCGGTGCCGGCGAGGGCCTCATCTACCGGAAAGGCGAGCTCATCCGGAAGGTGAAGGAGGAGGACCTGGTCCCCGCCTTCCTCGAGGAGGCCCGGAAGGTGAAGGCCGAGGCCGATGCGGCGAAGGGCTAGGGCCGTGGCCTGGCTGCTGGTCCACCCCCTCGCGGCCCTGGGGCTCTTCCTGGTCCTGGAAGCCTTCCTGCCGGTGCGCTTCCAGCCCACCGCCTGGCTCTGCCGCGGGACCATCCGGGCCTACCAGGCCACCCTGTCGAGCCACCTGCCCACCCAGTGCAAGTTCACCCCCACCTGCAGCCACTACGGCCTGGGATGTATCCAGAAGTACGGCACCCTGCGCGGTGGCCTGCTCACCACCTGGCGCCTGCTCCGCTGCTCGCCGCTCACCGAGGGGGGCGTGGACCCGGTGCCCTGATCAGTGCACGTCCTGGAGACTCCAGCGGTCGGTGCAGCCCTCGCTTTCCACGACCTGTCGGGCCTTCCGCAGCCGCAGCGTGTGCTGAACGGTCTGCATGACCGTGAACAGGCCATCGCGGATGCCCAGCCGCGCCAGATCCTCGGCGGTGAACCAGGAGACGCCCTCTCCGTCCTTGCGCAGGGCGTGATCGGCCAGGATCTGCTCGGTGATGCCCACGGAAGACCTCCACAACTGATAGCTTAGATAGCACGGGGAGGCGGCGTGGCCAACTGGCGGGACACCGGGGTCGGCGGGATTGTGATGGCGGTCTGGGCGATGGCCTCCGTGCCCCTCACAGTGATCGGGATCCTGCTGGCGGTTCCCTTCCTGGGCCGGCGCCGGGCCTTCTTCACCGTGGGCCCCCTGTTCGCCCGCGGCATGGCCTGGTTCTGCCACATCCCCTTCTCGTTGCAGGGCTGGGAGCTGCTGCCGGATGCCATCCGCGAGGGCCGCCAGTCCGTCATCTTCATGTCGAACCACGAGAGTCAGATGGATCCGCCCATCCTGGTCGCCGCCCTGCCCGTGCCCGCGGTCTACATCGCCAAGAAGGAACTCCAGTACGTGCCCTTCATCGGCTGGGCCGCCTGGGCCGCCGGCGTGATCTTCATCGACCGGGGCGACCGGGAGCGCGCCTTCCGCAGCATCCGGGATGCGGCCCAGCAGATCCGGGGCGGCAAGAACGTGGTGATCTTCCCCGAGGGCACCCGCAGCCGCACCGGCCAGATGCTCCCTTTCAAGAAAGGCGGGTTCGCCCTGGCCCAGGATGCCGGCGTTCCCATCATCCCCATGGCCACGGTGGGCGGCTTCCAGGTGCTGCCTTCCGGAAGCCTGAAGATCCGCCCTGGACGGTACACCGTCCTCCTGGGGGAGCCGGTGCATCCCTCGGAGTTTCCGGATCGGGGTGCCCTCATGGACGAAGTCCGGGCCCGCATCGAAGCACTGGTGGCCCAGGCGAAGCGTGCTAGCGTAGCCCCATCGCGGAGCCCAGCATGAGCGAGATCACCGGTCCCAACGAGGCCCTTCCCCCGGGGATCCAACTCGACGAGCCGCCCTGGCTGCCCCCGCCCGCTCTCGACCCGCCACCCCCGGCTGCCCCGTCGCTGAGGCCCGTTCCCTTCGAGGATACCGAAGGCTTCTCCGGCTTCTGGCCCCGGGTGGGCGGCATGTTCCAGCTGGTCTTCAGCCATCCCATGGAACTGTTCGACCGGGTGCCCGCCACCGAGGGACTGGGCGCGCCCTGGCGCTTCCTGCTGCTCCTGTCGATCCCCGTCTTCCTCATCATGGCCCTGGTCTTCTTCTTCGTGGGCATGGGCATCATGTTCGCCACGCTGGACCAGGTCGGAAAGGGCGACCACAAGGCCCTCGCCGCCGTCATGCCCTTGATCTTCGGCGCCATCGTCCTCCTGATGCCCCTCTTCAGCTTCCTGGGCATGGTCATCGGCGGCGCCCTCAACCACTTCTTCCTCTGGATGTGGGGCGGCCTCCGGCCAGGCGTGGGCGCCGGCCAAAGCATCCGGGCCTACGGCTACGCTTCGGCCTTCATCCAGATCGGCGGGCTCATCCCCTACCTCGGGATCCTGATCCAGCTGGCGGGCCTGGTGGTGATCGGCATGGGCCTCGCGCGCATGCACCGGACGGATACCTGGCGCGGCATCTGCGCCGTGCTGACGCCGATCTTCCTGTGCTGCTGCTGCGGCCTCCTCGCCATCATCAGCATCCCGGCCCTGATCGCGCTGGGGCACCACTAAGGTGCTGGCCCTGAAATACCTGGATCAACGGCTGGCCGGGCCAGCACGCTTTCATCGGGGCATGGCCCCTCTGGCGATCTGGCGCGCAGGCGCACCAGATCTGTCGCCCCATTGGAGGCATACCCTCCAGGTATCGCACGCAGGGCGTGCTGCTGCTCGCAGAGGCTCGCAGACCCGGAGCCTCTCCCCAGACCCCCGCCATGCGTGGTGTCTCAGCACTGTGGATGATCCAGGTTCTCGCGGGACACCACTCTAGGTTCCAGCCAGTCCAGCACGGCGGGCTCCACCCCACCCGGTTCGACCACCCGGTGGACCGCCCCCGCGTCGAGAGCCGCCCCTTCGTCCCAGGTCTCGAAAGCCCGGAACAGACGGTCCGCCCCAGGATGCCCCAGGACCTCCGGCAGCCGGAAGGTGCCGCCGAAGCCCGTGAGGATGCCGTGTTTCGCGGCGGGGTGGGCCATGCGCAGCCCCCCCTTGCCGGTGGTGCCATCCGCGGCCACGGCCCAGCGCTCCTGCCCGTGCAGGGCCAGGTCGCAGCCGCCGCCCATGGCCACGCCGGAAATGAGAGTAAGGCTGTGCCAGCCGGGCCACACCAGGTGCGACATGACGCGCTGGCCCCGCCTGGCGAAGGGTTCCGCGGCCACGGCGTCCAGCGCACCCACCTCATGGAGGTCCGCGCCCGCACAGAAGTGGTGGCCACGGCCCGCCATCCACCCCGCGCCACTCAAGGCCACGCGGCGGACGCCGGACCAGCGCAACTCGATGAACAGACGGTCCAGGGCCACCAGCACCTCGCTGTGCAGGCGGTTCAGGCCGTCGCCGGAACGCAGGCCGATCCAGGCCCAGTCCGCGCCGCGGAGCAACTCGAGGGAGGTGCGCCCCTCGTACCAGGTGGTTGGCGTCATATCAGGCACCATGCCATTTTTGATTCGTGGCTGTCATTCATAGAACTCCCAACCGGTTGAAGGCGGCCTCCAGGGGCTCGGCATCGGGATCCCAGGCCGGGACCTGGGGCAGCTGGTTCCTGAACCAGGTGGCCTGGCGCTTGGCGTAGGCCTGGGTCTCCTGGGTCACGGCGGCCTGCACGGCCCCGGGGTCACCCCCGCTCATCCAGGCCGCATAGCCCAGGGGCCTGAGCGCCGCCAGATCCTCCCCGTGACCGTCCGCCAGCAGCCGGGCCACCTCCCCCGGCCATCCGGCCCGCACCTGCGCGGCGACCCGCGCCGCCACCCTCTTCCGGCGCTGCTCCCGGCTGGGCGAGACCACCAGCACCCGCCAGCCCGCCGGGAAGCCGGTCTCCGTGCCGGAAAGCAGCCCCGAGGGCGCCTGCCCCGTGGCGAGGTGGAGGGCCAGGGCGCGTTCCACCCGGGCAGAGTCGTTGGGATGGAGGGCCGATCCCCGCACGGGGTCCACCGCAGCCAGGAAGCGGTGGAGGGCGGGTGCGCCGAGGCGCAGGCCCCAGCGCCGGACCCGGTCCACCAGGGCCGGAACCACTTCCGGCAGGTCGCTGAACTGGTCCCAGATGCCCCGGAGGTACAGGCCCGATCCCGTCACCAGCACCGGCTCGGGGCAGGCCTCGAGCCACCCCCGGACCAGAACTCCAAAGGCCATCGGATTCGGCCGGGTGGACAGGGGGAGCAGGCCGTAGCCCACATGTGGAATGCGGTCCTGCTCGGCCTCGCCCGGCTGTCCGGTGCCGATGGCCAGACCCCGGATCGCCTGGTAGGGATCCCCATTGACCACGGTGCCGCCCAGGCGCCGGGCCACGGCGACAGCCACGTCGGATTTACCGGAGGCGGTGGGTCCGAGGATGGCGATGGGCATGGGACCAGTCTACTTAGAGGTCGTAACAAAACCCCACGGCGCCGCGCGAGGAGCGCCGGGCGAGCGAGGCGAGAAACGCGAGTCAAAGCGTAGCAGGAACTACGCGTGACG
>CAIMBM010000140.1 GCA_903839205.1 uncultured Holophagaceae bacterium | reverse complement strand
TCAGGGCGTCGCTGTCCGCGAGGGCAGAGGAAAGTCCGGGCTCCGCAGGGTGCTGGGCCTGGTAACACCAGGGCGGGGCGACCCGACGGAAAGTGCAACAGAGAAGAGACCGCCGATGGCCGCGCAAGCGGATCAGGCAAGGGTGAAACGGTGGGGTAAGAGCCCACCGCCGGTCTGGCAACAGAACGGGCAAGGCAAACCCCCCAGGGAGCAAGACCAAATAGGCCGGCGCACCGCGCAAGCGGCGAGGGTTGACCCGACCGAGCCGGCGGGTAGGTCGCTTGAGGTGGATGGCGACATCCATCCCAGAGGAATGGCGCTCCACGACAGAACCCGGCTTACCGACCCACCGCGGCCCTCGCAAGAGGGCCGTGCTTATGCTGTCCGGGGATCCCCCGCAACGCATGCGTTGCGAGGAGCCAAGGGCGCGCGGCGCGCCACCATGGAACGCAACGCGCCACCATGGAACGCAACGTGGTGCGCTGCTCGCACGCGTTCTGGGGCAACACGAGCATCCATCTGCGATAGTCGGAGGATGCGCCGCCCTGCCGCCCCCACCGCCGCGCTCCTCGTGACGGCCCTGGCCTTCCACGTGGACATGCTCCTCTACTACCTGCTGGTGCCGCTGCTGCCGAGGTACGCCCGGGACCTGGGCCTGAACCCCATGAAGGTTGGGATCCTGTTCGGCAGCTACGCGGTGGCCCTCCTGCTGGCGACCTTCCCGGTGGCGATCCTCACGGACCGGTACGGCCGGCGGGCCCCCATGCTCTGGGGCCTGGCCGGCCTCGCCGTGACCACGCTGGTGTTCGCCGTGTCGGATCAGTACTGGATGCTGGTGCTGGCCCGGTTCCTCCAGGGCATTGCGGGCGCCACCACCTGGCTGCCGGGCATGTCCCTCCTGGCTGACCACTTCCCATCCGAATCCCGGGGCCGGGCCATGGGCACCGCCTTTGCCGCCGCGAATCTCGGTGTGCTCATCGGCCCGCCGTTGTCCGGGTTTCTCGACCAGCACGCCGGGCCCTCGGCTCCGTTCCTGCTGGGGGCCGGACTCGTGGCGCTGGACGCCGCCGGACGGGCCTTCCTGCTTCCCGAAGTGGAACGGGAGCGGGGACCGCGCCTGCCCTTCCGGCAATTGCTGTCCAACCCCGTGGTGCGGCTCTTTGCCGGAGCCATGGCGCTGGCCTCAGGCCTTTGGGCCCTGCTCGAATCCACCCTCCCGCTGGACCTGGACCATCGGCTGACCCTCGGCCCCTACCGGATCGGGCTCTGCTTCGCCGCCGCGGCCCTCACTCAGAGCCTCACCTCGCCACTGATGGGTCGGTTGTCGGATCGCATCGGGCGGGTGAAGGTGCTCCGGATGGGCCTGGTGTGCGCCCTGGTCCTGGTGCCCCTGCCGGCCCTGCTTCCCAGGACCTGGATGGTGGTACTGGCCATGATGGGGCTGGGGAGCACCGCCAGCCTCATCATGAGTCCCTGCAGTCCCGCCGTGGCAGACCAGGTGGAGCGGCTGGGCAGTCAGAGTTTCGCCACGGCCTTTTCCATCCTCAACCTCGCCTACTCGGTGGGGATGATGATCGGCCCACTGGTGGGCGGGGCCCTGGTGCAGGGACTCGGGCTTCCGGTGGCCCTGGGCCTCTGTGGCCTCGGGTTCGGCACCTACATCTTTGCCACGAAGCGGCTCAGCTAAGAGGTTGTAACAATACCCTACGATTCATCGCGGTATCGTCGGGTGTTGTTGCGACCTCTAAGAGTGTCTGATGGCCCGGTAGATCCAGCGCTCAGCCTCTTCGGCCCAGGGACGGCCATCCAGGCCCCCGTGGGTCTGGGGCTCCGCAAAGCCAGCCTGGTCCAGACAGGCGCGAACTTCGGCATCCGTGGGGATCCAGATGTCGTGGCAGAAGGACGCCCCCTGGCAGAGGCGCTCGGTGAGGATGCGGCGACGGTCTGGGCTCCATCGCGCCCGCTCCTGGTAGCCCTCCTCTGGGAACTCCAGCCAGTCTCCCTCCACCCCGACCAGGGCCGACTGGAGGGAGGTCCGGCCGGCGAGGTCCAGCAGCAGGACGCCCCCGGGGCGCAGCACCCGGGCGAATTCCGTCAGCTGGCGCAGGTTTTCCGCTTCGCTGGCGAAGTAGCCCCAGCTCGTGAAGGCGCAGAACACCCCATCCGCCCAGCCTGACCGGAAGGGCAGGGCACGGAAATCCAGGCGCACGAGCGGTACCGGGTGGCAGGCCCGGTGCTTCTTCAGGTTGAGGGGGCTCAGATCCCCGCCGATGACCTCCAGACCCCGGGCGCGCAAATGGGGGTTCAGGCGGCCCCATCCACAGGGGAGATCCAGGACCCGGCTCCCCCGGGGCAGGTCCAGCAGGGCCGCCAGGGCGGGGCCCTCCAGGGCCGCATCCGCGGCCTTGTCCGCATAGATCGTGAAATAGGCGGGGTGGTCGAAATCCCGGATGAACCAGTCCATGGGCCGAGTGTGGCAGAGAGTCAGCTGCCCAAAGGGCCCTAACCTTCCTCGTTCTCCGCCTTGACGAGTTTCACCGCCGGGGCGGACTGCGGCGTGCTGGCAGTGCCCTTCCAGACGTACCGCGTACCCCGCTTCTGTCCGTTTTTGACGATGAGCTTGGTTTCTTCCAGTTCAGTGAAGAGTCGGCGCAGGGTGGCCGGGGCCCACTCACAATCCTTAAGATCCAGGGCCACCTGGGCCTCGAAACTGCTGAGGGAGCCCTTGTCCTGAAGCGCGCTCATGAGCAGGTTCTTCATGTCCTCGAGCTCGGGCTTGGAGCGGCGGGCCTTGGTCTTGAAGGCTGGGGCCGCTTCCTGGGCGGGCGCCGCGGCCTTGGGTACCGGGGGCTCAGGAAGGGGGGTAGGGGCCTCCGCCCGGACCCGCACCAGCAGACCATCCAGGTAGATGTCACTCCGCTCGGGCTGGAAGAGCACGACCACGGACCCAGGGGCAATGCCCTCCTGCTGAAGGGCCGTGATGACCCGCCCCCCGATCCGGGTTTTCTGGTCTGGAGAGAGATCTGCGGATTCGATAATGACGATTGCCATGGCTGCTCCACTATGTTTATAGAACAACTATAATAGCCCTGGGATTTAGCTTTGTAAAATGCGAATCCTGAAACAATTCGTGTAGACTTCCGCCGAGGATCCCATGCGCAAGCCCAAGATCGACCGGCCAGAGGAACAACAGCGCTTCGAGACTTTTCTGCGGTCCCGCCAGCTGAAACTGACCGGCGAGCGCCTGGAACTGGTCGAGGAGGTCTTCGGCCAGCCCCATCACTTCGACGCGGACCAGCTGCACATGGCCCTGAAGCAGAAGGGCAAGGCCATCAGCCGGGCCACTGTCTACCGGACCCTGGACCTGCTCGTCCAGTGCGGGCTGGTCCGGAAGAGCAGCTTCGGCGATCAGCACGCGCACTACGAGGCGGTCCGGAGCAACGAGCATCACGACCACCTGATCTGCCTGAACTGCGACGCCATCATCGAGTTCTTCCGCCCGAAACTCGAGGCGATCCAGGAGCAGATCTGCCGGGAATTCGATTTCAAACCCATGCACCACAGCCATCAGATCTTCGGCCTATGCAAGGCCTGCCAGGCCCTGGCCACCGATGATTCCGTCCTGGCCCACCGCCTGAGCCAGCTGAGCACCTAGCCGACCGCCGGATCATGGAGTGGCCTGCGCTGCAGGCCACGAAATGAGGATCCGGCGAGGAGGCTATGCCATGGGACCGCCGGATCATGGAGTGGCCTGCGTTGCAGGCCACGGAATGAGGACCCGGCGAGAAGGTTATGTCAGGAGGGCGCCGGAGGTCTTGGCTGTCAATGGTGCAAGGCGCTAACCTGCCCCATGGCCAAACTGACGATCCAGGACCTTCAGCGCCTTCCCAAGACGGACCTGCACGTCCATCTGGATGGCAGTCTCCGCATCCCGACCATCCTCGAGCTGGCCGAACACCAGAAGGTGAAGCTGCCGGCAGATTCGGTCGACGGGCTGCGCTCCTTCGTCGAGGTAGGCGACGACTGCAAGTCACTGGTGGACTACCTGCGGGCCTTCGACGTGACTCTGTCCGTGATGCAGACCTACGAGAGCCTGGTCAGGACCTCCTTTGAGCTGGCCGAAGATGCGGCCAAGGAGAATGTCCGCTACATGGAGGTGCGCTACAGCCCCATCCTCCATCAGCAGAAGGGGCTCACGCTGCATGCCATCGTGCAGGCCGTCCTGGAGGGGCTGGCCCAGGCCGAGCGCAAATACAACATCAAGACCGGCGTGATCCTTTGCGGCATGCGCCACATTTCACCGGACATCTCGCTCCGCCTGGCGGACCTCACGGTTGCATTCAAGAACAAGGGCGTGGTGGGCTTCGACCTGGCCGGGGCCGAGGAAAACTTCCCCGCCAAGCGCCACAAGGATGCCTTCGGCCGCGTGCTCCAGAACAACATCAACTGCACCCTTCATGCGGGCGAGGCCTACGGGCCCGAGAGCATCCACCAGGCCATCCACCTCTGCGGAGCCCACCGCATCGGACACGGTGTCCGTCTCATCGAGGATGGCGACCTGCTCAACTATGTGAACGACCACCGCATCCCCCTGGAGTGCTGCCCGTCGAGCAATGTGCAGACCAAGGCCGTGAAGAAAATGGCCGACCATCCCATCCGCCTGTTCTACGACCTGGGCCTCCGGGTCACGGTGAACACCGACAACCGCATGGTGACGGGCACCACGGTGAGCCGCGAGTACCAGGTCATCCACGAAGAACTGGGCTTTGGCCTGGAGGAGATCGAGGAACTCATCATCATGGGCTTCAAGAGCGCCTTCCTCCCTTACGCCCTCAAGCGTGCGTTGCTGGCGGAGGTGGTGCACGAGCTGAAGGCCTTCAAGCCCGGGAGCCTGGAGAGCCGGAAGGAACAGCTCTGAGTGCTGATATCCTGACCGTGGAGGTCAGGATACGCATGCTGGACCGCTTCGCCGCCTTTCTCGACCGCCACACCCGGATTCTTCTAACCACCCATGAAAACCCCGACGGGGACGGCGTGGGCGCCTCCATCGCCCTGGCCGCGCACCTGAAGGCCGGAGGCCGGAAGGCCCGGATCGTGGTGACGCCGGTCCTGGCCGAGAACCTGCGGTTTCTGGACCCCCTGGGCTGGATCGAGTCCTTTGAACCGGGCGGGCTCCATCGGGATCTGGCCGGCTGGCCGGATGCCTGGCTGCTCATCGATGCCTCGGAACCCCATCGAATGGGGCCCCTATTCGCCGCCTACGAGACGACGAAGGCGGACCGGGCCTGCCTCGATCACCACCTCAAGGACGCCCCCAAGGGCTTCGACGAGGAGTTCACGGATCCCACGGCCAGCGCCAGCACCGAACTGGTCTATGACCTGCTCAGACCCCGGATTGGCGGAGACCTGCCGCCCCTGATGGCCCAGGCGCTCTACGCGGGGCTGGTGAGCGACACGGGCAACTTCCGGCACTCCAACAGCACACCCAAGGTCCACCTGGCCGCGGCGGACCTCATCGCCCAGGGCGTCCACCCGGCCCGGACCTTCAACGCCCTCTACCAGACCGCCACCCCGGCCAAGCTCAGGCTCTTCGGCCGGGCCATGGGAGGGCTCCAGTTGCGGGATGGCGGGCGCTTCGCCTACGTCTCCGTGACCCGGGCGGACCTGGAGGCCTGCGGGGCTTCCCCCGAGGATCTGGACGAGCTCGTCGAGGAACCCCGCCGGCTGAAGGGCGTCGAGGTCGCGGCCCTCTTTTCCGAGACCACGGATGGCCGGGCCAAGGTCAGCCTGCGCTCCCGGGAGCGGGTGGACGTGAACGCCGTCTGCCGCCAGTTCGGGGGTGGCGGGCACCGGCTGGCCTCCGGAGCCAAGGCTTCCGCGCCCTTGGAAACCTTCATGAATCAGGTGGAAGCCGCTGTTCTGGCCCAGATCCATTTGGATATTGTCTAGATTTTAAAATGGACACTATGGGTTGCCGAGACGGGATCCTGCGAGCAGACTTCATATTCCCCCGTGCGGCATCCAATGAGACGACCGCACCTTCCCCCGGGCTCCCATGGCACCCAAAGAATCCAGCAGCGCCCCCAAGCTCGAACTGTTCTGCAAGCTGCAGGCCGAGAAGGTTCCGTTCATCGCCAAGGCCAGCGTCCCTTCCATTTTCGGGAAGTTTGTCGTCTACGGGTTCCTGGAACATGCCACGGGCAAGGAGCACCTGGCCATCGTGTCGGGGGAGATCGATGCCCGCCGGCGCATCCCTGTGCGCATCCACTCGGAATGCTTGACCGGCGACGTGCTGGGCAGCCTCAAATGCGACTGCCGCCAGCAGCTGGAAGAGGGCCTGCGCTATGTGGGCGAGCATGGCGGCATGGTCCTCTACCTCCGCCAGGAGGGCCGGGGCATCGGCCTCCTGAACAAGCTCAAGGCTTATGCCCTGCAGGAACAGGGGCTCGACACCGTGGAGGCGAACCATTCGCTGGGGTTCCCGGACGACCTTCGGACCTACGATTGCGCCGTCGAGATGCTGAAGTTCTTCGGCATCACCCAGGTGAAGCTGCTCACCAACAATCCGCGCAAGATCGGCGCCCTGGAATCCGCCGGCATCGAGGTGGAGCGGGAGCGCCACCAGCTGGCCTCCAATCCACACAACCTCCGCTACCTGAAGACCAAGGCCCGCAAGAGCGGCCACCTGCTGGATTTCGAGGAGGAGGCCCTGTAACCGGGGCTCGATGGCGTTTTTCCTCGCCGCTGACGGGCGACTGCTGATAGCAATAGGGTATGGCCGCGCCGGTTTCCGATCAGACGATCTACGACATCTCCCATGTCATCCAGCTCTCGGTGGCCCCGGTCTTCCTGCTCACGGCCATCGGGACGATCCTTGGCGTGCTGTCCAATCGGCTGGCCCGCATCGTGGACCGGGCCCGGGCCCTGAACGAGCGCCTGGAGGATTCGCCGGGGAACCGGCTGCCGGCCATCCGTGCGGAAATGGGCACCCTGGCCCAGCGGCGTCGGATGGTCAATCTCGCGATCACCTTCGGCACCACTGCGGCGCTGCTGGTCTGCGTCAGCATCGCCACCGTGTTCCTGGGCGCGGTGATGCGGGCCAATGTGGCGGTGGCCGTGGCCTCGCTGTTCATCCTCGCCATGGCCGCCTTCGTGGCGGCCCTGGTGTGCTTCCTCCGGGAAGTGCTCCTCGCGGTGCGGAGCCTCCACCTGGCCTGATCAGAGGCTCTTGATCGCGGCGATCTCCTGGGGACTCAGGTAGCGCCAGGCGCCGGGCTTCAGGAGGGGATCCGCCAGCGGGCCGAACTGGACCCGGCGCAGCTTGCTGACGGGGTGGCCCACGGCCGCGAACATGCGGCGGATCTGCTGGTTCTTGCCCTCGGTGAGGGTCACCTTCAGCCAGGGGTTGTCGCCCTTCTCGGCGATCTCGATGTGGCAGGGCTTCAGACGACGGCCGCTGAGCAGGAACCCCTCCTGGAACTCTTTCAGGAGCTCCGGTCGGGGACTGCGGTGCACCTTTACCAGGTAGACCTTGGGGATCTCGTGCTCGGGGCCCATGAGCACCTGGGCCAGGGCCCCGTCATTGGTCATGAGCAGCAGGCCTTCGGAATTGAAATCTAGGCGGCCCACGGGATAGAGGCGGCCCGGGACCCCCTTCAGCAGGGCCATGACCGTGGGGCGGCCCTGGTCGTCCTTCACCGTCGTGACGTAGCCCTTGGGCTTGTTCATGAGGATGTAGACCGGCGCCTCGCGCTGGACCTCGATCAGGTCCACGGTGATGACGTCCCGGCGGGGATCCGCGCAGGTGCCCAATTCCGTGACCGTCCTCCCGTTCACCTGGACGCGGCCGTCCAGGATGATCTGCTCGCAGGCCCGGCGGCTGTCGATGCCCGCGGCGGCGAGGATCTTCTGGAGGCGATCCTGCCCCGGTCCCCC
>CAIMBM010000139.1 GCA_903839205.1 uncultured Holophagaceae bacterium | reverse complement strand
GCCCGGACATCCAGGTTGATGTCCTCCAGCACCCGCAGGGGGTGGCCGGTCTCGCGCTCGAAGGACTTCTGGATGCCCTTCAGCTCGCAGATGACCGTGTGATCGGCGTTGATGGCGTGAATCATGGCTGCCTCACTTCGACAGGGAATAATTGGTTTCGGCGATCTTGTAGAGGGGCTTCCAGACCAGGCGGTTGAACAGCACCACCGTGGCGGCGAGCACGAGGGTGGAGGCCGCCAGGAGCGCGAAGTTCCTCGATTCCCCCGCCTGGCTCACGATGGCGCCGAGGCCGAAGGTCTGCAGGGTGGGGCCGCTGATGTTGTAGTACTCGGCCACGATGCTGGCGTTCCAGGCGCCCCCCGCCGCCGTGAGGCAGCCGGTCACCAGGTAGGGGAAGATGGCCGGCAGGTAGAGGTTGCGGAAGCGCTGCCAGCGGCTGAAGCCGAAGGCCGTCCCCACTTCCCGCAGGTCGCTGGGGATGGCGCTGGCCCCGGCGATCACATTGAAGAGGATGTACCACTGCGTGCCCAGCAGCATGAGGACGATGCTGCCCCAGCCCAGGCCGATCCTGAGCGAAGCCAGGACTGCGACCACCACGGGAAATAACATGGGCGCGGGGAAGGAGGCCGCCACCTGGACGAGGGGCTGGAAGAGCCGTGACAGGCGCTGGGAGAGGCCGATGGCGAGACCCGCGGGCAGGGTCCAGCAGAGTCCGATGAGGATGGAGGCCATGACCCGCGCGAAGGTCAGTCCGGCGGCCTTGAGGAGGGTCCACCAGGCGCTTGCGGGGAGCTGGTGCAGGAGGTGGACGATGCCGAATCCGCCCAGGAAGAGGAAGCCCGACAGGACCACGAGGGCGCCCAGGGACAGCCAGGGGGCCGCATGGGCCGCCCGGTCGACCCCGCCCTCCACCAGCAGCTGCTTCGGGACCGGGTGGCGGTGCTGCTGCTTCCGGCGCCGCCTGGCCCGCCAGCGGTCCCACCGCCGGATGAGCCGTGAGCCGCGGATGAGGTTGAGGAACCAGCTCTGGGAGTCGGCCATCTGGACCGTGTCCTCGATGCGGAAGCGCTGGGCCCAGACCACGATGGGCCGCCACAGCACCTGGTCCAGCAGCACGATCATGAGGATCATCGCCGCCACGGCCCAGAGCTGGGCCCGGACATCGCCCCGTTCCACGGCCACGCTCATGTAGGAGCCCAGGCCCGGCACCCGGAAATCCTTGTCACCCAGCTTGAAGGCCTCCACCAGCATGAGGAAGAACCAGCCGCCGGCCATGCTCATCATGCTGTTCCAGGCCAGGCCCGTGGTGGCGAAGGGGAGCTCGATCCACTTGAAGCGCTGCCACCAGTTGAAGCGGTACACCGTCCCGGCCTCCTGCAGCTCGGCGGGCACGCTCTTCAGGGAGTGGTAGAGGCTGAAGGTCATGTTCCAGGCCTGGCCGGTGAAGATGGCGATGATGACGGTCAGCTCGATGCCCACGTTGCTGTGGGGGAAGGCGGTCACCAGGGCCAGCATCAGGGGCACGATGAAGGCCATCACCGGGATGCTCTGCAGAATGTCCAGGAGGGGAATGAGCAGCCGCTCCGAGCGGGCATCCTTGGCGGCCCAGTAGGCATAGACCAGCGTGAAGAAGAAGGACATCAGGTAGGCAGTCAGCCCCCGCATCATGGAAAAGAAGGTGTACTTCGGCAGAGCCCACGGGGAGAGGTCGATGGCCAGCAGGGGCCGCTGGATGTCGGTCCACTGGCGGCCCAGGAGGATGAGCCCGTACAGCATGCCGAAGGCCGAGGCCACGAGCAGGAGGTCCACCCAGCGCCGCCGTCGGAGGGGCGCGAACAGGGCGTTGGCCTGCCCCCACATGGTATTGAAGAACTGGTTCATCATGATTCGGGCCTGATTTCAGCCAGGGGCGCGGCTGGCCACGTCCCAGAGGGCAAGGGGCGGCGCCCGGCGCGGTGCTGCGTCGAATTCCTCGCCGATAGTGCCGCTATCGCCATCGTCGTTCTCCTTGCCTCGGTTGGGCAGCGCCCCTTGCGCGGCCGCCTTCATATTTGAAATCAGGCCCGCAGTCCGGAGGAGCGGAGGCGGCTCGCGGAAGCGGGCCCACATCCAGTTCAAGGTGCGGATTCGGGGGAGCGGGAAGGTGCCGCCTCAACAGGCGGCGCGACTCGACGGAGGTTCAGAGAGGTCAGCGTGTCGTCCCATCGAACCTCCTTTCCAGCGCCAGGGCCGTGCTCAGTCTGTGCCACCGTCCGGTCCCGGTCAACCAAGGTTACCTTCACCGGATCGGCCGATGGCGTCACCATGGGGAATTCACATAAAGGTCACTTCCATGGAGCGGGACCGGCATGGCGACGGCTGAGGAGCGGGTGCTGGCCTTGGCCGTGGCCCGGGGGCTGCTTGAGCCCGGGCTCGCCCGGGGCGCCGACCTCGCGGAGCTGGTCGCCTCCGGGCAGCTGTCGGAGGCCGCCTGGCGGAGGCTGGTCCTGGACCTGGCCGACATGGAGACCGACGAGGCCAACCACTGGTCCATGGAGATCACGGCCGGCCTGAGCACCGAGGGGCCCGGATCGCCCCCGGAGGGCGAATCGGTGGGCTCCTCGGGTGGCAGCCACCCGGCCAGGGGACTCCGGCAGGGCAGCATCTTCCAGGCCCAGCGGCTCGCCCAGTGGGGCCGCTTCGAGGCCCTGGAACTGCTGGGCGAAGGGGGCATGGGACGGATCTTCCGGGCCGTGGATCCGCGCCTCCACCGGGCGGTGGCCCTGAAACTGCTGCGGCGCGACGACCACGACCTCCTCCAGCGGTTCATCCAGGAGGCTCAGCTCCAGGCCCGGGTGGATCACCCCAACGTGTGCCGGGTCTACGAGGTCGGCGAGTGGCGCGGCCAGCCCTACATCGCCATGCAACTCCTCCGCGGCGAGACCCTGCAGCAGGCCGCGCCGGACCTGCCGCTGGAGGCCCTGCTCCGCCACATGGCCGAGGTCTGCGAAGGCGTCCATGCGGCCCACCGGGTGGGTCTGGTCCATCGGGACCTGAAGCCGGCCAACCTGATGGTCCACCGCGCCGAGGACGGTTCCACCCATGCCTGTGTGCTCGATTTCGGCCTGGCCCGCGGAGTCGGAGACGGCAGGGGGCTCACCGAGACGGGCCGGGTGATGGGGACCCTGAGCTACATGTCCCCGGAGCAGGTACGCGGCCTCACGGCCCAGGTGGACCGGCGCTCGGATGTCTATGCGCTGGGGGCGACCCTCCACGCGCTGCTGACCGGGGAGCCTCCCTTTGCCGGCGAGGGCCTGGAGTGCATGTCGCACATCGTGAAGGACGACCCGGTCCCGCTCCGGCGTCTCCTGCCCACCCTCCCCGTCGATCTGGAGACCGTGGTGCTCACCTGCCTCCAGAAGGACCCTCGGCGCCGGTGCGCCACGGCCCGGGCCCTCGGGGAGGACCTGCAGAGCATCCTCGAGGGCGAACCCATCCGGGCCCGTCCGGCCACTCCCGCCGAGCGGATCCTCCGCTGGGCCCGCAGGCGGAAGGCCCTGGTGGCCGCCTCGGCGGCCGTACTGCTCACCATCGTCCTCTTCGGCGGAATCGCTCTGCGGGAGCGGCTGCGGGCCCGGGTCCAGGCCGCCCATGCCCAGCGCTTCGTCCAGGCCGCCGAACGCATCGAGGCCCTGGCGCGCTATCTCCGCCTGCAGCCCGCCCGGGACCTGACGCGGGATCAGGCGGACCTGCGCTCCCGGGTGGCGGCGCTCGCCCTGGAGGCGCAGGCGGCCGGGCCCCTGGCCGAGGCCCCGGGCGCCTATGCCCTGGGCCGCGCGCGCCTGGCCCTGGACGACCCCGGCGGAGCCCGGGAGCGGCTGGAGCAGGCCTGGGCCATGGGGTTCCACACGCCGGAGGCCGCCCACGCCCTGGGCCGGGCCCTGGCGGCGATCTACCAGGCGGAACTCGGGAAGGCCTATGCCCTGCCCGACGCGGACCTCCGGCAGCGGCGGCTGGAGGAACTGAAGCGCACCCTCCAGCTGCCCGCGGCCGACTGGCTTCGGCGGGGGGCCGGCGCCAGCCTCGAGCCCCCGGCCTTCCGCACGGGGCTGCTCTTGCTGATGGAGGGGCAGCCCCGGGAGGCCGTGCGGCTGGCGCGGGAGGCCCAGGCCCAGGCGCCCTGGTTCTACGAGTCCCTGCGCCTGGAGGCCGAGGCCTGGCTGGCCCAGGCCCATGCGGCCTCCAGTGCCGAGGAAGCGGAGCCCGCCATCCGGACAGCCGGAAGCCTGCTGGCCGAGGCCGAGGCGCGCGCGCCCTGCGACGTGGACCTCCTCAGGCTCGACATGCGGCGCTGGCAGGAGACCATCGCCCTGGGTTGGCAGTCCGGCTCCGATCCCAGGGCGCCGGTGCTGGCCCAGGTGGCCGTGGCTGACCGCTGGGCCACCCTGGAGCCCGCCGCGGCGTTGCCCCTGGCCTGGCGCGCCCGGGCCCGCGGAGAGATGGCGCGCTTCCTCGCGTACCGGGAGATGGATCCAGCGGACTGGGCCACCCGGGCCAAGGCGGACGCTTCCGAGGCGCTGCACCGGGACCCCAACGAGGTCGAGGCCTGGGTGGCCCAGGCCTCGGTCCTGCGCACCGAGGGCTTCCAGTTATTGGACCAGGGAAAGGACCCCGCCCCACGGCTGCAGGAGGCCCTGGCCATGGCCGACCAGGGCCTCCGCCTCGACCCGGGGCACGTGGTCCTCCTCAACATCCGCAACTCCGCCCTGCTCCCCTGGATCGACGCGGCCCGGATGCGGGGGACCTACGACCGCGCCGCGGCCGAGCCCTACCTCCGGGAGGCGCGTGCGCTGGCCGCAAGCCATCCCGAGGAAGCCTACTACCAGTCCAACCTGGGGGGTCTGGCGCAGGCCATGGCCAAGGCCGAGCTGGCCTCCGGCGGGGATCCCTCGGCCGATGCGGAGGAGGCGGTGCATGCCTACGAAGCGGGGCTGAGGACCCAACCGGGTCATGCGGGATTCCACCGGGGCATCCTCATCGCCCTGGACGTCCTGGCCCGGGCGATGGTCCAGGCCGGGAAGGATCCTGCGGTCATCGTGGAGCGGGCCCGGGGGGCCTTCCAGCGGGCCCGGGATGCCCAGGCGCCACTGGCGACCTTGGCCCCCTACTTCATGGATGTCCTGGTTTCCGCGGCCTCGCAGGCTTCCACGCAGGGCCAGGATCCCGGAGCCTACCTGAAGGAGGCGGGTCGGCTGCCATTCTCTGATGGCCGAAGTACGGAATACCCCGTGGAATTTGGCGCGATCCGGCTCCGCTATCTGGCCCTCCTGCTGCGCTCGGGACCTCCGGCCCAGTCCCTTCGGCTCCGCGAGGCGGGGGAAGCCATTGCCAGCTCCCTGCTCCGCCGCAAGCCTGTGGACCCAGGGTTCTGGATGACCCTGGCAGGCTTCAAGGCGGCCTGCGGCGACCTGGTCGCCGCGGGGCAGGCCAGGGCGCGGTGCAGGGCCCTGAATCCGCGGTGGCGGGGCTACTAGCCGTTGACAGGGTTCGGCGGCGCCTTGCACAGGAAGGCCGGCTTGTGTCCGTCCTCCTTGGGGTGG
>CAIMBM010000138.1 GCA_903839205.1 uncultured Holophagaceae bacterium | reverse complement strand
TCAGCGAGTCCGGCACCAGGGTGACGGTGTGCTCGCGTTTGACTTCCTTCACCGGATCGAAGCGCTTCTCCCAGACACTCGTCATCACTAGGTGCTGGGCCTCCCGCACCACGGTGGGGCTGTGGGGGAATCGTTCCAGGGCCTTGAGCCGCACCCAGTCTGCCCAAAGCACCATGCGTACGCGGCCTCCCAGGGTCGGCTGGTCGGGGACTTCCACGCGGACATCGCCGGAACCGGCGATCCGGCTGAAGATCGCCGCGCCGCGGAAGCGGTCGGCCATGGACTGGGCCAGGGCGCGCAGGGCCTGATGCTGGTTCCGCCGCGCATACCAGCGGGCGGCCTTGTCCCAGATGCCGGGTCCCTGGAACCGCTTGAGGGCACGTTCGAAACGGGGACCCAACTCGTCGTCCAGGTTCCAGCTGCTCAGTCGCGAAGCGAGGTGGAGCCACAGGTTCTCGTCCTCCGGCAGGCGATCCAGTTCGGTGAGGATCAGGTCCAGAGAAGCCCGGTGGCTCGGATCCCGGTGGTCCAGGCGGGAGAGACCTTCCTCCAGGAGGCTGGCGTAACCCTGGGAGGCCTGCGCGCGGGGCTGGTGGGCCCACGGACGGGTCTCGCCCCTGCCAGCGGAAGCATCTCCCTCAGAGGCATCCTCGCCGGTTTCAATCGGCTGCCCCGACGCTGCGTGGGCCATGGGCCGGGCGCCGTCCGGCGCGACGTGCCTCAGGCGGGACTTGAACAGGTGGACTTCCTCCGGAAGGGGCAGCGTCACTTGCCGGGCCGCGAGCAGGGCCACCGCGTGGGCCTCATCAACCACGGCCGCCGGGGCAGCTTCCACCAGGGGGAGCAGGGCGAGGGCCGCCTTCCCTTCCCCGCGTTCCACATGCCGCCGCATGAGCGCCACGCGCAGGGCGGGCAGGTCCGCATGGCCGGGTGCGCGGCGCGCCAGCTCGTCCGCCAGGAGACGCGCGGTCGCGAAGGTGCGGTCGGAGAGGCTCTCGTTCTCGAGGCGCTCCAGGGCCGCCTTCCAGTCCTCGCCGGTGAGCAGGAAGGAGAGTCCGCCGGTCCAGAAGCCGGGGGTGCGGTCGAGGCTTGCCACCCACTTGTAGGACTCGTCGTTGTACGTCCCCCAGGCCAGGGGCCGTCCCCCGGCCGCGAGGGCGAGGTGCGCGAGCGCCGCGAGATCGGTCGCCTGCTCTTCGGTGGAGCCCTGGTGCGCGGCTGCGAGCCGGGCCCGGAAGGCCTCGGGCGCGGCGTCGATCTCACCGTGGAGGCGCGCCATCAGAAGCTGCTCCCGGCGGCCCAGGTCCCTGCCATAGCGGCGATCCATCTGGCGAAGCAGATCGGCCAGCGCGTCCCCGCGACCCTGGCCCTCGAAGTAGGTGGCGAGCCGCACGAGCGCCCCGGCGTCGAACCGGGATTCGAGCGTGGCGCGCCAGGCGGCGGGAGAAGCCATCGCGCCCTTCTCCACCCGGGCCACATAGGCGCGACGGAAATCCATGCTCCAGGCCTCCGCCACAGATCCATCCAGCACCCGGAAGGCACTGCGATGATCGCCATGGGAAGTGAGCAGATCCGCCCGCAGCAGCAGGCGCCGCTCGGGCGCCAAGGCCTGGCCACCCGCGAGGGACTGGTCGGCCTCCGACAGCCGGTCGGCCTTCTCCAGGGCACGCACGTAGTCCTCCAGCGCGCGAGCATCCTGGGGGAAGAGGGCGACCCGGGCCTTGCGCAGGGAAAGGGCGTCCCCGGCCTCGGGATGGAGGTCGGCCCACTGGATGCGCCGGTCGGCGAGGTCGTGGCGGGCCTCCTCGGGCAGCCCGGGCAGCGCCTTCTCGGCGGCGCGGAAGGCGGCCTCCAGCTCCTTGTGCCCGGCGGCCCAGCGGGCCGTCTCGTCCCAGGCCTGGGGGCCTTCGGCGGCGGCCCATTTCTCCATGGCCGCCAGCGCGCCCTTGCGGTCGCCCAGGTTCAGGCGGGCTTCGGCCAGGTGCCGCAGGGCCGAGGTCTCCGTGCGGCTCTCCAGCAGCTTGGCCAGTTCGGTCGTAGGGGTGGGGTAATGCACCCGGTGGCCGTCCACCAGCGCGAAACGGGTGGCCAGGGCATAGACCCAATCCGCTTCTGTAAGCTCTGTCCAAGGCACCTGGGTGGCGGCAATGCCTGCCACGGCCAGACCCGCCACCGCGGCGGCGCGGAGCGATTTGAGGGTCCTGGCACGGCCCAGCCAGTGGCGGGCGAAGGTGATCATCCGGTCGCGGCTCACGGCTTCACCTCCACGGTGGCACGGGCGAAACCGCGATTCTTGGCGGCATCC
>CAIMBM010000137.1 GCA_903839205.1 uncultured Holophagaceae bacterium | reverse complement strand
TGTGTCGTGAGTGCGGCTGGGACGGAAGAACAGCATGGTGTGGCCGATGGTCCAGACATGCTCCAGGCCAGGGATGGCGGCGCACAAAGCCCTGGCGGCCGTGTCCTCGTCCTCGAAGCTGTTGGGATTGATCTTGACCTTCACAAGTTCCAGGCTGTCCATCATCACGTCGAGCTCCGCGGCCTGGGCGGGCGTCACGCCCCCCTTCCCCACATGCATGACGGGCTTGAGTGCGTGGGCGCGGGCCTTGAGAAACTGGCGCTGTTTGGAGTTGAGCATCGGATCTCCGAGCGACCAGTTTATCGTGGAAGCCGAGGTGCTCCCATGCTTCGTCATCAGTTCCGCCCCTTCCTGCTAGCCCTCGCCACCCTGGCCGGCCTGGCGGCGCCGCCCCGTACCCTGCGCGTGGACTACGGCCACACCGGAGATGTGACCGCCGAACATTTCGGCGTGGACCAGGTGGTACTGGAACCCCTGCCCTGGCCTGGGGACCTCACCAAGGCCATCGACACGAGCAACCTCGGGAAGTACTGCTTCGAGGTGGCGGACAAGGCCACCGGCAAGCTGCTCTACTCGCGGGGCTTCGCCAGCATCTATGGCGAATGGGAGACCACGGACGAAGCCAAAGCCATAAGCAGATCCTTCTCCGAATCCCTGCGCTTCCCTCGGCCCGAAGCGCCCGTCCGCATCCAGGTGAAGAAGCGGGACACCCGGAACGCCTTCAAGACCCTATGGACCTTCGACCTCGATCCCCGGGACCCCCTCATTGAGCAGGCCCCGGGTCCAGACGCGGGCGGCCTCATCATCCTTCAGAAGAACGGGGATTCCGCGAACAAAGTGGATGTCCTCATCCTGGGGGACGGTTACACCGCCGCCGAGCGCGGCAAGTTCGAGCAGCAGGCCCACCTGGTGATGGAAAAGCTCTTCGAACAGTCACCCTTTAAGGAACACCGGAAGGATTTCAATCTCTGGGCCCTCTGCCCACCCTCCCCGGAAAGCGGCATCTCGCGGCCCTCCACGGGCGTCCACAAGCGCACGCCGCTCGGCACCACCTACGATGCCTTCGGCAGCGAGCGCTATGTGCTCGCCTTCGACAATCGGGCCTTCCGGGACATCGCCGCCCAGGCCCCTTACGAGTTCGTGGAGGTCCTGGCGAACGCCGAGACCTACGGCGGCGGCGGCATCCACAACCTCTACAGCACGGCGGCAGCGGGCAACAGCAGCATCGGCTACCTCTTCGTCCACGAGTTCGGCCACCACTTCGCGGGGCTAGCGGACGAGTACTACACCTCGGACGTGGCCGTCACCAACAGCCCCTCGCGCCCCGAGCCCTGGGAGCCCAATGCCACGGCCGATCCGATGGACCCCAAGTGGAAGGCACTGCTGACTCCAGGAGTGCCCCTACCCACCCCCTGGAAGAAGGACGCCTTCGAGGCCCACAGCATCGCCTACCAGAAGGAGCGCCGCGCCATTCGTGCCGCCAACCGACCCGAGACGGAGATGGATGCCCTCTTCGCCAAGGAGAAGGCCTTCGAGACGAACCTGCTGGGCACGGACGAATACGGCCGGAAGGTGGGGGCCTTCGAGGGCGCCAACTATGAGGCCAAGGGCTATTTCCGCAGCCAGGAGGACTGCATCATGTTCAGTCGCGATGACGCGGGTTTCTGCGCCGCCTGCAGGGCCGCCATCGAGCGGGTCATTCAGCAGTACGCGAAATAGACTCCACCCATTGGCAAGTTCAATCCTCGCGCACCCAGGTTTGCGTACGGCCGAGGAGCGAGATCCCGATGAAGCCACGCACCAGCAGCTTGTGGCCACCCCCGTCCACCCGCAGCTTGGCCTTGTAGACCTTGCCGTTGTCGGGATCGAGGATGTACCCGCCCTTGAACTCCTCACCCTGCCTGGTCAGGCCCCACAGGAACACCATGCCCAGGACCGGTTGGCCCTGCCGCTCCCCCTCGCACAGATCACAAGTGGGATTCGGCTTCAGCGGGTCATAGGACTTCAGGATCCGGCCCTTCAACACTCCCTGTTCCTCGGTGATCTCCACCAGCCCATGGAGGGCCCCGGTCTTGTCGTCGTAGGTCTTCCACTTTCCGACGGGGCCCATTGGTGGGGCCGCAAGGGCCGAGGCGGCGACCAGAACCATGATGAGAGCAGTGCGGAGGGTCATGGCAATTCCCATTGGAAGCTC
>CAIMBM010000136.1 GCA_903839205.1 uncultured Holophagaceae bacterium | reverse complement strand
TGGAAGGTCGAGTTGAACTCGCCCATCCTGCTCTTGAAAGCCTCAGAGGTGTCGTCGGAACGGTGCTTCAGGGGACTTCCACACAGGTCGCAGACACCGGCTAGCTTGGGGGCCTTGGATTCCATATGGTAGATGGCGCCGCAGGCGTTGTTGCTGCAGACGCGCCGACCGACCACACGGGCCTCCAGCACCTCCTGGGGGACATCGACCAGAACCACGTGCCCGACCTTCATGCGCTTGGAGGAGAGGAAGTCTTCCAAAGCCTGAGCTTGCTGAAGGGTGCGTGGGTAGCCGTCGAACAGCACATCAGAGGTCTCGTCCAGCAGCCGCGCAAAGACCAGACCGTTGACGGTGTCGTCGTCCACCAGTTTTCCCTCGGCCATGATGGCTTTCGCCTTCTGGCCGATCTCCGTCCCTTTCGAGACGGCATCTCTCAGAATGTCACCGGTTGACAGGTGAGTCAAAGAGAATGTTTCCACCAGGCGCTTGGCCTGGGTGCCCTTCCCGGAGCCCGGGGCCCCGAGAAGGATGTTCGCGGTGAGGGTCAAGCGGCACCTCCACGGGTGGAGCGCCCGCGGATGCGGCCCTTCTCAAGGAAGCCGTCGTAGCGGCGCATGACCTGCAGGCTCTCCATCTGGGCCGCCGTATCCATGGCCACGCCCACCACGATCAGCAGGCTGGTCCCGCCGAAGTAGAAATTGAGGCCAGGTATGTTGTTGGTAATGAGCAGCGGCACGATCGAGACGATGGCCAGATAGATGGCTCCCGCGAAGGTCAGCTTGGACAGGATGCTGTCCATGAAGATGCTGGTCTCCTTGCCGGGCCGGATGCCCGGGATGTACCCCCCGGAGCGCTTCATGTTCTCGGCAGTCTCGTCGGGATTGAAGACGATGCTGGTGTAGAAGAACGAGAAGAAGACCGTGACGCCCACGAATACGGGCGTGTAGATCCAGAAATGCGTCTGCGGACTGAGGTAGGAGGCCCCCTTGGCCAGCCATTCCCAGCGGGTGAACTGGGCGATGGTCGCCGGGAAGAAGATCACCGAACTGGCGAAGATGACGGGCATCACGCCGGCCGTGTTCACCTTCAGTGGCATATAAGAACTGCGTTGACTGGACATGCCGGCCGAGTCGGCCCGGCGGGCGTAGTGGATGGGAATGCGCCGGTAGGCGTTCTCCACCAGCACCACGGCCAGCAGCACCACCGTCATCGCCGCGATGAGCAGGATGAAGATGCCGGGAGGGGGCACGTTCGGTGCGTTCCGCAGCGACTGGGTGATCATCACCGTGAGGGTGGTCAGGGCCTGGGGCAGGCCCGCCACGATGCCGGCGAAGATCAGGAGGCTGGCGCCGTTGCCGATGCCGCGCTCGGTGATCTGCTCGCCGATCCACATGACGAAGAGGGCTCCCACCGCCAGGGTGAAGGCCGCCAGCAGGCGGAAGGCGGTCGGGGAGATCGTGGAGGTGACGACCTCGAGGCCGGGTGCATTCTGGCTCATGGCCAAGGAGGAGAGCCCCATCCCCTGGACGAATCCGAGCAGCACCGTCATGTAGCGGGTCCACTGGTTGATCTTGTTCCGCCCCGATTCGCCTTCCTTCTTCTGGAGGTTGTCCAGGTAGGGAACCACGGCTCCCATTAGCTGGAACACGATGCTGGCCGTGATGTAGGGGGCGATGCCGAGGGCAAACACGGAGAACTTCTTGAAGGCACCGCCGGAGAAGAGGTCCACGACGTCGAACAGACCCCCACCACCCCCGCGCCGGAGGGCGACCTGCAGGTTTTCGGCATTCACCCCGGGCACACTGACATGCACGCCCAGGCGGTAGACCGCCAGGAGTACCAGGGTGAAGAGGAGCCGCTTGCGCAGCTCCGGGTTGGCGAAGAGACTCCTGAGGCGATTCATCGGCCGGTTACTCGGCAGACTTCGCGGCAGGCTCCTGGATGGTGCCGCCCTTGGCCAGGATGGCCTGGCGGGCGCCCTTGGTGATGCGGTCGGCGACGACATTCACCTTGGTGGTGAGTTCGCCGCTGGCCAGCACCACGATCTTCTCCACGCGGGAGTTGACGAGCTTCTTCTCGCGGAGGGCCTCGAGCGTGACCGTCTCGCCATCCTTGAAGTGGATGGAGATGAGGCTGAGGGTGATCTCCTTGGTCTCGGGTGCGAAGATGTTGGTGAAGCCGCGCTTGGGCAGACGGCGGACGAGGGGCATCTGGCCTCCCTCGAAGCCGCGCTTGCTGCGGTAGCCGGACCGGGATTTCTGGCCCTTCTCACCGCGGCCTGAGGTCTTGCCTAGGCCTGAGCCCTTGCCCCGGCCGAGCCGCTTGCGGGATTTGGTGGCGCCCTCTGCGGGCCTGAGTTCGTTGAGCTTCATGGTCTACCCCTTCACCTGAACGCTGATGAGATGGGGAACCAGCTTGACCATCCCGTGGACGTTGGGGGTGTATTCGCATTCGCGGGTATCGCCGGGCCGCTTCAGACCGAGGGTCTGCATGAAGGCGCGGTGCTTGGGAGTGGTGCAGATGATGGAGCGCTTGAGGGTCAGCACCACCTGCTTGCCGATGAACTGCGACATGTTAAGCCTCCGCCTGATCCAGGCCCCGATTGGTCAGGACCGTGTAGGGATCCATGAGTTCCTTCAAGCCCTCAAAGGTGGCGCGAACCACGTTGTGGGGGTTGGAGGAGCCCAGGCTCTTCGTCATCACGTTGTGGATGCCGGCGGCCTCCATGATCGCGCGCACCGCGGCGCCGGCGATGATGCCGGTGCCCTCGGGGGCGGGCTTCAGCAGCACGCTGCCGGAACCGAAGATGCCCGTCACCGGGTGCGGCAGGCTGCCGTTCGGTGAGAGGGGGACCCTGATCATGTTGCGCTTGGCGCTCTCAATGCCCTTCTTGATGGCGGAGGGCACTTCGAGGGCCTTGCCGAGACCGAAGCCGACCTTGCCATTGCCGTCGCCCACGACCACCAGCGCGGAGAAGGAGAAGTTCTTGCCCCCCTTCACCACCTTGGTGACCCGGCCCACGTAGATGACCTGGTCCTTGAATTCCCCGGCTTCGGAGTTGCGGGATTCCTTGTTGTCTTTCTGCTCTGCAATCGCCATGGTCATCCCCTAGAACTGAAGCCCGGCTTCGCGGGCGCTGTCAGCCAGCGCCTTGACGCGGCCGTGGTAGACGTAGCCGTTCCGGTCGAACACCACGGCTGTGATGCCCTTCTCCTTCAGGCGGGCGGCAATGCTGGCGCCGACGGCCTTCGCGGCCTCGATGTTGGCGCCGTTCTTCAGCGAAGCGCGCAGATCCTTCTCCAGGCTGCTTGCGGACGCCAGGGTGATGCCCTGGGTGTCGTCCACCGCCTGCACATAGATGCGCTTCAGGCTCTTGTAGATGGTGAGGCGGGGCCGCTCGGGCGTCCCGCTCACGCGGCCGCGGATGCGGGCCTTGACCTTGTTGCGTCGGAGTTCGATATCGTTCGCCATGGGTTCCCCTTACTTCCCGGTCTTGCCGGCCTTGCGGCGGATGACTTCGCCGGTGTACATGACGCCCTTGCCCTTGTAAGGCTCGGGCTTGCGGAATTTCCGGATGTCGGCAGCGACCTGGCCCACCAACTGCCGGTCGATGCCGGTCACGACGATGTGCGTGGTCTTCTCGACGGCCATCTGGATGCCCGCGGGGGCCTCGTAGTTGATGGGGTGGCTGTAGCCCAGCTCCAGGCGGAGCTTGGCGCCGTCCATGGCGGCCTTGTAGCCTACGCCGACGATATCAAGTTCCTTCTTCCAGCCCTCGGTGACGCCAGCGACGGCGTTGCCCAGGAGGGCCCGGGTGAGGCCGTGGAAGGCCCGGTTCTGGGGCTCGTCGTTGACGCGGCTGAGCACTACGGAGTCGGCCTGCACGTCGAGCGTGATCCCGGCGGGGATCGGGCAGCTGAGCTTGCCCTTGGCGCCCTCGACGACGGCCTCGGACCCGGTGACTGTGACCTTCACGCCCTTGGGCAGCGTCACGGGCTTCTTTCCGATTCGAGACATGATGGATTCCTTAGATGAGGGCGGAGGGTCCGCCCATTTCAGGATGGGTTACCAGACGTGGGCGAGGACTTCGCCGCCCACATTCTGCTTCCGAGCGTCCTTGCCCGTCAGGAGACCCTTCGGGGTGGACAGGATGGCGATGCCGAGACCCCCATGGACTTCGGGAATCTCCTGGGCGCCGGAGTAGATGCGCAGGCCGGGACGGGACACGCGGCGCAGGCCGTGGATCACGTTCTCTTTGTCCTTCACGTACTTAAGGTTGACGATGAGGTACTCGCGGCCCTCATGCTCCACCTGCTTGAAGGAATGGATGTAGCCTTCCTGCTTCAAGATGCCGCAGAGACCGGCCTTGATCTTGGAGGAGGGCACCACCACGGCATCGTGTCCGGCCATGATGCCGTTACGAATGCGGGTGAGGTAGTCAGCGATGGGATCGGTATTCATGGTCCCCTCTCCTTACCAGCTGGACTTCTGGACGCCCGGCAGCTCGCCATTCAGGGCGAACTTGCGGAAGCACAGACGACAAAGTTCAAACTTGCGCATATAACCCCGGGGCCGGCCGCAGCACTTGCAACGATTGCGATGCTGGGTCGAGAACTTGGGCTTGCGCGCATCCTTGACGATTTTGGAAATCTTGGCCATCGGTATGATCTCCTTGGCTACTTGCGGAAGGGCATACCGAGGTGGGCAAGAAGGGCCCGCGCTTCGGTGTCGTTGGCGGCGGTGGTCACGAACGTAATGTTCATGCCCTTCATCTTGTCCACGCGGGAGTAGTCGATCTCCTGGAAGATCAGCTGGTCCTTGAGGCCAAGCGTGTAGTTACCGCGGCCATCAAAGGACTTCGTGGGGACGCCGCGGAAATCGCGGACCCGGGGAAGGGACAGGGTCACGAGGCGGTCGAAGAACTCCCACATGCGGGTGCCACGGAGGGTCACCATGCAGGCGATGGGCAT
>CAIMBM010000135.1 GCA_903839205.1 uncultured Holophagaceae bacterium | reverse complement strand
GGCTTCCAGATCAAGTACCGCATCGACGGCAGCCTCTACCCCGCCGCCGAGCCCATCGACCGGCGCTTCGCCTCGCCCATCATCAGCCGCATCAAGGTCATGTCCGAACTGGACATCGCCGAGAAGCGCAAGCCCCAGGACGGCCGCTTCAAGCTCAAGGTGCGCGGCCGGGCCATCGACTTCCGCGTCAGCATCATGCCCACCATCCACGGCGAGGACGCGGTGATCCGCATCCTCGACAAGGAGAACCTCACCGAGGAGTTCCAGACCCTGACCCTCGAGATCCTGGGCTTCTCCGACCATGAGCTGAAGCGGCTGCGCCGTTTCGCCCGCGAGCCCTACGGGATGTTCCTCGTGACGGGCCCCACGGGCTCCGGCAAGACCACCACCCTCTATGCGGTGCTCAGCGAGATCAAGGCCCCCGAGGACAAGATCATCACCATCGAGGACCCCGTCGAGTACCAGCTCGAAGGGGTCACCCAGATCCCCGTGAACGAGAAGAAGGGCCTCACCTTCGCCCTGGGCCTGCGGTCCATCCTCCGCCACGACCCCGACAAGATCCTCGTGGGCGAGATTCGCGACCCCGAGACCGCCCAGATCGCCATCCAGTCAGCCCTCACCGGCCACCTGGTCTTCACCACGGTCCACGCGAACAATGTGCTGGACGTGCTGGGCCGCTTCCAGCACATGGGCGTCGAGGTCTACAACTTCGTGTCCTCCCTCAACTGCATCCTCGCCCAGCGCCTCATCCGGGTGCTCTGTCCCAAGTGCAAGCGCCCGGCCCCCATCCCGACCCCCGCGGAGCTGGAGGAGAACGGGGTGGACGAGGCCTGGCTGCGCAGCGCCACCCTCTTCGACCGCGTGGGCTGCGTGGACTGCCACGGCACCGGCTTCCGGGGCCGCCAGGCCATCATCGAGTTCATGGGCCTCAACGACGAGATCCGGGAACTGCTCGTCCAGCGGGCCCCGGTCCGCGAGGTGAAGGCCGCCGCCCGCCGGGGCGGCATGCAGTTCCTCCGCGAGAGCGCCATCGAGAAGGTGAGGTCAGGGGTCACGACCTTTGCCGAGATCAACAAGGTGACCTTCCGCGAAGGCTCCTGATCAACCTTCTGCGCGCTCGGCTCGTCCGAAGGTCAGCAGGTCGCTCGAGGCTTCGAGCCCCCGTGCCAGGTCCAGCAGCAGCTGACGGAGGGACGCCTCGGGCCGGGTGGCGGCCAGGCCCCGGAGCGTCCCCGCCGTTCGAATGGGGTCTCCCGCCAGGCCCCGGAGGGCGGCGATGGCTTCGGTCTTCAAGGGGTCCCCACCGGAGGAGGGGAGCTGATGCAGGGCTTCGATGGCATGGCCCAGGCTCAGCACCGCCAGCATGCCCCTGGGCCAGCGTTCCCCCAGGTCCTTCGAGCGGCCCAGGTGCAGGGAGAGCCGCAGAACCTGCCGGGAGCCCCGTGCGCGCCAAACCTCGAAGGCGTCGCCGGGATCGGACTCGACCATCCGGAGCAGGTCCCGCCGGATCCTCTCCACAGCCTCCTCCGCCTGCCTGACCGAGCTGCGCGGCATCAGGATGTAGGCGCCGGCCACCAGGGCCGCCGCCGTGGCCAGTGCCGCTCCGCCGCCGACCACATCCAGGGTGCTGGCCACCGCCGTGGTGCCGGCCTGGCTGGCCAGCAGGAAGCACATGTTGGCGTCCACACCGGCAATGGCCGTGCGGGGATGGGCCCGCAGGAGTCCGCCCAGCAGCAGGAAGGGCGCCAGCGACAGCAGCAGTCCTGCGGTCGAGCCGAGGGCGGGCTGCACCGCGAGACGGTAGAACAGCGCCAGGAGGACGCCGCCCACCACCCCGGTCAACAGCTTGGGGGCGATCTGCTGGGGCAGAGCCAGGGAGCCCAGCACCAGCGAGAAGATGCTCACCCCAATGGCGGCCTGGACCACCAGGGGCGACCCCGAGGCATGGGCCAGGGCCGCGGACAGGAAGGTGGCCAGGCCCGCGGCCAAGGCCGTGCGCCCGGCCTGCAACCATTCCCGGTGGGGCGCGAGGACCGCCAGTCGGCGGCGGAAAGGCCGGAGCGTCGAGGCCTGGAGGGGCCGTCCGAGGGCCCGGTTGGCTTCGAGGATGCGGACCAGGGCGCTCACCAGCCCTTCGCTCCCTGGCCTTGCCCCGGACAGGTTGAAAGGGGCCCCGGGTGCCGGTCCGGGCTCCTGCCGAAGCTGCTCAGCCACCTGCTCCAGCTGGTGGGCCAGTTCACCGTCCAGCGGACCTGGAAGGGGCGGTTCCGGCCGCAGGGCCAGGGCGGTGCTCATGACCGCCAGGGAGCCCACCACCAGCGAATCCACGTCGTGCAGGCGGCGGTAGCCCTCGAAGGAGCCGGCCAGGATCAGGCGGGAGGAGGCCTCGACCTCGCTGATCTCGCCGAGGAGCCTGCGCTGCTCGGCCCCCAGGTCGGCGGCCCCGTCGCGCAGGACCCGGGCGGCGAAGGCGACGGCATCCCCGGACAGGCGCCGCATCTGGGCGAAAAAAGTCTGGCTGGGCGACCGGGGAGTCGCCAGCCCGATGAACACCGTCGCCACCACCACGCCGATGAGCGTGCACTCCACCCGCGCCGTGGCGAGGCTCAGCGAGGTCCCGGGGGCCAGCACGGCCGGGATGATGACGATGGCCGCCGTGACCCCCGCCAGCAGGGCCCCGTAGCCGTGGACGCCGCGCAGGACATGGGTGAGGCCCCCGCTGGCGGCCATCCACAGGCCCAGCAGGGCGAACTGCGTGTAGGGAGAGGCCGGAACCTGGAGGATGGCGAACCCGGCCAGGGCCCCCACCAGGGTGCCCAGCACCCGGAACAGGGCCCGCTCCAGCACCACGCCCCTGGAGGACTGGGCCACCACCCAGACGGGCATGGCCGCCCAGTAGGGGTTGTGGATGTGGTACAGGGCCGCGATGGCGAAGGCCACCCAGGCCGAGAGGGCCAGGACCAGGGCCCGCGCCACCACCTGGCGGTCGAGGGACAGGGCCTTCATCGCCCTCCCCGGACCAGCTCCCGCTCCAGGCTCTGCAGCCGCCTCAGGCGGGCGAAGGGGCCCGGCTGGTCGGCCAGCGCCTCCGGCGTGCCCAGCTGCACGGCCCGGCCCTCCTTGAGCACGAGGACCCGGCTGCAGGTCTCCGCCACGAAGACCCGATGGGTGGCGAGGACCAGGGTGGAGGTGCCGAGGAAGGACCGGAGGTTCTCCAGGATGCGGCTTTCGGTCTCCGCGTCCACCGCGGACAGCGCGTCATCCAGCAGCAGCAGGCGCGGCCTGCGCAGCAGGGCCCGGGCCAGGGCCGTGCGCTGCCGCTCCCCGCCGCTGAGGGCCACGCCCCGCTCCCCGACCACGGTGTCCAGCCCTTCGGGCAGCCGGCGGATGAGCTCGTCCAGGGTCACGACCCGGGCGATTTCCAGGATCTCCGCTTCGGTGGCCCCGGGCCGTCCCATGGCCAGGTTCCCGCGCAGCGTGTCCGAGAAGAGGAAGGCCTCCTGGGGCACCCAGCCGAGCCCCGCCCAGTGACGGCGAATGCAGGCCTCGGACAGGGGCTCGTGGTCCAGTAGGACCCTGCCCTCCTGGGGTTCGCGCAGCCCCGCCAGCACCTGCAGGAGGAGGGTCTTCCCGGAGCCGATGCCGCCCACCACGGCCAGGCTGTCGCCGGGGGCCAGGTCCAGGTCCAGGGGTCCCAGGCCCCGCCCAGTCTCGAAGCGGTGGACCACGCCTTCCAGGCGGAGGGCCGCCGGAACGCCCGGCAGGGCGATGGGCTCGGCGGGGGGCAGAGGCTGCTCGGGACTGTGGAGCAGTTCGCTCAGGCGTTCCTGTCCAGCCCGGGCCCGCTGGAACAGGTTCGCCGACCAGCCCAGGCTCATCATGGGCCAGGCAAGGGCCACCAGGAAACCCGTGAAGGCCACGAGAT
>CAIMBM010000134.1 GCA_903839205.1 uncultured Holophagaceae bacterium | reverse complement strand
CGCTTGGTCAGGTCAGTGATGGAGATGAAGTAACACCTATGCACCTCTCGGGTGGAATGTTCATCCTGCCAGCTTCCGGGGAGAGGCCGCAAGCTGAAATTCAGGCCCCGGGCTACTGGGCCAGTCGGACCTCAGGCCGGCTGGGCCACCAGGGGCTGGAAGAAGAACCGCACCTCGGCAGATTCGGCTTCTTCGGTCCACTCCCAGCAGCTGGGGTCCGCGAGGATCGCCTTGACCAGGGCCACGTGCATGGCGTGGCCGGCCGCATGGGCCTCCACGAGGCCCAGCAGTGGCGCGCCCAGAAGGGCCAGGTCGCCCACCAGGTCGAGCATCTTGTGCCGCACGGCCTCGTCTTCGTAGCGGAGGGAGTCGTTCAGGGGGCCGTCGGCGGCAAAGACCACGGCGTTCTCGAGGCTGCCGCCCAGGGCCAGGCCGCGGGCTCGCAGCTGGTCGACCTCCTGGGCCAGGCAGAAGGTGCGGGCGGAGCCCAGTTCACGGCGGTACTTGTCCGGAGTGAGGCTCAGTTCGCGGCTCTGGCGGCCCAGGGCGGGGATGGGGAAATCGATGACGTAGCGCAGGCGCAGGCCGTCGAAGGGGAGGGTGCGGATCCAGCGGTTCCCATCCCGGATCTCCACGGGCCGCGTGATCTTCATGAAGCGCCGGCGGCCTTCGAGGGCCTGGATGCCCGCCTGCAGGATGGCATCCACCCAGGGGGCGGCGCTGCCGTCGAGGATGGGGAGTTCCTCGGCATCCACCTCGATGCGGAGATGCTCCACCTCCAGGCCGGCCAGGGCGGACAGCAGGTGCTCGACGGTCTGGAGCCGCACACCCTCCTTCAGCAGGGTGGTGGCCAGGACGAGATCACCGGCCAGCTCGGCCCGGGCGGGGATCTCGGTCCCGGTAGGCGTGTGGACGAAGACCAGCCCCGAGGGGTTCGCCACGGGCACCAGGCGCACGGAGCAGGGGCGGTTGCCATGCAGACCCCGGCCCGAGATCTGGATCTCGCGGCTGAGGGTCTGGGGTGTGGTGCAGCGGGGCATGGTGGGGCCTCGCTACATTACTAGCCAGTTTCGTGCCTTTATTTTAGCTAAATCATTTCAATATTTGGATAGGCACAAGCCGATGAGGGCTGTAGGTCACATCACCACACCCTGTGGTCATTGGGGGCGAGCCCGTTGCCAGTCCTCGGGGGTGGTGAGCTTCAGATTGGAACTGGGACTGGGGATGAGCTTCACGGCCAGACCCAGGCGCTCGAGCAGGGACACGTCATCCGTGCCCACGAAGCCATCCTCTTCGGCGGCCCGGAAGGCATGGAGCCAGGTGCTGAGCCGCGCGATCTGCGGGGTCTGGGCCCGGTAGAATTCCTCTCTCGGCTCAGTGCGCAGCACCCGGCCCAGCCGGTCCACCCGTTTGAGGGTATCCGTGGAGGCTTCGCCCAGCAGGACGCCGTCAAACAGGTTGAGCGCCTCGAGCGCCTCCCAGAGCGGGGCGGCCGGCGGGAAGGGTCTCACGGCATCATGGATCATCACGGGGGCGAGGGGCCTGCCGGGCAGGGTCCGGAGTGCCAGCCACACCGATTCCTGCCGGGTGGCGCCGCCGGGCACGACCGTGCAGGGCACCTCGAAGGACCAGGTGCGGGCCTCCTCCAGGTGGGTCTCGGGAACGGCCAGGGCGATGCCGGCCAGGGGCGGCATGCCTGGGGCCAGGAAGGCCTCCACGGTCACCTGGAGCAGCGGCCGCCCATCCCAGTCCCTGAATTGCTTGGGGAGTCCCCCTCCCATCCGCAAGCCCCGGCCTCCGGCCGGAATGACCAGGAAGGGGTGCAGGGAATCAGCGCTGGCGGGTGATGAAGGGTTCGACACCGCGGTCCTTCAGGAGCTTGGCGATTCTTTCGGCGGCCTGTTCGGCGTCCTGGCGGGTGGTGTAGCTGCCCACGCGGACACGCTTCACGGACAAGCCACTTCGGGTGATGGCATTTTGAAGGGTGACAATGCCGAAGGTATTCTCAAGTTCGTTTGTAAGTGCATCAATATTATTGGGATCTGAAAGTGAAGCCACCTGTATGACAAAGGGATTCGCCTGACTTGCAGCCAGGTCCAGGGTGGTGGGAAGGCCCATGGCATCGACGGATCGTAGGCGGACCCTGGAGGTCCCCTGACCCACAATGCCCAGTTCCTGGGCTCCTCGCTTGGAGAGGTCCAGAATCCTGCCCTTCATGAAAGGACCTCGGTCGTTCACGCGCAGGACGACCCGCCGGTGGTTATCCAGGTTCTCGACTTCCACGAAACTGCCCAGGGGGAGCGTGCGGTGAGCGCAGGTGTATTGGTCGGGGTCGAAAATTTCACCGCTGGCCGTAGGTCTTCCGGCGAATCCGTCATCATTCCCGCCATACCAGCTGGCAATACCCTCTTCCAGGTAGGCCTGCCCCTCCTGGGAGGGGGTTCCGTTCCGGTAGCCGGTCTGGGCCAGGGGAAGGGAGCCCGGGGGCCGGGTGCAATGGATGGTGAAACTGAGGGCGACCAGGGTCGCCACGCGGGGGGTGCTCCAGCGCATGAGCCGAAGGATCCCGCCTCTGCCAGGTTCCACCGGGGCTGGGGGGTCGAAGGCGATCTGGATCTCGTGGATCCACGACACGCAGGCCTGACTCCAGTTGGTGGGATGGAAGGGGGACGTCATCGGACTCCAGAAGATTTAATAGATTAAGGCGTCGTATTTAATGGACCCGCTCGTATACATATAAGTATGGACGAAGCTTGACCGTTTGTAAAGGATCAGTCATTTG
>CAIMBM010000133.1 GCA_903839205.1 uncultured Holophagaceae bacterium | reverse complement strand
CCTTCATTGGGCTGCTGCCCATCATGTGGAGCACCGGCACCGGCGCCGACGTCATGAAGCGCATCGCGGCCCCCATGGTGGGCGGCCTCGCCACGAGCTTCCTGCTGGAACTGCTGGTCTATCCCTCGATCTATTTCTTCTGGAAGAGGCGCTCTCTTCCTTCCTGTGCTCAGACTTCCGTAGAAGCCTGAGCTGACCCGCAACCACCTAAAGGAGCCACCATGCTCGCACCCCTGCTCGCCCTCGCCGTCCTGGCCACGCCAGCCCCCAAACCCGCCACCAACACGATCTGCCCCGTCCTGGGCAACAAGGTCACGCCCGGCAAGAGCCCCAAGGTCGTGGTCCAGGGCCGGGAGTACTACCTCTGCTGCGCCGGCTGCGACACCAAGCTCGAGAAGGAGCCGGGCAAGTACCTGGAGAAGGATGGCACCCCCAGGAACGCCAAGAAGTAGGTCTGCTCGCACCGGTCTTCGACTGCTGCGCCGAGCCCCGCACCCGGGTGAGCCAGTCCGGTGCGGGGCTCGGTTTATCTTGGAAATGAAAGTAAAAATCAAGTCACCCATTGGGCCTGAAAGCAGTAACTGCCTAGCTCTGCTGGGATTCTGCGGGGGACACTCCATTAATTACAAATGCAGCAATGTTTCACTACCGTAACGTGATCTTCATCATGGATACCGGGGTCAATGAAGGAGAATGATGGCAGATCAATCGGTTTCAGATTCCGGTCAAGGCCGATCTGATCCTCCATTCCGCTCTTCCATTTCCACCTGGGCGGGGCTGTCGCGTTTCCGTGAGTCTCTCGGCGCGTGAACGGGCCCCCATCCTCTGTGTTCGCCCTCGCGGGCAAGGAGCCTCGATGAATTTCCGCCGATCAAGCACACTCGTCCTCACTGCGCTGGCCTGCATGGTTGCTGCCGCCCAGACCAGTGACACCGCCGGCGCCATCCGGGGCGTGGTGAAGGACCACAGTTCCGCTGCGATCGCCGGCGCCAAGGTCACCATTCGGAACCTGGACACGGGCTTCATGCGCACCGCGGTGACCGATGAGCACGGGCTCTACCTCATCGGGTTGCTGCCCGTGGGGAACTACGAGGCAACGGTCACGAGCGGCAAATTCCAGACGGCGCGAAGCAGCCGCCTGAGGGTGAGCCTCGGGGAATCCGTCAGCCTGAATTTCACCCTGGATTCCAAGGAGGCGAGCGCCGAGGTGACGGTGGTCGCCCAGGCCTCCGCGGTAGACGCCCAGCAGATCAATTCCTTCAGCTCGGTCTCGCCGGACATGGTGTCGGCGGTGCCCCTGAACGGCCGGAATTTCACGGACCTGGTGCAGCTGACGCCGGGCGCGGTGGCCAACTCCCAGGGCTATCGCACGGCGGTGGACGGCAACCGCGGCGTGCAGAACAACCTCATGATCGATGGCGCCAGCTTCAATTCCCAGTTCGCCGGCGAGCAGCGGGGCGGCACCCGCATCCCCTTCTCCTTCGGCCTGGACTCCATCCGCGAGCTGCAGGTCATCACCAACGCCTACGACTGCCAGTATGGCAACGCCTCCGGCGGCATCATCAATGCCGTCACCAAGACCGGCACCAATGAGTTCACGGGCATGGTGGCCACCCAGATCAGGCCCAGCTCGCTCGTCGCCCGGGAAAAGCCGGTGCCCTTCGATCCCACGGGCGTCATCAATACGCCCTCATCCCTGAACCGGCAGTTCTCCCAGAAGGAGTACGCGGGCAATGTGGGCGGCCCCATCATCAAGGACGTCCTCCACTACTTCGTCAACGTGGACTACATCCATGCCAGCACCCAGAGCGTACCGGGCGTCTCTCCCATCGCCAATGGCAGCACTGTGGCGGCCTATAACATCTTTACGGGCCCCGGCGGCATGGGGGGGATGTCCTCCGCTAACAACGGCGCCACGATCAACCAGGAAATCAGCACGCCTTGGACCGATGACCAGAAACACTGGACCCTGCTGGCCCGCCTGGACTGGGCCGTCAACACGGAGAACCACGCCTCCCTGCGCATGAACTCCCAGGAGTACAAAGGCCTGAACGACATCTATGCCGGGGTGAGGCAGTCGAACCGGGCCTACTCCGCCGAAAGCACCATGAAGTTCGGCAGCACCAGCTGGGTGGCCGAGTGGGAATCCACCCTCGGCCCCTACATCATCAACGATGCCCGCTTCCAGTTGGCATCCGAGAGCCGGCCCACCACGCCCAACAGCACCCTCCCCTCCCTTGGTCTGCCCGGGTTCAGCACGGGGGGCTACTACATCGACCCCCGTCGGACCGATGAGACCACCCACCAGCTGATGGACACCGCCACCTACGTCAACGGGGACTGGACCGTCAAGGGCGGCATCGACTGGCAGTGGATCCACTTCAAGAACCAGTTCTACCCCGATGCTCGTGGCGAAATCGACTTCAACACCTGGGATACGGTGAATGCCTGGTACAACAACACCCTCACCGGTACCAACACCATCACCTACTACCAGGACTACTCGGCGCTCAACGGGGTGGCGGATTTCGGGGAGAAGCTGTTCGCGACCTTCATCCAGGGTTCCTACAACGGGTTCATGGGCAAGCGGCTGACCCTGTCCGCGGGCCTTCGGTACACCCGCGAGATGTGGGGCGGGAACCCGGTCACCAACTCCGCACTGCAGGGCCTGGACCACATGCCCGACAATGGCAGCCTGGACCCGCGCTTCGGCTTCGCCCTCGATGTCTTCGGCGACAACCGGACCGTGCTGCGGGGCGGCTTCGGTCTGTTCAGCAACCCCAACAACGCCCAGAACGTGGCCAGTTCCTTCATGAACAATGGCATCAACCTGCTGGCCTACAAGGTCACCTTTTCGGGCTACCCGAGCCTCTTCTCGAACGGGGCTCAGCTGAGCGCCTCCAACCTGATCCAGAACGGGCAGCTGACCACCCTGAGTCCTTCCGTACTGCAGGGCCTTCCCGCGACCACCGTGGTGGCCTCTGTCATTGACCCCCGGGCCCGGGAGACCCAGGCCCATCGCGCCAGCCTCGAACTGGAACAGGACCTCGGCAGGGGCTACGTGTTCAAGGTCAAGGGGATGTTCTCGCGGACCTACCACCTGCAGTACTGGGAGAACATCAACCTGATCCAGGGCTCGGCGACTTCGGGCAACTTCTACAATGAGGGTTACACACCCAACTCGAACCTGTTCGCCGGGTCCGCTGCGAGACCTGGTCACGCGGTGGTCAATGGCCGCACCCTGAACCTGAGCGCCTTCGGGGATGTCTACCTCTCGAAATATGACGGCATCGGCGAGTACAAGAACATCTCCTTCGAACTGAACAAGGTGAGTTCCACCGGCTTCGCCTTCAACAGCAGCATCACCCTGTCCAGTTCCCGGGACAGCAACTCCAATGAGAACGTGACGGCCGGCAGCCTTTCTGGAAGCCCCGTGGATCCCTCGAGTCCCCTCAAGCTCTACCGGAGCGACAACGACACGCCCCTGCGGGTCGTGCTCACGGGCAAGCTGCCCCCCTTCTACGGGGTCTTCGTCTCGGGCACCTTCACCTGGACCAGCGGCCTGCCCCTCACCCCGGCCTACTACAACGACATCAACGGCGACAACCTCTACAACGACTCTGCCATGGGTGGCCGCAACTCCATGCGCCAGCCCTACAGCAAGACCTTCAACCTGGCCCTCACTCGTGCCTTCTTCCTGGGCCATGACCTGCGAATGGATGTATCGGCCCAGGTGTTCAACGTCTTCAACTGGGCCAACCAGACGGTGACCAGTGCCGGTCAGGGCGACCTGACCTACGCCACGTCCCCCACGAGCCCGGTCAACCCCTGGTTCCGCCAGATCAATGGCCTGGACCAGCACTCCCGGGAAGTCCAGTTCAACGTCAAGCTGGCCTTCTAGGCCCCCCCATGTCCATGGAAACCCATCCAATGACCTTCCGAATCTCCAGGAGGATGCATGCCTAATGCGATGAATTTCAGAAACGGTCCCCGCCCCCTTGCCTCGATCCTGGTCGTGGGGTTGCTGGCGGCTCTGCCCCTGCTCCACATGGGGTGCACCCAGAAGGCCCAGGACAAGGCCGACAGCCAGGTGCCCGCGATTTCCGGGCTGACCTTCGAGGACCTGGCCACGCCCACCACCGCCTGGGTGGCCAAGGGCGGCGCCCCGGCCTGGACCATGACCGCCAATGCCGGCACCACGTACCTCATGGCCAACTACGCGGCCACGGGTGGGAGCGCAGTCCTCAGTCCGGGCAACCTGCCCATGCTGTCAGGGGTCCCCGTCAATCTGACACCCTCCGCCACCACGACCTACACACTGACGGTCACGGACGCGGCCGGCCACGTCGCCAGCCAGAGCTCCACCCTCACGGTGGTCCCGCCTCCCAACGCCACCATCACCGCCCCGACGGCGGCCATCGCCAACACGACCGGACTCGCGGCCAGCGTGCCTAGTGATGTCAGCGTCAATGCGCCGGGAACCACGTTCCAGTGGACCTCCCTAAGCAATTGCGTCATCACTTCGGACGCGAGCAAGCCTGCCATCACCTTCACGGCGGGGAGTGCCAATATCGATGGCAGTGCCCAGAACCTGCAGCTCCAGTGCAAGGTAACCAATCCCGCCAATACACCCGTGGTGGCCACCCAGACGGCGACCGTCCAAGTGAACGCCACCCCTCCGGCGAACCTCAGCTACCCAGCCAAGACCCTGACCTTCTACCAGGGTCTGGCCATCCAGAAGCAGAGCCCCACCGTCACCGGAGCCGTCCAGAGCTATACCGTGACCCCGGCGCTTCCGGCGGGGCTGGTCCTGGACCCCTTGCTGGGCACCCTCACGGGAACCCCCACGGCCCTAACTTCGGCGACCAGCTACACGGTGACCGCCGCCAATTCCGGTGGAAGCACCACCGCCGTCTTGAACATCAGCGTGCAGGGCCAGCCTGCCATCGTCTTCAATCCACCCAGCCCGGCGAAGATCGGACCCGGCGACACCAGCATCCTCTCCTGGACCTCCGGGTCCAACGTGAGCGCCATCTCCATCGTGGGCAACCCGGCCGATGCCACCCTGCCTGCCACCTTCTCCATCACCGGCAGCGCCAACGTGAGTCCGGCCCAGACCACCGTCTACACACTGACCGCCACCCTGGTGGGCGGCGGCACCCTGAGCGGTGGGACCCAGACCGTCACCTTGGACAAGACGCCCCTGGCCTTCACCACGCAGCTATCCGCCGGTGCCGGGGTTGTGGCCTACGGGGGTTCCACCACCCTCAACTGGGTTCTGGCTGGCACGCCCGATGTCTTCACCCTCACCTCGCCGGCCACCACCGGCAGCGTGTCCCTGCTTGGGAAGACCTCCTACACCCTGACTCCGCTGCGAAGGCAGAGTTACACCCTCACAGCCTCCAACAAGGTTCCTTCCTCGGCTACCAGTGGCCCCGTGGTGGTGGCCGCCCAGGGCCTCGACACCCTGGCGGGCAACGTCACACTGGGCGGCGGCAGCCACGATGGTGCGGGCACGGCAGCCCAGTTCAACGCCCCCTACAACATCGCCCGGGACCCCGCCGGAAACATCTATGTCCCAGACGCCAACAACCACATCATCCGGGTCGTGACTCCCCAGGGAGCGGTGTCCACGCTGGCTGGCATCTGCGGCGTTCCCGGTGTTACTGATGGGGTTTCGGGCCTCCAGGCCCAGTTCAAGGGACCCCACGCTGTGGCCTACTGGGTGGATTCCTCCACGAGCCAGGCCTACCTCTTCGTGGTGGAGTACACCAACAACAGCATCAGGAAGATCACCCTCAACACCAGCACCACCCCCCCCACGGCTACCAATGTCTCCCTTTTCGCCGGGACCATGGGCAGCTACGGGACTTCGGGCAATCTTCTTGACTCTCCCAGCGGCATCATCATCGACAGCAACAACAACATGTATGTCTCCGAGCAGTACTACGGGGACGTCCTCAAGATCACCGGCCTCAGTGGCGCCCAGGGCAACACCTACCTGCAAAATGGCGGGGCCTTGACGGTCTATGCCGGGAATCGTGGCAACGATGGCTACGTGGACGGGCCCAACGCCTCCGCCTACTTCTACCAGATCAGCAGCATGGTCATGGACTCCAGCAGCAACATCTATGTGGCGGAGTCCAAGGCCAACCGGATCCGGATGATCACGCCCACCACCACCAGCACCCTGGCCGGGGATACGGCCCAGTTAGGCCTTGTCTATAACTCCACGACCAAACCCGTCATCCAGGGAGCCGCAGGATTCGTGGACGGCAAGGTCGGGACCTCCAGATTGAACACTCCGGGCGGGCTGGCCCTGTCCGGCAGCACGCTCTATGTCGCCGATACCAGCAACAACGCGGTACGCGCCCTCAACCTCAGCACGGGCAACCTCACCACCGTCATCGGCAGTCCCACTACGGGAACCGCCACCCCCGGTGCCGCGGGCAGCCTCAACGGCCAGGGGACATCGGCCACCCTGGCCAGTCCCCAGGGTCTCCTCCTCGATGCCGCGGGGAACCTCTACATCTCCGAGCTGGGCAACAATGACATCCGCAAGGCGGACACCAGCCTCAAT
>CAIMBM010000132.1 GCA_903839205.1 uncultured Holophagaceae bacterium | reverse complement strand
GTCTTGTTCTGGAAGGTCTTCCGCCCGTGGCGGATCAGCTGATTGATGGTAGGCACACCATCCTCCAAGGAAGGCACCGGGTTTTCCGGGCCTGGGTCCGAGAGGTTCCGCCAAAACGAGAGGCATCGGGGAACGTCAGACAGATGAAAATCCTGCGCCGACCCACAGGGCCGGAACCATCTAGGCTATCGGAATGGCCCGGAAAGTCAACGCATCAAGTGTGACTTGAAGCAGAGGCCCCCCCGGCTTCACCCGGCGAGGGGGCAGCCGCAGCCGCCCGCCGCACAGCCGTGGCCGCTCTTGGGGGCCTCGGCCTTCGCGGCCGGGGCTGCAGGTTCGGAGGCCGCGCCCTTGTACCAGCCGCCACCGGCCAGCGTGAACGCGGCCACGGAGACCTGCCGCTTCATGCCCTGGGCTGCACCGCAGGCCCCGCAGGCGTGGACCTCCGGAGCCGAGAGGCTTTCCAGCTTTTCTTCGGGCTGGCCGCAAGCTTCGCAACGGTATTCATAGAGGGGCATGGCAGACTTCTCCCGGGAATCGTCCCTGAACCGATGAGTTTATCCAGGTACTTCGATGCCGTCACCGATCCGTTTCTTCCAGAGCCCTGAAGCCTTTCTCGCCGCCATCCCCCGGCCCAAGACCCTCTGCTTCACCAACGGCTGCTTCGACCTGATCCACCCCGGCCATGTCCAGTACCTGGCCGATGCCCGTGCCCTGGGCGATTTCCTGGTGGTGGGCCTCAACAGCGACGCCTCGGTGGCGAGGCTGAAGGGGACTGGCCGTCCCCTCCAGGACGAGGCCGCCCGGGCCGCCGTCCTGCTGGGCCTCCGCAGCGTGGACGCGGTCATTCGCTTCGACGAGGACACCCCGCAGGAGCTCATCCGCGCCCTCCAGCCCGATGTGCTGGTGAAGGGGGGCGACTACACGCCGGAGCTCGTGGTGGGGCGCGAGCTCGTGGAGGGCCGGGGCGGCCGGCTGGTCCTCATCCCCTTTCTGCCCGGCCACAGCACCTCCCGCATCGAGGAGCGGATCCGCACGGGGCGGGGCGTCACCCTGGAATCCCGCGAGGGGTAGCCGCCTCGACTGCTGCGCCGTTGACGAGTCTTGGGTAGACTTCGGCCAGCGGCCCGCCCGGGGCCCTTCCAGCAGGAGATGTCATGCGTCGCATGTGTGCTGCCTTCCTCGCCCTGATGGGCATGACCCTTTCCGCCCAGGACATCAACGGCGGTGTCTTCACGGGCCTGTCCCTCCCCGTGGGGGACCTCCAGGACAAGTCCGGCAGCGGGACCAACCAGTTCTTCGGCACCCATGTGGGCGGGCACCTGGATTTCACCCTCACGCCGCACCATGAGGTCAGGGCCCAGTTGAGCTACCACGACCTCCCGGGCTCCGATTGGGCCAACGGTTTCTTTACCATCCAGAACGACTTCAAGATCCTGCAGGTGGGGGCGGACTGGGTCTACCACTTCCAGAACCCCCGCCAGGGCTGGTACTCCATCGCCGGGGCCTCCATCAACAGCATCAAGAACGACTCCACCTACTACAGCACCAGTCAGAGCGGCAAGCTCGGCATCCGTGGCGGTGGCGGCTACACCTTCAACAAGCTGTTCTCCCTGGAGGGCACCCTCAACCAGATCTTCGTGGACCAGAACGGGAGCAACGGTTTCGGTTTCGACACGGCCACCTGGGTCCAGGTCAGTGCGGTGTTCCGGTTCGGCCGGTAGACGCCCACCTGGACGGGGAACGGGCCGCTTGCGCGGCCCGTTCTCATGGGAAGTCTGGCTCTAGACCAGGGGGGCCAGCAGCTGCCAGTACTTGGGCAGGGGCCAGAGATCGGCGTCGCAGGCCTCTTCGAGGGCGTCGAGGGTCTCGCGGAGGGCGTGCTTGGCCTGGTTGACCTGGTTGCCGAAGGCCGCGGTGCGGGCGTGGAGGTCCTCGAGGGCCTCCGCGGCCGCCAGGGCCTCCTTCATGGCCGACAGGCGGGCCTGGGCTTCGCCCGCGAGGGTGGCCTGGGTCTGCAGGGCGACCTTGAGCGTCTCCGGAACCGCGATGCCGGCGGCCGCGAGCTTGCCGAGGCTTTCGGCGCGCGCCCCGAGGTCGGCGGTGACGCAGGGCAGGATCTGGGTCTCGGCGATCTGGCGCAGGACCTGGGTCTCGATGTTGATGACCTTCTGGTACTCCTCGTGGCGGATGTGCAGGCGGGATTCCTGCTCACCCTCGGAGAGGATGCCAGGCTTGGCGAGCACGGCCTTGACCGCGGGCTGTTCCCAGATGTGGAGGGCGCTCACCGTGTCCTTGGCGTGGGGCAGGCCGCGGCGTTCGGCCTCCTGCTTCCATTCCTCGGAGTAGCCATTGCCCTCGAAGCGGATGGCCTTGGTCTCGATGATGGCCTGCTTGACCACGGCCATGACGGCGACCTTGTGCTCCTTGCCGGCCTTGAGCTCGGCCTCCAGCTTGGCATTCAAGCCATCGATGGCCTCCGCCACGGCGGCATTGATCACCGTCAGGGGCAGGGCGATGGGCTGGCTGGAGCCCACGGCCCGGAACTCGAACTTGTTGCCCGTGAAGGCGAAGGGGCTGGTGCGGTTGCGGTCCGTGGCGTCCTTCTCGATGCGCGGCAGGTTGCCGATGCCCAGATCGATGATCTTCTGGACAGAAGCATCGGCGGCATCACCCTTTTCGATGGCATCCAGAATGTGGTTCAGCTGGGCCCCGAGGAAGGCCGACATGATGGCGGGGGGCGCTTCGTTGGCGCCCAGGCGGTGGTCGTTGCCGGCGAAGGCGATGGAGGCCCGCAGGAGGCCGCCGTGGGTGTGGATGGCCTTCAGGGTGGCGCTGAGGAAGTAGAGGAACTGCAGGTTCTCCTCGGGCGTGTGGCCGGGCTCCAGCAGGTTCTGGCCCTCGTCCGTGGCGAGGCTCCAGTTCACGTGCTTTCCGCTGCCGTTGATGCCCGCGAAGGGCTTCTCGTGGAGCAGGACGGCCAGGCCGTGCCGCTCGCCCACGGCCTTCAGGATCTCCATCAGCAGCTGGTTGTGGTCGCTCGCCAGGTTGGCGGCCTCATAGATCGGGGCGATCTCGAACTGGTTGGGGGCCACCTCGTTGTGGCGGGTCTTGGCGGGAATGCCGAGCTTGAAGCACTCCAGCTCGACCTCCTGCATGAAGCCCAGGACCCGCTCCTTGATGCTGCCGAAGTAGTGGTCCTCGAGCTCCTGGCCCTTGGGGGGCTTGGCGCCCTGGAGGGTGCGGTTCGCGAAGAGCAGGTCGGGCCGCTGCCGGGCCAGGTCCAGGTCCACGGCGAAGTATTCCTGCTCCGGACCGCACTGGGCCACCACGGAACCGGCTTCCACGCCGAAGAACTTCAGGGCCTTCCTGGCGCTGGCGGACACCACGTCCATGGACCGGAGCAGGGGCACCTTGTGGTCCAGCGCCTCGCCGTGGTAGCCGATGAAGGCCGTGGGGATGCAGAGGGTCTTGCCGATGGGGCCTTCCATGATGAAGGCCGGGCTGGCTGGATCCCAGGCGGTGTAGCCCCGGGCTTCGAAGGTGGCCCGGAGCCCCCCGCTGGGGAAGGAACTGGCGTCGGGTTCGCCCTGGATGAGCTGGCCGCCGCTGAAGCGCTCGATGACCGTGCCGGGTTCATCCCAGGCGATGAAGGCATCGTGCTTCTCGGCCGTGGCGCCGGTCATGGGCAGGAACCAGTGGGTGAAGTGGGTGCAGCCCTGCTCCAGGGCCCACTCCTTCATGGCGATCGCCACGCTCTTGGCCACTTCCGGCGACAGGGCCTCGCCGCGCTTGAGCGCCTGGCGGTAGGCCTTGTAGACATCCCGCTGCAGCCGCTCGTGCATGGTGCGCTCACTGAACGTATTGCAGCCGAAATACTGGCTGATCTTGATCTGGTCCAGCCGTGAGATGCTGGAAGTGTCTGGCGCCTGAGCCGTCTTGCCCATGTACCCCCCCGATATAGGATGAAATAGGTATGAATCCGCCTAGACCTGGACCGATGTCCGCCCCCGGGGGGCGGGCATCGGATTTCCACATCCGCTTGGACCCTGCGATCCGCCCCCAGGATAGCGGAATCCCGGTTGTGGCAACAGCATTTCATGCATCTTTACGCGCTCTTAACATGCTCCGCGATCTCCAGGATCAGCAGCGGAGTCTGACGCGGGGAGCGGCCCTGGCCTGGGAACGGGCCATCTTCTCTGAAGTGTTCGACCATCCGGATCCTGGACTCCGAATCCGTCGATTTCTGGACAAGGGATAGAATCGAAGCATGGACCTGAACGCCCCCTACGTCCCCGACCTCGACAGCATCCCCCAGGGGCTGGACCTGCCCGCGGAGATCCGGCGCCTGAAGGCCGAACGGAGGGCCATCCTCCTGGCCCACTACTACCAGGAACCGGAGATCCAGGACCTGGCGGACTTCGTGGGCGACAGCCTCCAGCTCAGCCAGCAGGCGGCCAGGGCCGACGCCGAGGTCATCTGCTTCTGTGGCGTCCATTTCATGGCCGAGACCGCCAAGATCCTGAATCCAATGAAGACCGTGGTGATCCCCGACATGGATGCCGGCTGCAGCCTGGCGGACCGCTGCCCGGCGGACCACTTCGCCCAGTGGCTGGAGCAGTACCCGGATCATGACGTGG
>CAIMBM010000131.1 GCA_903839205.1 uncultured Holophagaceae bacterium | reverse complement strand
CCCTGGAGAAGGTCAACGGCAAGGCGGAGGACCTCACCTGGGAGATCTACCGGGACACCCTCATCGAGCAGGCCGAGCAGGGCGTGGACTACTTCACCATTCACGCGGGCGTGCTGCTGCGCTACGTGCCCCTCACCGCCAAGCGCGTCACTGGCATCGTGAGCCGGGGTGGCGCCATCCTCGCCAAGTGGTGCCTGGCCCACCACCAGGAGAACTTCCTCTACACGCACTTCGAGGACATCTGCGAGATCATGAAGGCCTACGATGTGGCCTTCTCCCTGGGCGACGGCCTGCGCCCAGGCAGCACCGCCGACGCCAACGACGAGGCCCAGTTCGGCGAGCTGGAGACCCTCGGCGAGCTGACCAAGATCGCCTGGAAGCACGACGTGCAGGTCATGATCGAGGGGCCGGGGCACGTGCCCATGCACCTCATTCAGGAGAACATGACCAAGCAGCTGGAGGTCTGTGACGAGGCCCCGTTCTACACGCTCGGCCCCCTCACCACGGACATCGCCCCGGGCTATGACCACATCACTTCGGCCATCGGCGCCGCCATGATCGGCTGGTACGGCTGCGCCATGCTCTGCTACGTGACCCCCAAGGAGCACCTGGGCCTGCCCAACAAGAAGGACGTGAAGGACGGGGTCATCACCTACAAGATCGCCGCCCACGCCGCCGATCTGGCGAAGGGCCATCCGGGCGCCCGCATCTGGGATGACGCCATGAGCAAGGCCCGCTTCGAGTTCCGCTGGGAGGATCAGTTCAACCTGGCCCTTGACCCCGACACCGCCCGGGAGTTCCACGACGAGACCCTGCCTGCCGAGGGGGCCAAGTCCGCCCACTTCTGTTCCATGTGCGGACCGCACTTCTGCTCCATGAAGATCTCCGATGACGTGAGGCAGTACGCCGAAAGCCACGGATATGGAGAGGAGGAGGCCCTGAAGAAGGGGCTGGAGGAAATGGCGGAGACGTTCGTCAAGAAGGGCTCCGAGGTCTACCTCCAGGCCTGAGCCTTCCGCCGATCCCGGGAAGCCCCGCCCCTCGGCGGGACTTTTCCTCGACTGCGCGCACCCCAATTCCCTGGGGGCGCTCATAATCGGGGCGGCTCCAACGCCCACAGGAGGTTCCCATGGCTGCCAAACGCATCCTCATGCTCGTCGGTGATTTCGGCGAGGACTACGAGATCATGGTGCCCTTCCAGGCCCTGCTGGCCGTGGGGCACAGCGTCCACGCGATCTGCCCCGATAAGAAAGCCGGCGAGTCCATCGCCACCGCCATCCATGATTTCGAAGGGCACCAGACCTACTCCGAGAAGCCGGGACACCGGTTCACCCTCAATGCCACCTTCGCGGAGGTGAGGCCCGAGGAGTACGACGCGCTGGTGATCCCCGGGGGCCGCGCCCCCGAATACCTTCGGCTCAACCCCAAGGTGCTCGAACTCGTGCGCCATTTCTTTTCGGCGAACAAGCCCGTGGCGGCCATCTGCCACGGGGCCCAGCTGCTGGCGGCGGCCGGCGTGCTGGAGGGCCGCTCCTGCTCCGCCTATCCCGCCTGCCGTTCCGAAGTGGAAGTGGCCCGAGGGAAGTACGCCGAGATCGCCATCGACGGCGCCGTCACGGACGGGAATCTGGTCACGGCGCCCGCCTGGCCCGCCCATCCCGCCTGGCTCGCCCAGTTCCTGCAGGTGCTCGGAACCCGCATCACCCATTGATCTGGCCCAGGACGAGACCATGCCCAACGAAGTCCCCTTCTTCAAATTCCAGGCATTCGGCAGCGACTACCTCGTGCTGGACCCCACCGTGGCCTCCTTCGAGATGACGGCCCGGTTCGCCCAGGCCCTCTGCGACCGGCGCCACGGAATCGGCTCCGACGGACTCCTGCTGGGCCCCCTGCCCGTCCCCGAAGATCCGCAGGCCTTCGGCCTACGGATCTTCAATCCCGACGGCAGCGAGGCGGAGAAGAGCGGAGACGGCCTGCGCATCTTCGCCCGCTACCTCCTGGAGGGGGGGCACGCCACGGAGGCCGGCTGCCGCATCCACACGGCCGCCGGCAATGCCGAGATCAAGTTCCTGGCCCGGGACGGCAGCCTGGTGCAGGTGGACATGGGCCGCCCCAGCTTCCGGGCGGGGGACATCCCCTTCACGGGCATCGCCTCCCACCTCGAGGTCCTGGAAACCCCCCTGTTCCTGCCCTCGGGGCCCGTCACCATCACGGCGCTCAGCCTCGGGAATCCCCACTGCGTGCTGTTCCCGGGCGAGGTCTCGCCCGCCAATGCCCGCCGGCTCGGGGCCCAGCTCGAGAAGCATCCGGAGTTCCCGGAGCGGGTGAACGTCCAGCTGGTGGAGGTGGTCAACCGCCATCGCATCCGGGTCGAGTTCTGGGAGCGCGGCGCCGGCTACACCCCCGCCTCTGGCAGCAGCTGCGCCGCCGCCGCCGCCTGCCGCCGCCTCGGCCTGGTGGAGGACCATGTCACGGTCCAGATGCCCGGCGGTTCCCTGGACATCGATTTCACGGCGGCAGGGCAGATCCTCATGACCGGACCGGTCCACCCCGTCTTCAAGGGCACCCTGCACCCGGACTGGAAGTACTGAGGTAGCCCCGGAGCCAGGAGGCTACTGCAGGCTCAGCAGCTCCACCTCGAAGATGAGGTCGGCGTTGGGGGGGATGTCCGCGCCCGCGCCCCGGGGGCCGTAGCCGAGGTAGGACGGGATGAAGAGGGTGCGCTTGCCCCCCACCTTCATGCTCATCAGGCCCTCGTCCCAGCCCTTGATGACCCGACCCACGCCGATGGGGATGGCCAGCGGCTGGCCGCGGTCCAGCGAACTGTCGAACTTCTTGCCGTGCTGGCCCCGGCCGTCATTCAGCCATCCCGTGTAGTGCACCAGGCAGCGCTGGCCCCGGGCCGGCGAGGCCCCTGTTCCCACCACGGTGTCGAGATACTTCAGTCCGGAATCGGTGGTGACCATCTGGGGTCCCTTCGGCTTGGGGGGCTGTGCGGCCCAGCCGGAGAGCCCGGCCAGGAGGAACGCGAGGGTGAGCGGAAATCGTTTCATGCTGAACTCCAGGGGTGGGTCGCCATCTGAATCAGGGAGCCCTGCCTTCGAGGGTAGCCCAGTTGCCGGACGGCCCACGGTTCCGGTGGCGAGGCGGGGCCTCGGGTCAAGGAGCTTCGCCCACCTCTAGGATCTGGAAGCTGCCCGGGACCATGGCAGGCCGGGTGCCGGGCTGGGCATCCTTCGGGAGGGGCGCGAACTCCGCCGTGGGCAGGTAGAGGCGGTGGGTAAGGGGGTTGACCGCGAGGGTGCGGGCGCCGGGCTTCGTGCGCACGGTGGCGGACACTTCGTAGGTGGCGGGGCCGGTGGGGCGGATGACGGAGATGGTGCCTTCCCCGTTGCTGGCATAGGCGCAGCCCGTCCCTGCATCGAAGGCGATGCCGTCGGTGCCGGCGCCGATGGGGAGGGTGGCCAGGACCTTGCCGGAGCCCGCGTCCACCACGGCCATCAGCCTGTTGCCGCCCACGGAAAAGAGGCGGTTGTGCGCCACGTCGATGGCCAGGCCGCTGGGATCCGCCACGGGCTTGATGGACCACTTGGCCTCGACTTGGAGGGTACGGGCATTGATGGCGAGGATTTCCGACGTGTCCTCGTTGTTCACGTAGACCCGGCCCAACCCATCACAGGCGGCGAATTCGGGCTTGCCACCCATGGGAAGGGTGCCTACCAGCTCGGCGCTGAGGGCATCAATCACCGTGGCATTCTTGCCCCGGCCGTTGAAGGTGAACACCCGCTTCGAGGCGGGTTCGAAGAGGATGGCATCGGGATTCTCGCCGGTGGTCTTCACCACTTTCTCCACCTCCAGGGTGGAAAGCTTGAAGACCGTCACTGTTCCAGACTGCCCGTTGCTGGTCCAGCCCCGGTCCAGCTCCCTGGAGAAGGCCACGCCATGCACGCCCGCCGTACCGGGGACCTCGCCCTTCACCCGTCCCTCCAGGTCCAGGACCATCACCCGCGTGGAGCGGGGCACGTAGAGCCTCCCACCGGCCGGATCCAGGGCCACGTAGTCCCAGCGGCCCTCGCCCCCGACCCTGAAGGTGCGGAGGACCTCAGGGCCCGGGTCCCGGCCCGCCAGGGAGAGGCAGAGGGTCAGTGAGCACAGAACAGGGATACGGCCATTCATGGCAACCCTCCAGGGGATCCCAGCAATCT
>CAIMBM010000130.1 GCA_903839205.1 uncultured Holophagaceae bacterium | reverse complement strand
TAGACGCCTTCGCCGGTCACTTCGAAGGGGCTGGCGATGACGTTGAAGGTGCCTTCCTTGGCGCCCTCGGGGATCTGCACGTCGCTGTCGCGGATCACGTCCTTGCGGTCGCCCGTGGGGCTCACGATGGAGAAGCCGAACTTGAACTGGCCGTCCATGCGGGAGAAGCGGGTGTAGAAGCAGACCTTGGGCAGGGTGAAGGGCACCTGGGGCACCACGATGTGGTGGTCATACAGGCCCATCAGCGAGGTCTTGCCGCCCATTTCCTGGCGGATGTCGTCGCAAAGCAGGGTGAATTCATGCTTGGGGGCCTTGATCTGAACTTCTTGCATGGGAGCTCCGTAAAGAGGGGGCAGTCTTCGGTGAAGGGAAAGTTTACCCTTGAAGTCGGCCCCATCCAACCCTCGGTTGGCGGGGACACCCGGGAGTCTGCATGCGGCACTGGATCTGGATTTTGTTGATCACCCTGGGCCTTCAGGCTCAAGAGGCCCGGATTCAGATTCTTGGGACCACGGACCTGCATGGGCATGTGCGGGCCGAGGACACCTACAGCCTGCAGCCCATGAACCAGGGTTGGGCAAAGGTCACAACTCTGATCCGCCGTCAGCAGGCGCTGAACCCGAACACGCTGCTGGTGGACTGCGGGGACACGCTCCAGGGAGAGCCGATCAACTACGTGAGGAACGTCCTGCGGCGGGACCTTTCCGAGCCGAGCATGACCATCATGAATGCCCTCGGCTATGCGGCCATGGCCGTGGGCAACCATGACTTTGATTTCGGGCTGCCGGTGCTGCGGGAAGCCGAAAGCGAGGCGAAGTTCCCCTTCCTCTCGGCCAATACGGTCGACGCCAAGGGGAACCCTGGGTTCAAGACCCACACCCTGGTGACGGTGGCGGGGATCCGCGTGGCCATCCTGGGGTTCACGACGCCCGGGGTCCCGGCCATGACCGAGCCCCGCAACTACGAGGGACTGGCCTTCAGGGACATCGTGGCTGTGGCCAGGCAGCTCGTCCCGAGGGTCCGGGAACAGGACAGGGCCGACGTGGTCATCGCCCTGATGCATTCGGGGCTCGGCGCCCTGGACGGCCGGGAGGGAGACGAGAACGCGGCCCTGCGGCTGGCGGACCAGGTGCCGGGTCTCGATGCCATCTTCACCGGCCACACCCACCAGGCGATTTCGGTCGAGCACAAGGGCATCCCCATCGTCCAGGCCCAGTGCTTCGGCAGGGCCCTGGCCGTGGTGGACCTGGACCTGCGCCAGGAGGGGGGCCGATGGAAGGTGGTGGGGCGTTCGGAGCGGCTGCTGAAGCCCGAGGACCAGACGGTCAGCGACCCCGAGGTGCTGCGCCTCACGGCGGAACTACAGGCGGCCACGGACCGCTACCTGGACACGGGCGCCACGAACCTGCTGGTGGACCTGGACAGCCGCTGGTCGCGCATGGAGGACACGGCGCTCCTCCAGCTCATCCACCAGGTGCAGCGCCAGGCCACCGGGGCCCAGCTTTCGGCGGCGGCCTGCCCCGGGCCCAAACTCTACATACCCAAGGGACCGACCAGCGTGCGCCAGTTCTTCGCCCTGCTGCCCTACGAGAACCAGGTCGCCAAGATCCGCATCACCGGGGAGCAGCTGAAGCGGTACCTGGAGCACAGCGCCCGGCACTACCTCCGCAGCTGGGATCCGGCCCTGTACAACCGGGACGTCCCCTTCTACAACTTCGACACGGTGGATGGCGTGACCTACGCCCTGGACCTGGGGCAGCCTGCGGGCAGCCGCGTGCTGAACCTCAGCTGCCAGGGGAAGCCGGTGAAGCCCGAGCAGTCCTTCACCATGGCCATCTCCACCTACCGCCTGCGGGGGGGTGGTGGCTACATGGAGGCCATCGGCTTCAGGGCCGCTCCCGAGCTCATCACCAAGGCCACCCAGCGCAACCTGCTCCTGGAATACGTGCTCAATCACCCCAGCCTGGATCTGGCACCCGCGAACAACTGGCGGACCATTCCCTACCTGGACCGCGAGCGGGTGCTGAACCTGGCGCACTGAGCGAGTCCGTCGGCTACAGCCCTGCAGCGAATTCCCGGATCCGCCTGAGCAGCATCTCGGGACTGAGTCCTTCTTCATCCAGCAGACGCTTGGGATCGCCGTGGTGGACCAGATGGTCCGGGATGGCGGCCCGGAGCAGGGGGCGCAGGATGCCCGCATCCGCCAGGGATTCGGCCACGGCGCTGCTGAATCCGCCCGGGGCGCAGCCCTCTTCGAGCGTCACCACGCCCCGGCAATTCCTGGCCCAGGCCTGGATGAGGGCCGTGTCGAGCGGCTTCACGAAGCGGGCATTGACGACGGCGCAGGACAGGCCCTCGCCCGCCAGGATCTCCGCGAGCTTCAGGGCCGGATCGACCATGGACCCCAGGGCGCAGAGCAGCAGGTCCCCGCCCTGGCGGAGCAGCTCCCCCTTCCCGATGGGCAGGGCCGTGATGGGCTCCTCGAGGGCCACGCCGAGGCCGTTGCCCCGGGGATACCTGAGGGCGGCCGGATGGCCGCAGTAGAGGGCCGTCATCAGCATGCGCCGCAACTCGTTCTCATCCTTCGGTGCCATGAGGATGATATTGGGCAGGCAGCGGAGGTAGGCCAGGTCGTAGAGGCCGTGGTGGGTGGGTCCATCGGCACCCACGATGCCGGCCCGGTCCAGGGCGAAGGTCACGGGCAGGTCCTGGATGCAGACATCATGGGCCACCTGGTCGAAACCCCGCTGCAGGAAGGTGCTGTAGATGGCGCAGACGGGCCGCATGCCCTGGGCGGCCAGGCCGGCGGCGAAGGTGACCGCGTGCTGCTCGGCGATGCCCACGTCAAAGCAGCGATCCGGGAAGGCCTTCTGGAAGAAGTTCATGCCCGTGCCGTCCAGCATGGCGGCGGTGATGCCCACGATCTTCTCGTCGGTCCTGGCCAGCTCCACCAGGGTCTTGCCGAGCACACTGGTATAGCTGGGGGAGGATGGCTTCGAGGGATCCACCACCACCTTGACCATCTCCCCGGCTTCCGCGTCAAAGGCGGTGACGCCATGCCACTTCAGGGGATCCAGCACGGCAGGCTCGTAGCCGTAGCCCTTCTTGGTCTGCACGTGCAGGAGGACCGGGCCGTCCTTCATCTTCTCCTTGGCCTCGATGAGGGCCTTGGAGGTGGCGTTCACGTCGTGGCCGTTGATGGGACCCATGTAGCGGAAGCCCAGGTCCTCGAAGAGCAGGCCCGGCACCATGAGCCGCTTGAAGCTTTCCTCGCTCCACTTGGCGGCCTTGGCGACCCCCTTGCTCAGGCCCTCCAGGGGGATGGCCCGGATGGCGTGCTCGATGCGGTCCCGCCAGCGGTGGTAGTACTGGCCGGACATGATCTGGTTGAGGTAGCCCTGGAGCGAGCCCACGTTGGGGTTGATGCTCATGTCGTTGTCGTTGAGGATCACCAGGAAGTTCTTGGTCTCGAGGTAGCCGGCCTGGTTCAGGGCTTCGAAGGCCATCCCGGCGGTCATGGAACCGTCCCCGATGACGGCGATGCAGGCATGATCCTGGTGCTGGAGATCCCGGGCCTTGGCCATGCCCAGCGCCGCGGAGATGCTGGTGCTGGCGTGCCCGGCGCCGAAGTGGTCGTAGGGGCTCTCGTCGCGCTTGAGGAAGCCAGACAGCCCGTGGTGCTGGCGCAGGGTCGAGAACCGGTCCTTCCGGCCCGTGAGGATCTTGTGGGGATAGGCCTGGTGGCCCACGTCCCATACGATGCGGTCCTGCAGGAAGTCGAAGTTGTGGAAGAGCGCCACCGTGAGTTCGACGGTCCCCAGGTTCGAGCTGAAGTGTCCGCCCGTCTCCGACACCGAGGCGATGAGGAAGGCGCGGACCTCCGTGGCCAGCTGCTCCAGCTGGGTCGGCGTGAAGTGGCGCACCTGCTGGGGGGAGGCCAGGGAATCCAGCAGTGGATAGGGGTTGGCGGGACTCGTCACCTGCGGGCCTACTTGCCCCGCAGCGCCAGGTACTGCGCCCAGGCTGCCAAGGAATTCTGGTTGGGAAGGGATGCTAGATGACATAGGGCGGTCTCGGTGGCTTCTTCCAGGGCTTTCCGTGCGCCGTCCAGGCCAAGGAGAGAAGGGTAGGTGATCTTACCCCTGCCCGCATCCTTTCCGGCACGCTTGCCCAGATCCGCCTCGGTGGCGGTGGCGTCCAGGATGTCGTCCTGGATCTGGAAGGCCAGCCCGATGGCCTCGCCATAGGCCCGGAGGGCGGAGCGCTCCACGGGGGCCGCCCCGCCCAGCACCGCGCCGATCTCCACGGAGGTCCGCAGCAGGGCGCCGGTCTTCAGGCGGTGGATCAGGCGGAGGTGGTCCAGGTCATAGGAATGGAGGGTTTCGCCCTCCAGATCCAGGGCCTGCCCCCCCGCCATGCCCCGCCAGCCTGCGCCTTCGGCCAGCAGGACCAGGGCCTCGGCGCGCCTCCCCGGGTCCAGGGCGGCGGCGGCCAGCACGCCGAAGGCCTCGGTGAGCAGGGCATCGCCGGCCAGGATCGCGTGGCCCTCGCCGAAGACCTTGTGGTTGGTGGGTCGCCCCCGCCGCAGGTCATCGTCGTCCATGGCCGGCAGGTCATCGTGGATCAGCGAGTAGGTATGGACATATTCCAGGGCCAGGGCGCCGGGCAGCGCCTGGGCCGAGGTGCCACCGACAGCCTCGCAGGCCAGGATGCAAAGCACCGGGCGCACCCGCTTGCCGCCGGCCTCCAGGCTGTAGCGCATGGCCTCCCCCAGGCGCTGCGCCTCACCCTGCCGGAAAGGGGTCGTCAGGACCGTGTCCAGGAGCGGGATCAGCCGGTCCAGGTCGGCCTGGACCTGGGTCGAGGCTTCCCTCATCGGGAGCCCTTGGCCTCGTCCAGGGGTTCGGCGCGGTACTCGCCCCCCAGGCCGGCCTTCAGGACTTCGACCCTGCGCTGGGCCTCGGCCAGCTGCTTCTGGAGGGCCTGGCTCAACTGCACGCCCTCCTCGAAGCGGGCCAGGGCATCCTCGAGACTGAGGCTGCCGGATTCGAGCTGCTGCACCAGCGCCTCGAGCCGGTCCAGGCCATCGTCAAAGGAGGGGGCAGCAGGGGTCATCCGGGGTCCTTCGCGTGCGTGGCTGGAGGAATCCAGCGGGGCCACTCTCGGGTGGGGTGGTTTCTCAGCGGCCTTTGGCCAGGCTCTCGCGCATCTTCTTCCCGGTATCCTCGACCTTGTAGCCCTCGGGCAGAGTGAAGGTGGAGGCGGGAATGGGACCTTCCTTGATGGCGGTCGCCACGCTGGTGACTTCACCCACCATGGGGAGGACGGTGTGGGTCTTGAGGGCGACGCCCTGGATCTTGGCCATCTCCTCGCCGACCTTCAGCATCCCCGCGGCCCTGGGCCCCATCTGGCCCGTGGTCTGCTGGAGCCTGAGGAAGCGCTTGTAGGAGGTGAGGGGGACCGGGGGCTTGAGGGAGGGATCATGGCTGCTCTCGAGAATCGTCGAGCCCATGGTGACCTTCCACCTGCGGCACTTGCGGCCGAGAATGGTCTCTGAGCCCTGCTCCTCGACCGTGACGGTGGTATCTCCGCCCCCCATCATCTTCTGCACGGAGGGTGGCAGGTCCTTCATCTTCTCGGACATGGCCTCCATTTTCTCGGACATCGCCTTCATGGAGGCTTCCAGGTCGTCCCAGCCGATGCGTTGGATGAGTTTCTTCTTGTGGTCAATATTGTAGGAAACCCCCTGCTCGAAATCGACCATGGTATCCATCTGGTTGCCGCCGTTGTTGATCCGCATGAATTTGGCGGACCAGTACTGAGTCTGTTCACCGGCGTGGCCCTTCCCGGTACCGGTCATGGTGAGCGTGAGGTCGGTGGCCAGGGCCGACAGGGAAGCACACAAGAGAAATACGGCCGAACGCGTCGTCGCTTTCATGGGCTTCCTCCGGGTCATACTCTGGAGGATACGCCTGCGTTTCCAGGATTGCCAACCGCAGGCGGCAGGACTCCCAAGAGGTGGACATGGCCCGGGTACTGGTGGTGGATGACAGCAGGGAGACCTGCGAGTTTCTGGAAGAGCTCCTGGGCACACTGGGGCTTGAGGTCACCAAGGCCACCCATCCCGACCGGGCCATCGAGCTGTTGCATCATGAGTCCTTCGACCTGCTGCTTTCGGACATCAACCTGGAGGCCAAGAAGGATGGACTGGATCTGCTCCGGGAGGCCAAGCCCCTGGGGGTGGACACGATCCTCCTCTCGGGATTCGGCACCCTGGAGACGGCCATCGAAGCCGTCCGGGAAGGGGCTTTCGACTTTCTGAGCAAACCCTGGAACAACGAGGAGCTGAAGGCCCTCGTGACCCGCGCCCTCGCCCGCCGGCAGTCCAGTGGCCAGGGACTGACCGCGGATGCCTCCCCCAAGGGGAAGCGGAGCCTGATGATTGGTTCGAGCTCCAAGATGATGGCCGTCTACAAGACCATCGCGAGCCTGCAGAACAGCCGGGCCACCGTGCTCATTACGGGCGAGAGCGGGACGGGCAAGGAACTGGTGGCCCGCAGCATCCACCTGTCCAGTGACCGGCGGGACCGGGCCTTCGTGGCGGTGAACTGCGGCGCGCTGACGGAGACGCTCCTGGAATCAGAACTCTTCGGCCACGTGAAGGGCTCGTTCACCGGGGCCATCGGCGAGAAACCGGGGCTCTTCGAAGAGGCCTCGGGCGGAACCATCTTCCTGGATGAGATCGGTGAGACCAGCCAGAGCTTCCAGGTGAGGCTGCTTCGGGTGCTGCAGGAGCAGGAGATTCGCAGGGTGGGCGGCAACAGGACCATCAAGGTGGACTCCCGGGTGATCGCGGCCACCAACCGCGATCTGCAGGTGATGGTCAAGGCCGGCACCTTCCGCGAGGACCTGTTCTATCGGCTTAGCGTGGTGGAGCTGGCGGTGCCTCCCCTGCGGGAACGGCGGGAGGACATCCCCGCCCTGATCGACCACTTCCTTTCGGAGTTCGGGCGCAAGGATGGCCAGACCTATCACCTGCATCCCGAAGCCCGGCGGGTCCTGGAGGCCTATTCCTGGCCGGGGAACGTGCGCGAACTGAGCAATGCCGTGGAGAACCTCACTCAGTTGAGCCGGGGGCTGGAGATCACCGTGGACGATCTCCCGGCCAAAATCCAGGCGGACGTGCTCAAGCTGGCGCTGCGCAGGTCAGAACCCTCCGGCGGGGCTCCTTCGATCATCGAGGATTGGCCCTCGCTGGACGAGCTGGAGCGGCGCTACATCCAGGTCCTGATCGGAAAGCACAAGGAAAAGCAGCGCGTGGCTGAAATCCTGGGGGTGGACCGGACCACCCTCTATCGGAAGCTCAAACGGTATGGATTCCAGGAGGGCGATTAACCGACCCTCGGGGCCGGAATCGTCGCAGCCTGCCACAAGATGCAATACGCAACAGAAATTGACCGAACGAAATGTAGTCAAGTTGAATTAATTTAATATTAACATTTTGGCCTCAAACATGCTTTCTACTGGGCGCTTCCGGCCGTGCCGGATACCCCAGGGAGAACCCCCCATGAAGAAGCTTGCTGCGCTGCTGATCGCTGCCGCTCTGATCAGCCCCGTCTTCGCCGAAGAGGCCAAGAAGCCTGAAGTGAAGAAGACCGAGAAGGTCGAAGTCAAGAAGGCCGAAGTGAAGAAGGCCGATGGCAAGAAGGCCGAAGTCAAGAAGACCGAAGTCAAGAAGACCGAAGTCAAGAAGGAAGAGGTCAAGAAGGCCCTGACCGCCGAGGAGAAGAAGGCCGAAGCCGCTCCTGCCGCCCCCAAGGCCGAGAAGAAGGCCAAGAAGGCCAAGAAGGAAGCCAAGAAGGCCGCCGCTCCCGCCGCCGAGCCCAAGAAGGCCCTGACCGCCGAAGAGAAGAAGGCTGAAGCCCCCGCCGCCCCCAAGGCCGAGAAGAAGGCCAAGAAGGC
>CAIMBM010000129.1 GCA_903839205.1 uncultured Holophagaceae bacterium | reverse complement strand
TAGGCCGTTTCCACGGGGAAGGCCCGGCCCTCGCTCTTCAGGACCGGCGCCTCGAGGAAGGCGGCCACGGGGCCGGGGTCGAGGGTGGCGGACATGACCAGCAACCGGAGGCCGGGCCGGGTCCCACGCTGGAGCCGGCGCAGGAGGGTGAGGCCCAGGTCCGTGTGCAGGTGCCGCTCGTGGAACTCGTCCAGCACCACGGCGGCGATGCCGCGCAGCTGCGGATCGCCCTGCAGCCGCCGCAGCAGCAGGCCCTCGGTGACGAAGCGCAGCCGGGTGCCTTTCGACACCTTCTGCTCGAAGCGCACGGCATAGCCGGCCCGCTGGCCCAGGGCCTCGCCGAGCTCGTCGGCCACCCGGGCAGCGGCCAGACGCGCGGCCAGGCGGCGGGGTTCGAGGATCCAGCACTCGCCCTCCCCCAGCAGGCCCGCCTCGAGCAGCGCCGGAGGCACCCGGGTGGTCTTGCCGGCGCCGGGATCCGCCTGGAGCACCAGGTTCGGGTTGCCGCGCAGGGACGCCACCACCTGCGGCAGCAGGGGGTCGATGGGGAGGCTCAGGCGCATGGGCGGCCCAGGGCAGCCAGGAAGGCGGAGGGGTCATCGCAGGACACCGCGAGCCGCAAGGCGGGGCGACCGGGGCCGAGCAGGCCCAGCACCCGGACGGGCTCGGAAAGGCTCAACTCCAGGACCGGAGCCCCCTTGGCGATCAGTTTCTCCACCCCTTTCAGGTGGGCGTGGCGGGCCCAGTCATCGTCGAAGTCCGGAAGGGGGGCGGCCGTCTGGACCAGCCGGGCCGGGAAGGCGACGGATTTCATCAGGCCCAGGTGCAGGTACACCATGCCCTCGCGGATCTGGTGGGGACGGGCCTTGAGGCTGGCGTAGAAGCCGAACAGCCAGACCACCGCATAGACGGTGGACCCATGCAGGACCCAGCGCAGCCAGAGGGCCAGCCCCGAGGAGACCACCTTCAGGAAGAGGACATCGCCGGGGATCAGGAGGGGCAGGGCCGGCAGGAATCCTCGCAGGGCGGACTCGAGATGATGGCTGAATCCCGGGAGCGCCGGGTGCCTGAACCCCCCGGCCAGGAAGCGCATGGCACCGCCGAGCATCACCAGCTCCAGGGCCAAGAGGCGTGCCGCGCGGGGTGGCACGAGGGCCTCGAAGGCCAGGGCGATGCGGTCCTCGGGCCAGGTTCCGGGAAAGGCTTCTGCCCGGCGCCAGGCGCGGACAGCGAGGGCCACCAGCAGGAATTCCAGGGCCAGGGCGGTACCGAGGCGGATCTTCAGGACCCCATCGGAACTGGAGGTGAGGATCAGGCCCAGGCCCTCCACCAGGATCACCGCCGGCAGCAGGAGTCGCGTGCCCGGCAGCAGGCCGCGCCTCCAGCCCTGAAGGAGCGACAGCATTCTCCAGGCCAGCAGCAGCAGCATGGCTGCGGTGATCCAAAGCAGGGCCGGATGTCGGGGCAGGCGAAGGCGCAGGGCCAGGGCGGTCCCGCCGAGGACCACAAACAGGCCCCAGAGCAGGGAAGAAGGTCGGACAGGCCTCGCCATGCCTCCAGCCTAAGGCCTCTTCCCGGATTTTTTACGGACCACCATGCGGTCCGCCTGGCCCCGCCGCGCAGCGGCAGCGTCCGGACGGGACCTCGCGTAGACTGGAGGCTTCCTTGGGGAGTGGTCATGGCGGGTCTGGAGACGGCGGGCGTGGGCGGCAGGGCGGGCGGCGTCATGGACAGCCTGCGGGATGCCTACGGCGACACCCTGGTGGAACTGGGAAACGAGGGCGCCAATATCATCGTGTTCGACGCGGACCTGGCCGGGTCCACCCGCACCAGCAAGTTCGCCAAGGCCTTCCCGGAGCGCTTCTTCAACATGGGCGCCGCCGAACAGGGCATGGTGGCCGCCGCAGCCGGAGCCGCCACGACGGGCGTGGTGCCCTTCGTGAGCACCTTCGCCATGTTCGCCACGGGCCGGGCCTACGAGTTCGTCCGCCAGGCCGTGGGCGTGGGCCGGCAGAATGTGAAGATCGTGGCCACCCATGCGGGCCTCACGGTGGGTGAGGACGGCGGCACCCACCAGTGCCTCGAGGACCTGGCCCTCATGAGCATGATCCCGGGCATGACCATCATCTCCCCCGCGGATGCCATCGAGACTCGCCAGGCCATCCGCGCTGCCTGCACCCACCAGGGCCCCGTCTACGTCCGCCTCACCCGCGACAAGTTCCCCCGCATCCACGCCGAGGACTACCGCTTCCAGCTGGGCAAGGCCGTGGTGATGCGGGAGGGGAGGGACGTGCTGCTGGTGGGTTGCGGCCTGGGCACCTCCATCTGCCTCGACGCGGCGGAGCTGCTGGCCACGGAAGGCCTCGAGGCCACGGTGCTGCACACGCCCACCCTCAAGCCCTTCGACCGCGACACGCTGGTCGCCCTGGCCGGGAAGCACAAGGTCGTGGTCACCTGCGAGGAGCACCAGATCCACGGGGGCCTCGGAGGTCTGGTGGCGGAGCTCCTGTCCGAGGCCCATCCCATGCCCGTCCGCCGGGTGGGCGTGAAGGACCTCTTCGGCCAGAGCGGCAAGCCCGAGAAGCTGCTGGAGGCCTACGGCATCACGCCCCAGGCCGTGGCCGCCGCCGCCAAGGAGGCGCTCGGATGAGCGAAACCTTCCAGGCCAGCCGCTGGACCAGGGGCAATCACCTGTTCAGCACGGTCATCGAAATCACGGATGTCGCGGTGATGCGGCGCAAGCGGTCCTGGTTCACGGTGAACGAGATCAGCATCCACCTGTCGAAGGTGGCCAGCGTGCGCATCGACACGGGCCTGTTCTGGGCCGACCTGCTGGTGGAAAGCACCGGCGGCAGCGACCCCCTCACCAGCCATGGCCACCGCAAGGCCGATGCGCGCCGCATCAAGGAACTCATCGAGGCAGCGCAAAGCCGGCAGATGAAGTAAACGGCCTCCCGCCATGACCCCGCCTCCGATGACACCAGCGCCCTCCGGTGCGCCCGGCCCAGGGGGGCCGGGACCGGGGGCGCTGGGCCCGGGCTCGCGGGTGGGTCGGTTTCAGGTGGAGACGCTCCTGGGCCAGGGAGGCATGGGCGCGGTCTATCTGGCCTGGGATCCGGTGCTGGAACGCCGGGTGGCCCTGAAGTCCGTCCGGCTGGACGCGGATGGACATGCCGCCACCACGGAGCGGTTCCGCCGGGAAGCCAGGGCCCTTGCGCAGCTCAACCACCCCCATGTCTGCCAGGTGCATGACTGGGTGGAGGCCCAGGGGAATGCCTACATCGCCATGGAGTACATCCAGGGGGAGACACTCGCCACGGTGGCCAAGGGCCTGGACCTGTCCCGGAAGCTCTCGGTCCTGAAAGCCATCGCCGTCGCCCTGGAGGCGGCCCACACCAAGGGCATCGTCCACCGGGACCTGAAACCCGGCAACGTGATGGTGGATGCCTCGGGCCAGGTCAAGGTCCTGGACTTCGGGCTCGCCCGGCTGGTGGATTACGCCTACGGCATCGGTGAGGCCCTCACCGGCAGCGGGCCCAACTTCGTATTGCCGGAGGACCGTGGCGGGAACGATGCCACGCGAATGGAAGCCCTGGCCCTCGATCAGGAGGGGGGGATCAGCGAGGACTCCCTCCGGCCCTCGCCTTCCATGTCCAGGTGGGGGGAGATGACCGAGGCGGGCATCTTCATGGGGAGTCCCACCTACGCTTCCCCCGAGCAGATGAGCGGGAAGCGAGTGGGGCCTCCGAGCGATGTCTTCTCCCTCGGTGTCGTGGCCTGGGAACTGCTCCTGGGCGACCACCCCTTCCC
>CAIMBM010000128.1 GCA_903839205.1 uncultured Holophagaceae bacterium | reverse complement strand
CGTCCTCGCCGTGGATGGTGGGCATGATGCTGACCCGGAAATCGATGGCCCGGCCCCGCACCTTGAGCTTGAAGCGGCCGTCCTGGGGCTTGCGCTTCTCGGCGATGTCCAGTTCGGACATGACCTTGATGCGGCTGATGATCGGCGAGGCGAACCGCTTGTCGATGGGGTCGGCGGCCGGATACAGGCTGCCGTCGATGCGGTACTTGATCTGGAAGCCGTGGCTGGTGGTCTCCATGTGGATGTCCGAGGCCCGCCGCTGCAGGGCGTTGAAGATGGTGGTGTCCACCAGGCGGACGATGGGGGCCTCGTCCTTGTCCGTGAGGCGCTCCAGGTCCAGCACCTCGTCGTCCCAGTCCTCCTCGTGCATGACCTGCACCTTGAGGGCCTCGCCCGCCTCGTCCATCACCTTCTGGCCGCTCTCGGACTTCTTGAGCACCTCCTGGATCTGGGCCAGGGGGGCCCCGGCGAAGCGCAGGGGTCGTTTTAATCTCAGCCGCAGCATGTCCTGGGTGGGGATGTCCAGGGGGTCGGCCATGGCCAGCCACAGGATGCCCTCCCGCTCCTGCACGGGCACGAAATGGTGCTTGAACATCAGGTCCAGGGGCAGGGCCTGGAAGAGCCCGAAGTCCACGGGTTCCCGGGTGAGGTCGAGGGTGGGATACAACTCGCGGGTCGGCCGGAAGTCGTTCAGGTCGCGCTCGCTTGGCTCGACCGCATCCGCGGGAACCGGGGTCTTGGATGTGGACATGGATGAATCCTACCGGAAGGGGGAGGGGCGGGGATGGTTCGATTCGGGCAAGGGTCACAACCGACCGCCCGGTCAGGTCTGAGAGATTGACCCCACTGCGACTCACAGACCACAATCAGAGGGTTCGGGAGGACCCATGCGTGGGTATGCACCAATTCTACTTCTGGTTCTCATCGCCATGGTCCTGCCGCCCCTGGTCTGGACCCTGTCGAAGCTGTTGAGGCCCACCTTCCCCAGTACCAACAAGTACTCGGCCTACGAGTGCGGCATCACCGCCCCCACCGAGGCCCGGGAGAAGTTCAGCGTCCGCTACTACCTGGTGGCCGTGATGTTCCTCGTGTTCGATGTGGAAACCGTCTTCCTCATGCCCTGGGCGATCCAGATGAAGGAATTGGCGGTGTTCGGCCTCATCGAGATGGGCATGTTCCTCTTCCTGCTGCTGTTCGGCTACGGCTACATCTGGACCAAGGGAGCCCTGACATGGGAGTAAATTCGCCGACGGCCCTCGAGCACGTGCTCATCACCACCAAGGTGGAAAAAGTCATCAACTGGGCCCGGGCTTCCAGCGTGTGGCCCATGACCTTCGGCCTGGCCTGCTGTGCCATCGAGATGATGGCGGCCGGCGCCAGCAGGTTCGATTTCGACCGCTTCGGCGCCGGCATCTTCCGCGCCACGCCGCGCCAGAGCGACCTGATGATCGTGGCCGGCACCGTCACCTACAAGATGGCCCCGGTGATCAAGAAGCTCTACGACCAGATGCCCGAGCCCAAGTGGGTGATCGCCATGGGCTCCTGCGCCACCGCCGGCGGGCCCTTCGATTCCTACCACACCATCCAGGGCGTGGATAAGGTCATCCCCGTGGACGTCTTCATCCCCGGTTGCCCGCCCCGTCCGGAATCGCTCATCTACGGGTTCCTGAAGCTGCAGGACAAGATCATGACCAGCAGCATCGCCGACCGGTACAAGGAAATCTTTGAGGAGGTCGGCTGATGACGGATCCGATCGATCCCCAGGCCCCGGAAGCGCCCGAGGCTCCAGCGGGGCCCTACGTCTACGACTACATGGCGGCGCCGAACCGGCAGGTCGTCCTGCCGAAGACCGTGCCCCTGCCCAGCCTGCGCACCTACCAGGCCGAAGTGGCCGCCGCCGCCGCCGCCGATGAGGCCAAGTGGCAGAAGCAGCTGGCCGACTTCGAAGTGGCCAAGGCCAAGGCCGAGGCCGAGGGCAAGGACGCGCCCAAGCCCCCGGTGCGCGCCGTGCCCCGCAAGGATGACAACGACCTGAAGACCCCCTGGCCCACCGAGGCCCAGGACGCCGACCTCCTGAAGCTCCAGGAACTCCTGGGTGGCCAGGTGGAAGAGGTCTTCGAGCAGGCCGGCGAACGGGTCTGCCAGGTGAAGAAGGAGGCCATTCTCGAGGCGCTGAAGGTCTGCCGGGACGAGCCTTCGCTCAAGTACGAGATGCTGGCCGACCAGTCCGCCACCCACTATCCGGCGGCCAAGGATTTCGCCTTCTCCATCGTCTACCACCTCACCAGCGTCAGCCGCAGCCGGCGCCTCCGCCTGCGCATCCTGGTGCCCGAAGGCTTCGTTCCCGAGAGCGCCTGCCCCCTCTATCCCAGCGCCAACTGGATGGAGCGCGAGATCTACGACATGCTCGGCATCCGCTTCGCGAACCACCCCGACATGACCCGCATCCTATGCCCCGAGGACTGGGAGGGCTACCCCCTCCGCAAGGAGTACCCGACCGTGGGGCTGGGCCAGCGGGACATCGACTTCCGGGACGACCGCGGCGGCGTGCTCAACCGCCTCGCGATGGAGAAGGCCGGCCAGATGGGCATCAACCTGAAGCAACCCAAGGCGGACTAGGAGTGGACGGTGTTTAAGAACGAGGAAATGGAAATCAACCTCGGGCCGCAGCACCCCTCCACCCACGGTGTGCTCCGGGTGAAGCTGCGCCTCGACGGCGAGACCGTCACTAAGTGCACGCCGATCATCGGCTACCTGCACCGGGGGGTGGAGAAGATCTGCGAGAACCAGACCTACTTCCAGGGGCAGGTGTGGACGGACCGCATGGACTACGTGGCCTCCATCAGCAATAACCTGGGCTGGGCCGAGGGCGTGGAGAAGCTGTTCGGCATCGAGGTGCCCCGCCGGGCCAAGTACATCAGCACCATGCTCACCGAGCAGAACCGGCTCGCCTCCCACCTGCTCTGGCTGGCGACGCACGCCCTGGACATCGGGGCCATGACGGTCTTCCTCTACGCCTTCCGCGAGCGCGAGTACCTGCTAGACCTCTTCGAGGCCTTCTGCGGCGCGCGGCTGACCACGACGGCCTTCCGGATCGGCGGCCTGCGGGAGGACCTGCCCCCGGGCTTCATCAAGAGCGCCCAGGTCTTCCAGGACCGGTTCCTGGCCTGCATTGACGAGTACGAGGAACTGCTCACCGAGAACCGGATTTGGAAGAAGCGCACCGTGGGTGTTGCCAAGCTCAGCGCCGAGGACTGCATCGCCCTGGGTGTGACCGGCCCCGTGCTCCGGGCGGCGGGCGTGCCCTACGACATCCGCAAGGCGTTCCCCAACGCGGCCT
>CAIMBM010000127.1 GCA_903839205.1 uncultured Holophagaceae bacterium | reverse complement strand
GTGGTTCCCCCTGCTGGCGCCCATGAAGCACATGCAGGACCAGCCCCGCCTCGATGCCCAGAGGCCCTCAGCCTTCTTCAAGGATGGGCATGGCATGCAGCTCCCCGTGGCCGGCGCGGTAGCCCGGGGCTACCTGCCCGCGGCCACCGGAACCCAGGAGCAGGCGGCCTCCCTGGTGAATCCCCTCCCCCGCACTCCGGAGGTTTTCGCCATCGGCCGGAAGGTCTTCACCACCCGCTGCCAGGTCTGCCATGGCGCCCTGGCCAACGGCGTGGGCAGCCTCACCGCCGCCTACGGAGCCAAGCCCGCCAATCTGCAGGCCCAGCAGTTCCGGGACTACCCGGACGGCAAGATCTACTGGGCCATCGTGAACGGCAAGAACGCCATGCCCTCGCATGCCCCCTACCTCAGCGAGACGGAGCGCTGGGCGGTCGTGCACTACGTGCGCGCCCTCCAGCGAGCCCAGAATGCCAAGGATGAAGACCTGAAGGTGGTCGCGCCATGAGCCAGAGCAAGCAGACTTCTCCAACCTTGCTTCGGGGCGCCATGGCCCTGGGTGCCCTCGGCGTCCTCGGCAGCTATGTCACCGCCGGCCATGAGCGCTTCTGGGCCAACTGGGTGTTCTGGTTCGTCCTGATGTTCACGCTGGGCCTCGGCGCCCTCTTCATCGTGGCCCTCGAACACCTCGTGAATGCCAAGTGGAGCGTGCCCGTGCGCCGCATTCCCGAGCGCGTCGCCACCCTCCTGCTGCCCGCCATCCCCGTGGGCCTCATCGCCCTCTGTGCCCTTCCGGTGCTCTACCCCGGCACCAGGCCCGAGGCGGCCCACAACCCCATTCTTGCGGGCAAGGCCTTCTGGCTGGGCGTTCCTTTCTTCTCCGTCCGCACCCTGCTTTCCTTTGGCCTCTGCACCCTCGGCCTGTGGGTGCTCGTGGGAGGTTCGCTCAGGCAGGACACCACCAGGGATCCGGCCTTCAACCTCCGGGCCCGCAAGTTCGCCCCGGCTTTCATGGCCTCCTTCGCCCTGGTGATCACCTTGGTGGCCTTCGACTGGCTCTCGGGACTGACCCCCGAGTGGTACAGCGACATCTTCGGCGTCTACGTCTTCGCCGGCGCCTTCCTCAGCGGGCTCGCCGCCACGGCGCTGTGCGTCCTCCACCTCCAGGACCAGGACCGCCTGGAGGGGGTGCGCAGCGACCACCTCTACAACCTGGGTGGGTTCCTCTTCGCGTTCACCGTGTTCTGGTCCTACATCGGCTTCGCCCAGTACATGCTGATGTGGTACGCCAACCTGCCCGACGAGGTCATCTACTACAAGGTGCGGCTCGCGGGATCCTGGCGGGCCATCACCATCTCCCTGGCGACTCTGCACTTCGTCATCCCCTTCTTCGCCCTGGTGACCCGGGATGCCAAGAAGGACCCGAAGCGGCTGCGCCGGGTGGCCTACCTGATGCTCTTCGCCCACGCGCTCGACATGTACTGGCTCATCTTCCCCGTGCTCGGGCTTGAGCCCCGCTTCTCCTGGCCCGAACTCAGCTTCGCCCTCTTCTTCCTGGGCGGCATCCTCCTCTGGCTCCGCGGCGCGATGCAGAAGGGCGAGGACATGCCGGTCGGCGATCCCTTCCTCCGCGAGGGTCTGGAGTTCCGGCTATGAAAATCCACGACTACCTCTCCCCGGAAGAGCTCAAGCGGCTGGCCTCGGCCCTCCTGGTGGTGCTCGGCTTCATCGCCATCGCCGCCTTCTTCGGCTTCACCGTGGTGCCGGGGCTGCGCTACCAGGCCTATGATGCGGGAGAAGTCCAGGTCAAGGCCGTCCAGGGCGAGACCGGCTGGCTGGACCCCACGAACTATCCGGCCATGCCCCGGGAAGTCATCCCGCCCATCGACCCGAAGACGGTGATGACGCCCAACCCGGCCCTGATGACCCGGGGCAGGGCCATCTTCGCCCAGACCTGCGCCACCTGCCACGGACCCGAGGGCCGGGGCGACGGCCCCGGCGGCGCGGGCCTCAACCCCAAGCCCCGCAACTTCACTGCCCCGGTGGGCTGGAAGAACGGGACGCGCCTGGAGGATATCTACAGGACTCTGGACGAAGGGGTCAAGGGCAGCGCCATGGTCTCCTACAACTATCTATCCAAACGGGATCGCATGGCCCTGGTCCACGTGGTTCAGTCGTTGGGCGCCTTCGACCACGGCGCCAGCGACCCCAAGGCCATTGCCGGCCTGGAGAAGCTCTTCGCCTCGGCCGGGGAGGTCATTCCCAACCGTATCCCCGTGAGCCGGGCCGTGACCGTCCTCTGCCGCGAGTACGCGGAAGCCCACCCGTCCCCCGTGTCCACCACCCGCTGAGGCCCCATGTTTCGTCCCTCGCTTCGGCGCCTCATCTTCCCCCTCACCCTCGCGGTCCTGGCCGGCGTGCCCCTGCCCCTGCGGGCGCAGGCCCCGGCGCCCCCTCCCGCCTTCAGCCCCCAGGAAGTCGGCATCGACGAGCACCTGGGGGCCACCATTCCCCTGGATCTCGAACTGAAGGGCGAGGACGGCAGGCCCGTCACCCTGCGCCAACTCATCGACAAGCCCACCATCCTGACCCTCAACTACTTCCGCTGCGCGGGCATCTGCACGCCCCAGCTGAACGGCGTGGCCGAAGTGCTGAACCGGACGGAAGCCCTTCCCGGCAAGGACTTCCAGGTCCTCACCGTCAGCTTCGATGAGCGGGACGAGCCGGAGATCGCGGCCCAGAAACGCACCAACTACCTGGGCGAGATCACGCGCCCCTTCCCCCCCGGGGCCTGGCGGTTCCTCACGGGCCCCGGCGCCACCACCAAGGCCCTGGCGGACGCCGTGGGGTTCAAGTTCAAGCGCGCGGGCGACGACTTCGTGCATGCCGCCGCCATCATCTTCATCAGCCCCAAGGGCCAGATCACCCGCTACATGTACGGCGTCACCTACCTGCCCGCCGACCTGCAGATGGCAGCCCAGGAGGCGGCCCGGGGCGAGGCCCAGCCCACCATCAACAAGTTCCTGAAGTTCTGTTTCAGCTATGATCCCGCCGGGCGCAGGTACGTCCTGAACACCACGACCATCGGTGCCACCGTCATCATCCTGGCGGCCCTGGTCTTCGTGTTCGCGCTGACCCGCCGGGGACGCAAGACCAAGTCAGAGGAGACCGAATGAGCACGCAAGCTTCCACGGCGCAGCCCAGCTACTTGGTGGACACGGGCACGCGCAAAGGCCTGATGGCCTGGCTCACCACCACGGACCACAAGCGCATCGGCCTGCTCTACCTCTATGCCATGCTCACGTTCTTCTTCGTGGCCGTGGGCATCGGCTTCGTCATGCGCCTGGTGCAGTTGACCACCTTCCAGCACCTCATCACCGCCAGGACCTACAACGCCCTGTTCACGGTCCACGGCGTGATCATGATCTTCCTTTTCGTGGTCCCGGGCATCCCGGCGGTCTTCGGGAATTTCTTCCTGCCCATCCTCATCGGGGCCAAGGACGTGTCCTTCCCCCGGCTGAACCTGCTCTCCTGGTACGTCTTCATGGCCGGTGCCATCTTTGCGGTGCTGTCCCTCTTCACCGGCGGCGGCGCGCCGGACACGGGCTGGACCTTCTACGCCCCCTTCAGCCTGAAGACCGGCACGAACGTCAGCCTGGCGGTGTTCGCGGCCTTCGTGCTGGGCTTCTCCTCGATGCTCACGGGCATCAACTTCATCACCACCATCCACCGCCTGCGGGCCCCGGGGATGAAGTGGTTCCGCATGCCCCTCATGTGCTGGGCGCTCTACTCCACCGCCTGGATCCAGCTCCTGGCCACGCCCATCGTGGCCATCACCCTGGTGCTGGTGATCCTCGAGCGCTTCTTCGGCATCGGGATCTTCGACCCCGCCAAGGGTGGCGATCCCCTGCTCTACCAGCACCTCTTCTGGATCTACTCCCACCCGGCGGTCTACATCATGATCCTGCCGGCCATGGGCGTGATCACCGAGATCATCCCCACCTTCGCCAAGCGCCCCATCTTCGGCTACAAGGCCATCGCCTTCAGCTCCATGTCCATCGCGGGCGTGGGCAGCCTGGTCTGGGCCCACCACATGTTCACCTCCGGCCTCAGCAGCCTGTCCGTCATGCTCTTCTCGCTGCTGACGATGATCGTGGCCGTGCCCAGCGCCATCAAGGTCTTCAATTGGGTGAGCACCCTCTACAAGGGCAGCATCGACTTCCAGCCACCCCTGCTCTTCGCCCTGACCTTCATCTTCCTGTTCTGCATCGGCGGCCTCACGGGCGTCATGCAGGGGGCCCTGGCCATCAACGTGCACATCCATGACACCTACTTCATCGTGGGCCACTTCCACTACGTCATGTTCGGCGGCACCGGCATGGCCCTCTTCGCAGGGCTGCTCTACTGGTTCCCGAAGATGTGGGGCCGGATGTATTCCAGGAAGGCCATCTACGCCTCCTGGTTCCCCATGTTCATCGGGTTCAACATGCTCTACTTCGGCATGATGATCCTCGGCATGATGGGCATGCCTCGCCGCTACTACGTCCACCTGCCCCAGTTCCACTTCATGCACGTGGTGGCTACCGTGGGCAGCTGGTTCCTGGTACTGGGCCTCCTGATGTTCTTCGGGACCCTGATCTACGCCATGTTCAAGGGCGAGAAGGCCGAGGACAACCCCTGGGGCGGCGTGACCCTGGAGTGGACCATCCCCAGCCCGCCCCCGCAGGAGAACTTCGAGGAGATCCCCACCATCACCCAGGGTCCCTACCACTTCGTGCAGCAGGAGGGGAAATCATGAACTCGAGATCAGAGTCCAGGACGAATCCCCCCTCGCCGGGACCCGGCTTCGCAGGATCCACTGGGGTTTGCCCCGCCACCCGGCGGTCGGGAGGTGCGGCATGAGCGGCCACCTTCACAGGGACGACTTCGGCTCCCGCCTGGGCATGTGGCTGTTCCTGGTCACGGAGATGGTGCTCTTCGGCGGGCTCTTCATCGCCTACTCCTACATGCGCTACCGCTATCCCGGCGAGTTCCACCACGGCGGTTCCGAGCTGAACGTCACCCTCGGCGTAATCAACACCGTGGTGCTCCTCACCAGCAGCCTCACGGTGGTCCTCGCCATCGTGGCGGTCCAGCGGGCCGAGAAGCGGCGGGCCATGACCTTCCTGGGCACCACCCTGGTCCTGGGCCTCACCTTCCTGGTCATCAAGTCCTTCGAGTGGGGGGCCAAGTTCCACCATGGCCTCTACCCGAACTCCCCGCACCTGGCCACGCTGCCCCCGGGTGAGCAGGTCTTCTTCGGTCTCTACTTCACCATGACCGGCCTCCACGGCCTGCACGTGGTCGCGGGGCTTTCGGTGCTGGGCGTCATGCTCTGGTGGGTGGCCACGGACCGGATCCGCCAGGACCGCTACATCCACCTGGAGAACGGCGGCCTCTACTGGCACCTGGTGGACGTGATCTGGATCTTCCTCCTCCCCCTGTTCTACTTGGCCGCGTAGGGACATTCCATGAGCGAACACGTCGAGCAAGCCTCCGAACACGCCGCCGAGCACCCCGGCTACGGCACCTTCATCAAGGTCTGGGTGGCCCTGGTGGTCCTCACCGGCTGCCTGGTGGGCATGAGCCTCGTCAGCCAGACCTACGCCGTCTGGGGCCTGCTCACCCTGACCCCCCTCAAGGCCGGCCTGGTCTTCTACTTCTTCATGCACCTCCGATACGAGGGGCCGCTGTTCAAGGTCGTGGTCCTGGTGACCCTCGGTACCCTCCTGATCTTCTTCGCCCTGCTCTTCTCCGACGTCGCTTTCCGCTGAGGCTCCCATGGACTGGATGAACCAAGCCGCCCTATCGGCCCAGAAGTCCGACGCGGTCTTCTTCTACGTGTTCGGGCTCTCGGTGGTGTTCCTCGTCTTCATCACGACGCTGATGATCTATTTCGTGGTGCGCTACAGCAAGAAGCGCCACCCGAAGGCCGAGCAGATCGAGGGCCACGTGGGCCTCGAGATCCTGTGGACCACCATCCCCCTCGTAATGTTCCTCTCGATCTTCTACTACGGCTGGACCAACTACGAGTACATGCGCCTGGCTCCCCGGGACGCCATGGCCGTCAAGGTGACGGCCCGCCAGTGGAGCTGGTCCTTCGAGTACCCCAACGGCAAGCAGAGCAAGGTGCTCTTCGCCCCCATCGGCAGGCCCATGAAGATGGAGGTCCGCAGCGTCGACATGGTGCACGGCTTCTTCGTGCCCGCCTTCCGCCTCAAGATCGACGCCGTGCCCTCGCGGACCAACACCACCTGGTTCCAGGCCACCAAGGTCGGGTCCTTCGACATCGAGTGCACCGTCATCTGCGGCGTGGACCACAGCCTCATGCTGAGCAAGGTCATCGTGGTGCCCGAGGACGAGTTCAAGGCCTGGTACTTCGGTGGCGAGGACGCCCCTGAGCCCGGCAAGGCCCTCCGCGCCGCCGAGGCCCACCCGGACCTGGGCAGCCTGCCGCCGGGGCTGGCCGTGCTCACCGCCAAGGGTTGTCTCACCTGCCACTCCGTGGACGGCAAGCCCAAGGTCGGCCCCACCCTGCACGCCCTCTACGGCCGGGAGCAGGAGGTCCTGGTGGCGGGGAACACCCGGACCGTCACCGTGGACGACGCCTTCCTGCGGCGGACCATCACGAACCCGGCGGACCAGGTGGTGAGGGGCTACCCGCCCGCCATGCCCCGGATCCCGCTCACGGACCAGGAACTGGACGACGTTGTGCGCTACATCAAGACCTTGAACTAGGGGAGCCAGCTTGAGCGTCGCCGCCCTTTCAGCGCCCAAGACCCATCCGGTCTCGACCTTCCTCGAGCTAACCAAGCTCCGGATTTCCGGGGCCTCGACCTTCACGGCGGCGGCGGGCTACGTGGCCTTCCGCCGCGGCGCTGACGCAGGCCTGGTGACGACCCTCCTCGGCATCCTGCTCCTGGCCATGGGCAGCAGCGCCCTGAACGAGGTGCAGGAGCACAGGTATGACGCCCTCATGCCGCGCACGGCGAACCGGCCCATTCCCCGGGGGGACCTTTCCCCGGCCCTGGGCGCCCTCATCGCCGCAGTGCTGGCCCTGGCGGGCTTCCTGGTCCTGCTCCTGGCCCACAACCTCGCCTCGGCCTTGCTGGGGGCCCTGGCCCTGGCCTGGTACAATGGGTTCTACACGCCCCTCAAGCGGATCAGCGCTTTTGCCGTGGTGCCGGGCTCGCTCATCGGTGCCCTGCCGCCCGCCATCGGCTGGACCGCCGCCGGAGGCAGCGCCGCGGATCCCTCGGTGCTGGCCCTCGCCTTCGTCTTCTTCATCTGGCAGGTGCCCCATTTCTGGCTGCTGGTGGGCCTGCATGCCGAGGGCTACGAGGGGGCCGGCTATCCCACGCTGGTGGGGCTCCTGGGCCGGCCCAGGTTGTCCCGCCTCACCTTCACCTGGACCTGCGCCACCGCCGCGGCCTGCGGCCTGCTGCCCCTCTTCCGGGTGCTGGGCTCCTGGCCCGCGGAGATCATGCTGGGCCTAGGCGCCCTCTGGCTCATCACGGGCTCCCTGCCCCTGCTGCGCCCCGCCCAGGACGCGCCCCTCTACCGCCGGGTCTTCATGAACATTAATCTTTTCGCCCTGGTCCTCACGGCCGCGGTGATCCTGGACCCCTTCTTCACGCGCTAGGAACCTGGGAATCTGCCCCGAACCACCTGGATCAAATCAGGGCTGCTGCTGGCTCCCCTTCATGAACCGCACGTAGGCCATGTCGGTCCCGCAGATGTGGTGCTTCAGCCAGCTGGCATAGAAGGTGGTGACGTCCCTGGTGATGGGCTGGCCCTCCGCAAGCCTGGCTTGCAGGACCTGGACCCGATTGATCAGCCTGGCATGCTCCGCCACGTGGGGGACCAGCCCGGGGTAGGCCATCTCGCGCATGAAGTGCTCTTCGGTCCGGAAATGGTCGAGGGTGTACTGGGCCAGGAAGTCCAGGCTCTCCTTGACGCCCTCTCCCACGGAATCCGAGCCCAGGGCGGTCGCGAGGCGGTTCACGGCCTCGAACAGGGACTGGTGCTGAGCGTCGATGAGGCTGATCCCGGTCTCGAATCGGCTGTTCCATTGGGCTGCGGGCATGGTTCGTCCATCACAAGGGCCACAGGATGCATCGGTCCCCCAGGGGCTGTCATTGAATCCGGTGAAGGATTGCAGCCATTGGAGACGCCCGGGGCCAGCCAGGGCCGACGACGAGCTAGCTGTAAGTGCTTATCCTAGGTGGGTCCTCGAAGGGAACCCTTCAACCTCGCGGGGGGACAGAGGGTCCTTAGGGTGCTGGGGCTGAGCAGGATCGGGCATGAAGCCTTCCCTCGTGGGGACCGGAATGCCCCTCCTCCCCTTCATGCTGTTCTTTGGTAACCCCATGCCCCCACTGCCGACCCATGAGCTCGATCCCCGCAGGGCCGCCCTGGCCGCCTTCGCCCTGCTGGCGAGGGGGCATCTCGGCGAGGAGGACCTCTGTCTGGCCACGGTGTCCGAGGGCCAGCGGCGGCAGCTGGACACCCAAGTCCTGGATTCCGAGGCCAGCCTCGGGTTTGCGGACCGCCTGGGGGAATCCCTCGATCCTGGCGCGACAGAATTCCTGATCGAGGCCAGGTCAGCCCCGGGAGGGGCCCGGATCGCAGGCTGCCTGCGCCTCGGACCGGGATCCTGCGGACTGGAGCTGGAGGCAGGAGACGGGCAGTCGAGCGCGGGCCCCTGGCCCGCCGTCCACTTCAGGCAGTTGCTCGATTCCATCCTCCGGGACCCTCGCCTACCCCTGGGAGGCCACGCCAGGCTGGCGCCTGAAGAGGCCGCCCTGCTCCTGGGGCCCTTCTCCGGGCCCCCCCTCGAGGCCGAGCTGGACCGGGAAGAGACCCTGGCCCAGATCTTCGCCGCTTCGGCCCGGTGCTTCGGGAGCCGGCCCGCCGTGGAGGAGGGTGGCCTCCGCCAGACCTATGCCGAACTGGATGCCGCGGCAGACCGTGTTGCCCACCTGCTCCGGTCCCGGGGCCTGGGCCGGGGAGCCCTGGTGGGCCTCTGGTTTCCCCGCGGAGCCTCGGCCTATGCCGCCCTGCTGGGCATCCTGAGGGCCGGGGCGGCCTACGTGCCCCTGGACCCGGAGCTGCCCCCGGCCCGGGTGCATCAGGTGGCAACGGAATGCCGCATGGACTTGCTGCTGGCGCCGGCCTTGGCCGGCACCGAGCCCGGGCCGCCCTGTCCCGTGCTGGATCCGCAGACCCCGGCCCAGGACCCCCCGCCTGAGGCCGCCCAGGCCACCGGGCCCGAACCGGATGACGTCGCCTACGTCATCTTCACGTCGGGGTCCACGGGCACGCCCAAGGGCGTACCCATCACCCACCGCTCGGCCTGCGCCCTGGTGCGCGCAGAACAGCAGCTGTTCCGGGTCGGCGCCGGGGACCGTGTGTTCCAGGGCTTCTCCCTGGCCTTCGACGCCTCCGTGGAGGAGCTGTGGCTGGCCTGGGCCAGCGGGGCCTGCCTGGTGGCCGGCACCAAGGCCTTCATGCAGTCCGGGCCGGACCTGGGCAAGCGCCTGGCGGAGGCCAAGGTGACCGTGCTGTCCACGGTTCCCACGCTCCTGGGCATCGTTGACGATCCCATCCCGTCGCTGCGCCTGCTGATCCTGGGCGGGGAGGCCTGTCCCGCGGGCCTGGTGGACCGCTGGTGGCGGCCCGACCTGCGCCTGGTCAACACCTACGGACCGACGGAAGCCACGGTCATCGCCACCTGGACCGACCTGCTCCCGGGCCGTCCGGTCACCATCGGCAGGGCCCTGCCCCATGTCCGAACCTACGTGTTGGATGCCCAGGGCCGGATCTGCCCCATCGGCGTGCCCGGCGAACTCCATCTTGGGGGCCTGGGCCTTTCCGCGGGCTACCTGGGCCGGCCGGACCTCACGGCGGAGCGCTTCATCCCGAACCCCCATGCGGAGGGTCCTTCCACGGCCCGGCTCTACCGCACCGGGGACCGGGTCCGCTTCAACGCAGCCGGCGACCTGGAATTCCTGGGGCGCCAGGACGCCCAGGTGAAGCTGCGGGGATACCGCATCGAACTCGAGGAGATCGAGGCCTCCCTGCGGCGGGATCCAACGGTGCTGGCCGCCGCCGTGACCCTTTGGAAGGGGGATGGCCTCGAACGCCTCGTGGCCCATGTGGTCCCGAGGCCGGGTTCCGAACCGGACGAGGCCAGCCTGCTGCGGGGGCTGAGGGAATGCCTGCCGGCGTACATGGTGCCGGCCAGCATCGAGACCCTGGACCACCTGCCCACCCTCCCCAGCGGCAAGCTGGACCGGAAGCGGCTCCCGCCGCCCCGGAAGCGGGCCCCTGCACCGGATCCGGAAGGTCCCCTGACCGACCTGCAGCAGCGGCTGGTGGACCATTGGGCCCGGTGGTTCCCGGGCCGGGTCCCGCGGCTGGACGAGAACTTCTTCCTGGACATGGGGGGGCATTCCCTCCTGGCCGCGGCCCTGGTCTCGGGACTGCGGAAGGAACCGCCGTTCGAAGGACTCTCCGTCCCGGACATCTATGCCTTTCCGACCATCGGTGCCCTCGCCGCCGAGCTGGACGCGCGGAGGGCCCACCGGGCAACCCAGCCGGACCCGCAGGCCCCGGCCGCCCGCCCGGTTCCCCCGTGGCGCCACCGACTCTGTGCCGCGGCCCAGGGCCTCTCCCTGTATCCGCTGCTGGGCTTCTACGCCCTCCAGTGGCTCAGCCCCTACCTGGTCTACAGCTGGAGCCAGGACCACGACTTCCCCCGGCTGCTGGGCATCGCCGGGGCCCTGGCCTCCCTGGCCCTGATCTATCCCGCGATGTACCTCCTCTCCATCGCCGCGAAATGGATCCTGCTGGGGCGGATCAGGCCCGGACGCCATCCCATCTGGGGCTTCTACTACTGGCGCTGGTGGCTCACCCAGCGCCTGATCGCCGCCACCCCCCTGGACTACCTCTTGGAGACCCCCTGGCTGCCGCGGTACTGCCGCCTCATGGGCGCCCGCATCGGGCGGAACGTGCACCTGGCCACCACCTCCCTCGCGGCCTTCGACCTCCTGGACCTCGGCGACGACGCCAGCATCGGCCAGGATGCGCGACTGAGCGGCTACTCGCTGGAAGGCGGGTTCCTGGAGATCGGCCCCATCCGCGTTGGAGCCCGCTGCTATGTGGGCAACCGCGCCATCCTCTCCCCCGGAACGACCCTGGAGGACGGCGCCATGCTGGAGGACCTGAGCCTGCTGCCGGCCGGGGCGCGGATCGCCACGGGCCAGCATTGGAGCGGCTCCCCCGCCCGGCCCCTGCCCCCCACGGAGGCGGACCGGCAGCGCCCGTACGTGGACCTGCCGCGGCCCTCGCCGAGCCGGCGGTTCTGGCTCGGCACGGCCCAGGCCCTGGGGGCGCTCATGGTCCCCGTGGCCTTCCTCGCGGCCATCTTCCCGGGCCTGATCCTCATCAACGAGCTCTACGCCAACACCAACGGCTACTTCGCCTACCTGGTGGTGGCGCCCTTCGTGGGATTTTCCTTCGTGGTGCTCCTGGCCCTGGAGATCGCCGCCGCCAAGTGGCTCCTCCTGGGCCGGGTGCGCCCGGGGAACTACGACCTGCACAGCGGCTTCATCCTGCGGAAATGGTACGTGGACCGCCTCATGAGCATGGGCCTGGACCTGCTGGCGCCGCTGTACGCGACGGTCTACCTGGCGCCCTGGTTCCGCCTGCTGGGGGCGCGCCTGGGGGCCTGGGCGGAAGTGTCCACCGCCGGATCCGGCTGTCCGGACCTGCTTGACATCGGCGAGGAGAGCTTCATCGCCGATTGCGTCTCCTTCGGGCCGGCCCGGGTGGACCTGGGCCGGGTGAGGCTCGCCGAAACCCGGGTGGGACGCCGGGCTTTCGTGGGCAACAGCGCCCTGGTCCCGGCAGGCACGGTCCTCGGTGAGAGCGTTCTGGTCGGAGTGCTTTCGGTGCCCCCCGGGGATCCGGCCGAGGCGGCCCGGGTGGACAGCGCCTGGCTGGGCTCCCCGGCCATCCATCTCCCCCGGCGCCAGACGAGTTCCACTTTCAGCGAGGAGGCCACCTTCCGGCCCCCGAGGCGGGTGCTCCTCCTGCGGGCCTTCATCGAGCAGTTCCGGGTGCTGGCCCCGGTCACGGGCTTCGTGGTGCTGACCAGCCTCCTGCTCACGGGTCTGACTGAGATCGAGGATGCCCACTCCCTCGCGGCGGCGGCGCTCTCCCTGCCGTTCCTCTATCTCCTCGCCGGCATCCTGGCCTGCCTCTTCGTAGTCGCCGTCAAGTGGCTGGTGATGGGAATCTACCGCCCCGGAGAAAGGCCGCTCTGGTGCGATTTCGTGTGGCGGACCGAACTGGTGAGCGGACTCCACGAGAACCTCGCCGATTCCTGGCTGCTGCGGCTGCTGCTGGGCACCCCCTTCGTCCCGGTCTACTTCCGGCTGCTGGGCGCCCGGATCGGCCGGCGGGTCTGCATGGAGAGCACCTGGCTGACGGAGTTCGACCTCGTGGAACTCGGGGATGAGGTCTGCCTGAACGCCGACTGCACCCTCCAGACCCACCTCTTCGAGGACCGGGTAATGAAGATGGACCGCATCAACATCGGCCCGGGCTGCGCGGTGGGCACGGATTCGGTGGTGCTCTACGGATCGCGCATGGAACCCGGATCCGTCCTGGGGGACCTGTCCCTGCTCATGAAGGGGGAGATGCTTCCGGCAGGCACCCGGTGGGAAGGCTCCCCGGCCCGTCCCTCGCATTCGCTGCCCCTGCCAGACGTCGAGCCCGGGTTGCCTCGACGCCTCCACCTGGATGAGGTGCACCTGATCCTGGAACCGGACACGGGGCCCCTGGCCGTTCCCGCCGCGACGGATCCGGGACTGGTGTTCCTGGAACCGGACGTCCAGGGCCGCCCCCGGGCCCTTGACGCCCAGGGCCACTGCCTGGCCATCAGCCGGGCCCGGACCCCCGGGGCCCGGGTCCTGGCCGTCGCCCGGGAGGGGAGGATCGGTGTGGACCTGGAACCCATGCGGCCCTCCAGGGCCCTGGAGGCGGCCTCGGACCTGTTTCTCCCGACCGAGCGGGACTGGGCCCGAAGCGCAGCCCCCGGGCTCCGCTGGAGGAGGTTCCTCGCGCTCTGGACCGCCAAGGAGGCGGTGCTCAAGGCCCTGGGCCAGGGCTTCAGCCATGGCCTGGACCAGGTCGAACTGGGGCCGGATGGCCAGGAGGGCCTTGCCCTACGGCGTCTTTGCGGCAGCGAAGGCCTCGCCCAGGGTTGGACCATCGAGGTTCAAGAACACCGCGTGGACGACCGGGTCTACCTGGTGGCGCTCGCCCGGGGCTAGCGGGCGGCCGGGGGTGGCAGGAACCTGGCGAAGCAGCACCTTTACCCAGGGCGGCCATCCCCGGTGGGTTGTCACCACTTCGGTGGTCTCAGGCTTGGGTGTCCAGGTGGGAGCTGGGCTGGGGAACCCGTCCCGACGACACGCTACCCGCCCTCGCGGAGTAGGTCGGGGATGGTTCCGAGGACACCGCCATCTTGGCGGTCTCAGGGACCCCGTTCCCGCTCAGGCTCTGCTGCCCGGCGACCTGGGCGGTGGCCGTGTGGGGGAGGACCGTCTTCGGCGCCTGAGCCTTGGGGGCGGTCAGATCCACCATCGGACTGCCGTAGAGCTGGGAATCATTCTTGCCAAACCTTTGGAACCGGGCCTCGGGGTTCGGTTGAACCTGGTTCATGGGGAGGATGGGACTCAGACCAACGGACATGGCACACCAGTTTCGGCTTCTGCTCCAATATCGAGACCCGGAAGGCCCGCGTCAACTGCGGAACCCTGACTGGCATCGCCGGAGGGGAGTTTCCCGTTGCCGACGCTCCAGGCGGACCGGCCCTGGCCTGGTCCGCAGGAGGTCCCTGACCTGGCCGCTAGCCGAGCAGGTTCAGGGTGCTGCTGAGGGAGGCCGACTGGGCGGACTGGACGGCACTCAGGGCATCCGAAGGTTGCGTTGAAACCGTTCCGGTTCCCGCCGTCACCGCGGCGGCCGTGGCGGTGGTGTCCGGGACGTTGTTCAGGTGGTTGGAATAGGACGCCAGGGCCAGGGTGGCGTTCAGGTTGATGGCCGAGGATGAGATGTTGTCCGACCCGTTGCTGGCGCTCGCGGAGAACAGGATGGAGGCAGTGCTGGCATTCACTCCCCCCACCGAGGCCGCCGAGGACGAGAGACTCGACAGGTTCAGGGAGGTCTGGCCGCTGGCGGCGGCTTCCGAAACCATCCCGCTCACGAGGGCGCCGAGGGCGCTACCGCTGCCAGCCAGGGCGGAGAGGGTGTCCGGTGCGGGCAGAATCCCGTAGGAATTGGAGGTCAGACTGGTATAGGTGCTGGCAAGGGTCTGCAGGACCGCTGAATCCTGGGCATCGCTCGCGCTGGACGTTGAACTGCTCGAACTGGAGGCCGTGCTGCCCGAACTGGTCGCCGCAGTGCTCGTGCTGGCGGAGGAGGAGGCCCCCTGGTTGTAGCTGTTCAGGACCGTCTGGTAATTGTAGAGGGCCAAGGCGCTGGCCGATCCAATGTCCACGGAAACCACCTCTGATCCTTGCATCGGCAGGACGGCTGGAATCCATAAGCCCCTCGGCCGAATTTCCCGTCTGCTCCCGGTAAAAAAAGCCGGGCCCAGGCGTCAGCCTGGGCCCGACAGAGGGGGGGTCTCCGATCAGACGATGATGTTGTTGCCGCCGCTGATGTTGATGGTGATGTTGGTCGAGCTGGCGCCGGAGGTCGTCGCATCGGCCGGAGGCGTCGAACTGGTCGGGGTCGTCGAGCTTGTCGAGGTCGTCGAAGCCGTCGCAGGCGCGCTGCTGCTCGACTGGGAGCCGTGATGATGATGGTGGTGATGGTGCCCCTGGGTCTGCTGGATCTGGGAGAAGGCCTGCTGGGCAGCCGCGAGGTTGCCGCTCTGCAGGGCGGAGGCGAGGGCACTCATGGGGTTCTGGGTGGCACTCCCCTGCCCGCTCGAGGTGGAGGCTCCCTGGACCTGGGAGGCGGGGCCCTGGGGTGCATTGGCCTGGAGGGCGGCAAAGGCCTTCTGGGCGCCTGCGAGGTCGCCGCTTTGCAGGGCCTGGCCGAGCTGGTCCCAGAGATTCTTCGCCTGGGCCCACTGGGCCTGCTGGGTCGAACCTACCGAACTGGTGGCAGAAGAGACACTAAGGTCTGACATTTCTCCTCCTTGAGAATCGGGTAACAGGGCTCCGTCCCTGCATCTTCTGATCTGGCCCTGATATCGGCAGGTCGGGGTCATTCATGAGCGCTGGGTGAAAGAATTTCGCGAAGATTTTGAAGCAGCTCTAGGAACCCGGCAGGTTCAGCAGTTAACTCCCTCCGGTGGTCCCGTCGGCCTGACCGACCAGGGGCACCTGGGTGGACGTACCGCTGCTCCCCGCCTGGGCAGTGGTTCCCTGCTGAGCCAGGGCGCTGCCGCGGTGGTGGTGATGATGGCCACGGGCCGTGTAGGTGGCGCTGGCCGGGTCGGGTTGCGTCTGGGAGGCATCCAGCCCAAGGCCCTGCAGGGCCTGCAGGGCCGCGCTGGAGATGGACAGGCTGTCCAGCCCAGCGGCCTGGGAGGCATTCGCCTGGGTGGTAGCGGACGTGGAACTCTGCATGGACGGCTGGAGTCCCAGAAGCTGGGACAGGGCCGAAGGGCTCTGCAGCTGATTGACGCTGATCATCGGTGTTCTCCAAATGAGCCCGGTGCTCGCACCGGGGGTGGGCTTTCGGTGGGCGGTGGGTCGATCAGCCGAAGAGCGAGACGGAGTTGCTGGTCGAGCCAGCCCCGGAGTTCCCCAGGTAGTCGAACAGCGTGTTCTGTCCCTGGGTTCCCGAGAGGAGCCCCAGGAGGGCGCTGGGATCCGAGGCATTGCTCTGGCCATTCAGGAGTGCCGTCAGCAGGGTGCTGGCGGAGTCCTTGGAACTCGAAGCACCGTAGGTGCCTGCGCCCCCCTGGAGGTCGCTCAGCAGGCTGGTCAGGTTCTGGGGGTTCTGCTGGAAATAACTCTGCAGCTGGGCGAGATCGCCCTGGACATCCTTGTGGCCCGACAGCAGGTCGCCCATGGCCTGGGTCACGGCAGCCGGTGCCTGCGTGAGCTGCTGGGCCGTGGGGGACAGGGTCAGCAGGTCCCCGAGAAGGCCGGACTCACCACTGGAACTCTGGGACGTGGAGAGGCCCGCCGCCAGCTGCTGAAGGAGCGCGCTGCCGATGGCCTGGG
>CAIMBM010000126.1 GCA_903839205.1 uncultured Holophagaceae bacterium | reverse complement strand
CGTCCTCGGCGATGATCAGCAGGGGGCGGCGGCTGTTGACGACCTGCTCCAGCAGGGGCAGGAGGTCGCGCATGTTGGAGACCTTCTTCTCGTAGGCGAGAATGTAGGGGTTCTCCAGCTCAACCTTCATCTGGTCAGGGTTGGTCACAAAGTAGGGGCTGAGGTAGCCGCGGTCGAACTGCATGCCCTCGACCACGTTCAGCTCGGTCTCGCGGCCCTTGGCCTCCTCGACGGTGATGACGCCGTCCTTGCCGACCTTGCCCATGGCCTCCGCGATGATCTTGCCGATCTCCTCGTCGCCATTGGCAGAGATGGTGCCGACCTGGGCGATGGCATTGCCTTCGACGGGCTTCTTGATCTCGTCGATGGCCTTCACGACGGTCTCGACGGCGAGGTCGATACCCTTCTTGATCTCCATCGTGTTGGCCCCGCTCACGACAGCCTTGATGCCCTCGCGGTAGATGGCGCGGGCCAGGACGGTGGCGGTGGTGGTGCCATCACCGGCCACATCGGAGGTCTTGGAGGCGACCTCGCGCACCAGCTGCGCACCCATGTTCTCGTGCTTGTCCTTGAGCTCGATCTCCTTGGCGACGGTGACGCCGTCCTTGGTCATGAGCGGGGAGCCGAACTTCTTCTCGATGAGGACGTTGCGGCCTTTGGGGCCGAGGGTGACCTGCACCGCATCGGCGAGCTTGTTCACGCCGCGCAGGATCGCCTGGCGGGCATCTTCGGCATAAATGATGGACTTGGCCATGTATGTCTCCTTGGTCTCTTGGATGTCGTTAGCTGACGATTGCCAGGATTTCGTCCTCGCGCACGATCACGTGATCGACGCCTTCGATCTTCACTTCCGTGCCGCTGTACTTGCCGATCAGGACCTTCTGGCCGGGCTTCACGGACATGGGATTGCGGGTGCCATTCTCGTTGATCTTGCCGTCGCCAACGGCCACCACCTCGGCCTCCATGGGCTTTTCCTTGGCGGTATCGGGGATGATGATGCCGCCCTTGACGGTTTCGGCGGCGTCGACGCGCTTCAGCACGACGCGGTCAGACAGGGGCTTGATGGCCATGAGACCTCCTATGTGGGGATGGAAAGGAACGAACGGGGCTGTTAGCACTCAGCAACAGCGAGTGCCAATTCTGGCACCCGAGGAATCCCCCGTCAAGGAGGATTAGCCACCGAAGTATAATATCTTAGTTTTTAAACGAAGATTTTCTTCAGTATTTTATGCGAATGGAAAGCGCCTGCGCTTTATGGATTGAGGTGTAGCCTTTATTCATGGAACCACTGATCACCCTGCGCGACCTGCAATCGACCCTGGACTATCTGGCGACCATCCACAGAGAATTGTCGGCGCTTCCCCCGGACCTCGCCGTCCTGGACGCCAGGGTGAAGGCGGCTGAGAAGCAGATCGCGGAGAAGACCAAGGCCCTGGAGACGGCCCGGGCGCAGATCCTGGTCAAGTCGAAGGAGATGATCCAGGCCCAGAAGGACGAGGACCGTGCCCGCGCCGCCGTGAAATCCACCAGCCAGAAGTTGCACTACACCGCGGCCATCCGCGAGCTGGACGAGAAGGAACGCCTCAAGGCTTCCGTGGCCAGGCCCCTCAAGGTCCTCGAGACCGCTGTCCAGACCCTCGAGCAGGCCCTCGCCGGCCTCGAGGAGGAGCGCGCCGTGGCCCAGGCCCAGTTCGACGAGCTCCACACGATCTTCCTGGATGAACATGCCAACCAGGTGGAAGGTCGGAAAGTCCTCAGGGCGAAGCAGGCTGCGTTGGAGACCAAGCTCACGGCGGCCGAGGTGGCCCGCTTCCATCGCCTGGCCGCCGCCCGCCAGGGGCGGGTCGTGGTGGCCGTGGAGAACGGGGCCTGCTCCGGATGCAACGTGAAGCTCCGCGGCCCCATCCTCTTCCAGCTGAAGGAGGGAAAGGACCTCATCACCTGCGAGTCCTGCCAGCGGATCCTCTTCCTGTCGTGAGCCTCGAAGATCGCGTCGAGGGCCTGCGGGCCCGCATCCAGCGCGCCTGCGAGGCGGCCGATCGCGACCCTTCCGGCATCGAGCTGTTGCCGGTCTCAAAGCGGCAGCCCCTGTCCCTCATCCAGGAGGCGGCGGCCCTGGGGTTCACCCGTTTCGGCGAAAACTACGTGCAGGAGGGCGCCGACAAGGCCATGGCCGCGCCTGAACTGCAGATCGTGCTGCTGGGCCCCCTCCAGCGGAACAAGGCCAAGCCTGCCCTCCAGCACTTCGAGGAGATCCAGAGCCTGGATCGCCCGGAACTCGCGGAACGTCTCCGGCGCCTGGCCGAGGAACAGGACCTGGTGCGCCCGGTCTGGATCCAGGTGGACCTCTGGGAGGAAGCCAGCAAACTCGGCGGATGCACGGACCGGGAGCTGCCGGCCCTGATCGAATCCCTGGGGGAGGACCCCCGGCTGCCCCTGCGGGGCCTCATGGCCATCCCCCCTCCCGATGACCAAGCCGCCTTTGGCCTCATGGCCGCCCTGCGGGAGCGCCTGCAGCAGGAACTCGGTCGACCCCTCCGCCTCAGCATGGGCATGAGCGGCGACCTGGAGGTCGCCATCGCCGCCGGATCCGACCAGGTCCGTATCGGCACTGCCTTCTTTGGAGCCCGGTAGACATGACCACGATCCTGACCGCCACCGCCGACCTGCCCGTCTCCGCAGACGCGCTCTACGCGTTCCTTGCCGACCTGTCGAACCACCGGGCCTTTCTCGAGCCCGCAGTCATGAACTTCCAGGGCGAACCCGACCGGCACAGCTATCTCCTTGAGGTCATGGGGATGAAAATGCCCCAGGAACTGGTCGCCAAGACCCGCATCCCCGGCCAGCTGGTGAGTCTGGTGCCCGGGACCAGGAAGCTGTTCGACCACGAGTTGCGCTTCGAACTCGCCGCCACGGGCGAGGGCTGCACCCTCCGCCTGGTGGATGAGGCCGACATCCCGATGATGATGGCCATGATGGGCGCCGAAAAGCTGCTCCAGGGGCAATTGGACCAGGCCCTGGCGCGGATCCAGGAGCTGGCAGGCGAGGGCAAGCTGGCCTGAGTGGAATGAACAGAATTGGAGTTAGGGAAGCGGTGGAAGGCAGAAAAAGAGGAGCGCGGAGCAAGGAAAGGACAGCTTTCCTCTGCTCACCTTCGCTCATTTCCATGCCTTTGATCTTCCCTGAAAGGACCGCCCTGTTCACGGCATGACGAGGTAGAGGGCGCTACCGCCCGCCACCCACCAGGAGGTCCCATGCGCCCCACCCTGCTGCTCGCCGCCCTTCCGGCCCTGCTGGTCGCCCAGGAGACCACCACCACCCTGAAGGACCAGAAGGCCTTGGCGGTCACGATCTACAACGACAATCTGGCCCTGGTGAAGGACCTGCGGGCGGTGCGCCTGTCCAGGGGCGAGGCGCGCCTGGCCTTCCAGGAGGTCTCGGCCCAGATCCGGCCCGAGACAGCGCTCTTGCGCGATCTCACCCATCCCAGGGGGTTCTGGGTGAGCGAGCAGAACTTCGACTTCGACCTGCTCACGCCCCAGAAGCTGCTGGACAAGTACGTGGGTGAGAAGGTGCTGGTCGTGCGCAGCGCGCCCAACGCCGACGGGGCCGGGACGAAGGAGGTCCGCGAGGAGGCCACGGTGCTCGCCACCGGCAGTGGCACCGTCCTGCAGTTCGCCGACCGCATCGAGACCAGCGTCCCGGGCCGGCTCGTCTTCCCGAAGGTGCCCGAGAACCTCCGGGCCCGGCCCACCCTGGTCATCAGCCTCAACAGCGCCGTGGACCAGACCCAGGACCTGGAGCTGAGCTACCTCACGGGCGGCCTCTCCTGGCGCGCCGATTACGTGGCCAATCTCGCGCCCGATGAAAAGACCCTGGACCTCAGCGGCTGGGTGACCCTCACCAACCAGAGCGGAGCCCCCTATCCCAACGCCACCCTGCAGCTGGTGGCGGGCGACCTGAACCGAGCCGGGGAGCGGCCCGGGCGGGCCTTCGCCGCCGGGGCCATGATGGACCGCGCGAAGGCTGCGGCCCCCCAGCTGGCCGAGGAGAGCCTCTTCGAGTACCACCTCTACACCCTGGACCGGCCGACCACCCTGGCGGTCAACCAGACCAAGCAGGTGGCCCTGCTCAGTGCCAGCTCCGTGCCCGTCCGCAAGGAATACCTCCTCCAGGGCCAGAGCTACTACTACTCCGGCAGCTACGGCGACCCGGGCCAGAAGCAGAAGGTGGGCGTCTTCGTGGCGTTCGACAACAGGGAGTCGGCCCGGCTGGGCATGCCCCTGCCCAGGGGCATCATCCGGGTCTATAAGCGGGACAGCGAAGGCCGCGCCCAGTTCGTGGGCGAGGACAACGTGGATCACACGCCGAAAAACGAGCTGGTCCGCCTGAAACTCGGGGAGGCGTTCGACGTGACGGCCAAGCGCAGGCAAACGGATTACAAGAGCCTGGGGCGGCAGGGGAAGTTCGGCAGCGTGCACGAATCCGCCTTCGAGATCGAGCTGAAGAACGCCAAGCAGGAACCGGTCACCGTAGGTGTTCTGGAGCCCATGCCCGGCGACTGGGAGGTGCTGCAGAGCAGCCAACCTTACACAAAAGAGGCGGCAGGCGCCGCGAGATTCAAGGTCACGGTACCCGCCGGGGACAGTGCGATACTGACCTATCGAGTGAGGGTGCGATGGTGATGGACCTGCGCCTAGGAGCTTTCAAAGGACGGTTCCACCTTGTCCTGGCCACCCTCCCCCTCTCCATTCCAGCCAACCTCCAGGCCCAGTACATCGGCCCCCCACCGGGCCTCATCGTGCTGGGAGAGTGGCAGGTGGGACTCGCGACGGCCCCCCCGGACCTGAAGCACTTGACCACGGATGGAAGCCGCCGAACCTTCGGCGTCGCCTTCCCATTTTGGATCGGTCAGAAGCAGCAGCTGCGGCTGCGCTATGACGACAATCTGTTCTCGGGCAGTCGAGCCTATGAGTCTGGCTATTACCACGCCACGGCCGACACCGAAGTAAAGATCCGGAAGCTGAGCCTCGATTTTTTGTACGCCCCGGGCGCCCAGGCCTGGAGCTTCGAACGCCCCTACTTCTACGGAGGGACTGGAGTAGGCCTGGCGCAGACCTGGCACACACGGAGCGACCAGGGCTACCTGATGACACCGGGCTTGCCACCGGACGCGGAAACGTCGACCTGGTCCCCTGCGGGCAGGGTCTTCTTCGGCCTGCGGCTGTTCGCCAGCGCGGCTGTCGAGGCCCAATTCGAGACCAGTTCCCACCGCTTCGAAGGGGTGAGTTACCACGACACCAGTGCCTCCCTGTGCCTGCGGTTCTCGCCCACGATGCTGGCGGCAGGAAAGGATCCGCGCAACTGATCCATACTGGGGGCATGCCCCTGCCCGCCCGCTTTCTCGCCCGCCTGCGGCGCCTGCCGCTGCGGCTGAGGGGGCGTCTGGGTGGGGGCACCGAGGGCCTGCATCCCTCCAAGCTGAAAGGCGCGGGCCTCACCTTCGTGGAGAACCGGCCCTATGTGCCTGGCGATGACCCGCGCTTCATCAACTGGCCCCTGACGGCCCGCACCGGTGAACCGGTCATGAAGCGTTTCGAGAGCAGCCGGGACCTGGTGCTGTGGCTGGTGGTGGACCCCTCCCCCTCCATGTTTCTCGGCGATCCGGTCTCGCCCCTGCGCTGGGCCCTGGAACTCTGCGGGGCAGCCTTCGCTACCCTCCAGGCCACGGGGGACCGGCTGGGCCTGATCGTGCCGGGCGACAGCCACCTGCCCGCTCTGCGCATCGCCCCCAGGCGGGGCCGCATCCATGGGCTGCGCATCCTGGAGACCCTGGCGGAGCGAGGACCCGCCCTCCCCACCGAGGCCTCCTGGCGCGAGGCCCTGGGACACTGGGGCGAGCACGGAAGGGGACACCGGCTCTGGCTCTTCAGCAACGGTTCGGGATTGCAGGGACTGGCGCCGTTGCTGAAACCCCTGGCCACCCGCCATAGGCTGGTGTGGTTCAGGCCCTATGATCCCGAGGAACGCCGGGACATGGACTGGCCGGACCCCGGGTTCAGCCCCACCATCGAACGGCAGTGCTGGGACCTGAAGGAAGACCCCGTGCTGAAACTGAACGCGTGGTTGCGGGCGGGGGGAGCATGAGAACGCCCCGGCTGTGGGCCATGGGCTGCGGCCTGTGGAGCCTCTGCGCCTCGGCTTCCCCGGCCTGGCGGGCCCCCGCCCAGATGAAACTGGGCGAATTGCAGTCGCTGGAACTTCGCGAAGCGGACCCTGCGAATCCCTCGCTGCCGCGCCCCGCCGTGGAGGAGCGCCTGGGGCCCCTCCACCTGCGCGCCATGGAGCCCCTTCCGGACGGTCGGGGCTGGCGCTTCCAGGTGCAGGCACTGGCGCCGGGCCTGGCCGTGATCCCAGCCTTGGACCTCGGCAATGGGCAGCGCAGCCCGGAACTTCGGTTGTGGGTTCCGCGCGACGTGCCCTTCGGCGGCCCCTGGGTGGGCGTGGGCGGCGGGAACGAAGATCGCCTGCCGGCCAGCCCCTTCCCCTGGGTCTGGGCCTGTGGGCTTCTGGTGCCGCCCCTGGGCCTCCTCGCATTGGGGATCTCCCGTTGGCGGAAAGGTTCCGCCGGGCGGCGCCTGCACCATGCGCTTCATGTGTTCCAGAAGCAGTGGCCGCCCAGGGAACGGTCGCGGGGCTCCCTGGACGCCTCCCATGGCCATGGGCGGGACCTGCTGGCGGCGCGATTCGGCGAGGCCGCCCGGGCCTGGGGGCCGGCGGACTTCCAGGCCCAGGGCCTCGGGCCCTGGGACCAGTGGGTCGAGAGCCTCGATGCCGCGCGCTTCGGCCTGATGGATCCCCCCTTCCCGTCCCTGGATACCCTGCTCGCGGCGCTCGAGGCCAAGAACGGCGGGGGTCCCCCGCCATGATGGCCCTCCGTCACCCCCTGCTGCTGCTGGTGGCCGTCCCCCTGGTGATCTGGGCCTGGCGCACGAGCTACCGCTGGGGCATCCCCTCCTCCCGGCCCTCCGGCGCCCTGGCCCGGAGCAGCTCCCATTGGATCCCTGTCCTGCTGGCCCTCGTCCTCGGCTTCGCGGCCGCCGGTCCGGAGTGGCGCACGCCCATCCGCGGCGCGGCGCCCGTGGTGGACTTCGCCGTGGTGCTGGACGGCAGCAGCAGCATGCGGATCCTGGACCAGCCCCATGAGGACCGCTGGCACGCCGCCCGGCGGACCCTGGCCCAGTTCATCCTGCGCCGGCCCGACGACCGCTTCGCCCTCATCCTGTTCAGTGCCCATCCGGTGACCCTGAGCCCCCTCACCTCTGACCACAGGCGGCTCCTCCACATGCTGGCCCGGCTGGATATAGACAGCCGCGACGACGGCACCGCCATCGGCTCGGCCCTCATGACCGCCGTGCGGCGGCTGGAGAACAGCCCGGCCCGTAGCCGGGTGATCCTGCTCCTCACCGACGGCGTCCAGAACCGGGGCATGGTGCTGCCCATGGAGGCCGCCGAGGAAGCCCACCGCAACGGCATCCGCATTCATGCCGTCGCCATCGGTGTCAACGGCGAGAGCCTGGTGCCTCTGGAAGGCGGCGGCTACGCCCGCCTCCGGGTGGAAGTGGACCATGCCACCCTGCAGCAGGTGGCCCACGCCACCGGCGGTGAGTCCTTCAGCGCCGAGGACCCCGCAGGCCTCGAACACAGCCTGGCCTCGGTGGACCGGCTGGAAAAGACTCTCCTGCCCGTGGACCCGCCCACCGAAGGCCGCCCCCTGGCTGCTTGGTGCCTGCTGGCCGCGACCCTCCTGGTCCTGCCGCTGGCGGCGGACCTGGCCTTCAAGCGCGGCAAGCGCCGGCCTGCCTGGGTGGAGGGGACATGAACCTCCCCTTCGCCCATCCCTGGCTGTTGGTTCCCTTTGCTGCGGCGGCCCTGGCAACGCTGGGGCTGGCCCTGCGGGCCCACCTCCGGCCGGGGTTGGGCGTGCAGGTGGTGGGGCAGCAGTCTCTCTGGCAGGGACTCGGCCTGGTGATGGTGCTGGCGGGACTGGGGCTGGGACTGGCGGAGCCCCGCTGGGGCCTGCCCGAGTTCCCGCGCCTCACCGTGCATGTCGTGTTGGATGCCAGCCGCTCGATGCAGGCCACTGATGCTGGAGCGGGCCGGACCCGCTGGGACGCCGCCGTGGCCGCCCTCGACCGCCTCTGGTCCCGGCCCCAGCCGGGGATCCGCTGGAGCCTGGACCTGCTCACCGGGGATGCCATCCCCGTGCTGCCGCCGGGCGAGGACCGCACCCTGCTCCGGGAGGCCCTGCGGGCCGTGGTGCCAGGGGAAGTGGGGTCCCCGGGCACGAGCCTGGGTCGCGGACTGCCCCAGGTGGCTGCCCAGGCGGACGCGGATGCCCCCGCCGTCCTGCTGCTCCTGAGCGACGGAGAGGAAACCTGGGAGACTCCAGCCGAGGCCCTCCAGCGCGCCGAGGCCGCCCTCAGGAAGGCCCGGCTCCCGGTGTGCGTGCTGGCCTTCGGTGACGGGGAACCTCACGGGGTCCCCCCCCAGGCTGGGGGCACCCAGAGCGGGGCCGAACCTGCCGTCAGCAGGGCCCATCCGGAGTTCCTCGCCCACCTGGCCCAGGGCACCGGGGGCCAGGTCTTCGGGGATGGCGAGGCTGCCGCCGAGGGGCTCCAGGCCCTGGCCGCCGGGAAGCGGCCCCTGCCCACCAGGCGCTCCCTCCAGCCTGCCCATCCCGAGGTGGGTGCCTGGCTGGCCCTGGCGGGCCTGGCCCTCTGGCTCCTATTTGCCGGGAAGCCCCTCGCCAAGTGGCGACCCATCCTCATGCTCATGGCCGGGTTGGCCTCATCGTCCCTCGGGGCGCAGGGATCCGGAAGGCTCTGGGCACCACCCAGCGTGAAGGCCTGGCTCGCCCAGCGGGCCATCGAGGGCGGGGACCTGGCCGGTGCCCGGCGTTGGCGGCCCGGCGATGCCAAACCGGCCCATCGCCTGCTGGCCGCCCTGATCGACCTGCGGACGGGCTTTCCCGAGGAAGCCCTGAAGGCCCTGGAGCCCCTGGTGGGCCAGGGCTCCCCCCGACCCCTGCCCGCCTGGCGCGCCCCGGCCCTCCTCCTGGCGGCGAGGGCCCATCTGGAAGCCCGACAACCGGAGGAAGCTCGCGCCCTGCTGGAACGCCTTCTCCTGGAGCAGCCGGGCCAGCGGGAGGCCATCCACAATCTCCAGACCCTGGTGAAGGATTCCCCACCGCCCCCACCGCCCAACCCGAAGCGGCCTCCGCCACCACCCCCGCCCCGTCCCAGCCTGGGCGCCCAGCAGGACGAGTTGGAGGGACTGAGGCAGCGCCTTCCGAAGCCGCCCAGGACCGCCGGCGGGGTGAGGGATCTGTGAACAGGGGCGAGGGGCTGTTCCACCGTCCTCAAACGACGTGGCGGCCCGAGGGCCGCCACGTCGTTTGAGTGATGGTTTGATTGCCGGCTACCTGGCGTTCAGCCAGGTCGCGAACTCGGCGCCCGTTCGGAAGGTGCCCACCTGGCGCCGGAGTTCCTTGCCATTCGCGTCCAGGATCACCATGGTGGGAAAGGCGTTCAGCTGGAACTGGTCGGCCAGCCTGGTGCCCTCGGGAACGGGGGTTCCGTCACGCTTCTGGACCAGAGCGGAAAAAGGAATCACCTTGGCGAGGGCCGCCTGGCCCTCGGCACTGGGGAACACGTTCTTCTGGAGGTACTGGCAGGGACCGCACCACTCGGTCCAGAGGTCCATGAAGATGACCTTGTGCTCAGCCTTGGCGCGCCGGAGCGCGGACTGGTAATCGTGTTCCCATTGGGGTACCCCCTGCGCGGACAGGGACGTGGCGACGAGGAGCAGAGCGGCAAGAGGCTTCATGCGGGGACTCCGAAGGGCGAGTGGATGGCACGAACTGGGACGGGTAATGGGAAGCCCGGGTTGCATCGAAGGTTCCAGCATAACCGGCTAATCCCGGACGCCGACAGCCCGTAATCCCTAGCGATCCGGCGAGTGCCGAACCCATCCCCACCGAGGAGATCACTCATGCGCCCCGTCCTGATTCCGCTGGCCCTGGCGGCCAGCCTTGTCCTTCCCCTGGCAGCCCAGAATGCACGGTTCATCAAGGTGGACATCGTGTCCAAGGACATGATGCAGCACCACAGTAGGCACAAGGATGCGGACGGCCCCACCGAGGTCCACATCCGCATGCCCGTGGGCCTGGCCAAGGGCATCCTGGACATGGCCGGGGAGAGCGAGATCAAGGTCCATGGAGAGACCCGGAAGGGCATCAAGGCAGAACAGTTCCAGAAGCTGCTGTCCGACGCGAAGCCGGGCGACCTGCTCCTGGAAATCACCACGGACAAGGGCGATCACATCCGCGTCACCGTCGAGTAGCCGGGAGCCCCCCGTGTAACGTCAGGCCCCGCCTCGGCGGGGCTTCTTCGTGTACGCTGAAGGCATGGAATCCCTGACCGAACTCCGGGTGCGCTACGCCGAGACCGACGCCATGGGCATCGTCCACCACGGGGCCGCGACCGCAAGCGCAGCGCTGCGGGAGCGGGAGGACAGCGCGGGGCGCTGTCCGATATGGGGGTAGTCAAAGTGGTGGATAATCCCAACATGGAATCCCTCACCGAACTCCGGGTGCGCTATGCCGAGACCGACGCCATGGGCATCGTCCACCACGCCACCTACCCGGTCTGGATGGAGCTGGGACGCAGTGACTTCCTGCGGGAACTCGGGCAGAGCTATGCCGAATGGGAGGCCCGGGGCGTGCGTCTGGTGGTGAACGAGATCCGAGTGCGCTTCCGCTCGCCGGCCCGCTACGACGAGTTGGTCCAGGTTCGGACTTCGCTCCGGGAACCCGGGCGCCGCCGCGTCGTATTCGGCTACCGGATCGAGCGGGAGGGCGTCCTCCTGGCCGAAGGAGAGAGCGTTCACCTCGTGGCGGGTTCCGACAACCGGGCGAAGGTGTTGCCGGAGGACCTGCTGGCCCTGATCCAGGGTCTTTGAGGCCGGGGTTTTGGATGCCGGCAGAAAAGGTGGTTTCCTAGAGCCATGCAGAGCCCGACTCGACCCCTCTCTCTCTTCAACACCCTGACCCGTCGGGTGGAGCCCGTGCTCCCGGTGGTCGAGGGGCGGATCTCCCTGTACACCTGCGGTCCCACCGTGTACAACTTCGCACACATCGGGAACCTGCGGACCTTCCTGTTCCAGGACCTCCTCAAGCGCACCTTTCGGGCCGCGGGCCACCAGGTCGTGCACTGCATGAACATCACGGACGTGGAGGACAAGATCATCCGGGACTCCCAGGGTGCTCTGCCTCCCGAGGCCTCCAACCAGGTCCGGCACGCAGCCATGAAGGCGCTCACCGACCGCTTTACCGCCATCTTCCTGGAGGATCTGGACAGTCTCGGCATCCTGCGGGCGGATCACCTGCCACGGGCCACCGCCTACATCCCCCAGATGATCCGGCTCATCCAGGAACTCCAGGTCAAGGGACTGGCCTATGTCCGGGAGGGGAGCGTCTACTACCGCATCGCGGGGCTTCCCCATTACGGCTGTCTGGCCCATCTGGACCGCGAGGGGATGCAGACGGGCGCCTCCGTGGATGCGGACGAATACGAACGGGATTCTGTCACCGACTTTGTGCTCTGGAAGGCCGCCAAACCTGGCGAACCCTGGTGGGACAGCCCCTGGGGACCCGGGCGTCCGGGCTGGCACATCGAATGCTCGGCCATGGGAATGGAATTGCTGGGGGAGAGGGTGGACATCCACAGCGGCGGCGTGGACTTGATTTTTCCCCATCACGAGAATGAGATCGCCCAGAGCGAGGGCTGCCTGGGGCACCGCTGGGTCAATCACTGGGTGCACGGGGAGTTCCTGATGGTCGAGGGCCAGAAGATGGCCAAGAGCCTGGGGAACTTCTTCACCCTGCGCGACCTCATGGCCAAGGGAGTGGACCCCATCACCCTGCGCTACGCCATCCAGAGCAACCACTACCGGAAGGTACTGAACTTCAGCTTCGAGGGCCTGCGCGCCGCCGAGAACGCCCTCAAGCGCATCCGCGCCTTCCGAGCCCGCATGGAGGGCGAGGGCCAGCCCGGCGGGGGCCCCTGGAAGGCGGTCCTGGAACCCGCCGAGCGCCTGAACCAGGCCCGAGAGGCCTTCTGGGCGGCCATGGCCGATGACCTTAACACACCCGAAGCCCTGGCGGCCCTGTTCACGCTCATCAGCGATTGCAATGCCCAGGACGACCATGTGGCACTCACCCGCGAGGAGCGGGATGCCCTGCTGGCCTTCCTCGACGAGACCGATGCCATCTTCGCCGCCTGGCCTCACCAGGCAGCCAGCCTCGATGCAGCAGTGGAGGCGCTCATCGAGGCCAGGAAAGCCGCCAAGGCCTCCAAGAACTGGGCCGACGCCGACCGGGTGAGGGACCAGCTCAAAACCCTGGGCATCGTCCTGGAGGATCGGAAGGACGGCAGCACCGGCTGGCGCCGGGGCT
>CAIMBM010000125.1 GCA_903839205.1 uncultured Holophagaceae bacterium | reverse complement strand
GCCCCAGTGGGGCGTCGGAACCGTCGGCCCCGGGTCCAGCCACGCGCGCAGTTCGAGTCTGCCTCCTTCGGGCAGCGCGGACGCTGCCCGAAGGAGGGTCAGCCAACAGCTATAACAGCTAATAAGCCACTGGGTTTCAGAGTTTTATTGTGTCATCCAGATCGATACTTGCTGAGCAAGAAACTACCGAACCGCCAGCGTTCTCACCGGGCTACAACTTCATCAGGTAGCGCACGAATTTGGGCGCTGGGGTTCCGTAGCTGAGCAGCTGGTCATGGAAGGCCCGGAGGTCGAAGGGCTTGCCTTCCCTTTTTGCCTTGGTTTCGGCCGCCCCCCGGAGGTCGTCCATTCCCGAGGCGCCCACGAAATAAGTGCTCAGCTGAGTCGAGGAGAGGCAGGCCCGGGTCCACTTGCCCACGGCCTCCCCCTCTTCCTGGAAGCCTTCATCGCGCATGAGGGCAATGGCTTCGGGCTTGGTCATGCCCTTGGTGTGGATCTTCTGGTCGAGGATGGCGTTGATGGCCACCCGTAAGCGCATCTTCAATTGCTCCAGGTGCACTTCCGGCCCGCCAAAGCCTGCCCGGGCCATGGTCTGCTCGGCGTAGACGGCCCAACCTTCGGCGAACAATCCGCTGGAGAAGATGGTGCGCACCTGGTTCTGGCCGCGGAAGGCATTACTCAGGGACAGTTGCAGGTAGTGGCCTGGCATGGCTTCGTGCACAGTCAGGTCGGCGACCATTGCATCGTTGTATTCGTGGAAGAAACTCTCGACCCGGGCCTTGGACCAGTCTGCCGGAGTGGGCGAGATCGCGAAAAAGGTCGTTCCATTGGTTTCCAAGGGGCCCGGGGCATCGCAGTAGGCCACGGAGAAGCCACGCGCGTATTCCGGCATCACCTTGATTTTTACCGGAGTGGACGGAATCGTGACCAGGTCATGGCTACGCACGAAGGCGGTGGCTTCGGCCAGGTCCCGGTTGGCCAGGGCGACAATGTGATCGTTGTCGGGGTGTTTCTGGGCGATGTGGTCAAGCACGGCCCTGATGATGATTCGGTCATCCTTTTCAGTCCGATCAGGGAACCAGATCGTGAACAAGGGGCGCGCCACCTCGGCCATTTCCCGCCGGGTGTCCTTCAGGCTCCGCTCCGCCCGGTCGAGAATCTGCTCCGGAGTGAGGCTGGAACTGAGGGTCGTGCGCAACTGCTTGCGAAAGGCCGCCGCGCCCACCCGGAAATCGCCGTGGGAGCGGGGCAGGAGATCACCTTTCATCCAACTGATGAAATCCTCAAGCGCCTTGGTGGCCACCGCCTGGGCCGGGGCAAGCTCCTCCTTGCATCCTGCCTGGCTGGCGGCGACCGTCACCTCGTCCCGGACCAGGCCCAGGGTGCCCTGGAACTGCTGGATGGCCGTCTCGGTGTAGATCCTGGGAGGGTTGGTCAAATTGGCCCTGGCGGCGGCCAGGACCTGGGGAACCTGCAGCAGACGCCCCTTCACGGATGCGAGCCGCTGGCTGGCCGGGGCGAAATCCCGGGACAAGAGATTATCAATGGCCCCGCCCGGGTTGTAGAGCATGGGATTCCTGCGCCAGCTCTGCCGTTCCGCAAGGTCCTGGATGGTGGCATGCAGGTTGTCGAGCAGGATCGCCCGGTCAACGCGATTCTCAGGTGTAAGCGCATTGGGTTGGATGGCTTCCAGGAGATGCACCATATGTCGGGCCCAAGCCAATTGGGTTTTGAAGCCCGATGCACTGAAATCGGCGAGGCGGTCGTCCCAGCGGTGGTCCCCCATTACCGTGGCGAATTCTGGGCTGTTGCGCAGGCTTTCTTCCACCAAGGCCTTGGCCAGTGCCTGGAACGTTGTGTCCTTGGGGGTGGCGCCAGGTAGCATCACGCTGACCGCGAGACATGCCGTTAACTTTGGAAAGGGAATCATGGACTTCTCCCGGATGGAACATTTGCGATACTGGCCTGAAAGAAGAGTTGTAACCCTCACTCTGTCAATTCTAAGACGAAGTCAGAAGGTTGGTGTTGGGAACAGAGATCCTGCGGCAGGAGTGATGTTGACATCGCAACCGAGGGAAGGGAACCGGCCCTCGCCCTTGGTGCGGAACACCTTCGGAGAATCCGTACCGTTCGCCAGTCCTGAGCGGGCATTCCTGGGCTTCGTTCAATGTCTAGGGGTAGGCGGTCCCGGTGTGCCGGTGGCATACTCTGTCCTTCCTGCCCTGCCAAGGGCGGTGCGACTCAAGGTGCCCCTTCATGAAGCCTCTCAAATGCAGCCTCGCATGCCTCCTCTGCTTCCTGGCCGCGACGCTCCCTTCCCGGGCCGAGGCTCCAAAAGAGAGACCCAGGGCGATCTACCACCTGAAGCCCGGCATCCATGTCACCTGTTTCGACTGCCATCAGGAAGAAAAGCCCACCAAGAAGGCCGTGGCCTCGGAGTCCTGCATGGTCTGCCACGGGGACTATCCGGCCATGAGGGCCCTGACCAAGAACGTGAAGCCGAACCCCCACAACTCCCACATGGGGGAAATCCCTTGCACCGAGTGTCATCGCGGGCACCAGCCCTCCCGGGTGATCTGCCTCGAATGCCACGAGGGTGAGTACAAGTTCAATATTCCTCTCACGAACATGAACCCCTGAGATCAGGAATCGGGATCTCCCGGCCTAGAAGAACGTCTTCACCGCCTCCACCACCCGGTACTGGTCATCCACCATGAAGACCACCGGCCACTTGTCGAAGGTGGTGCAGGGGTGGCTGATGGTGCAGCCCACCAGGTCCCCGATCTCCAGGTCCGTCTCCGCAGGCACCTCCAGCTTGGCGTGCTGGTCGTAGAGGGTGCTGAGGCGCCAGGAGTCCGGCGCGGGGGCCGGGGCGGCGTGGTGGTCCCTGCGGAACCAGTGCGCGGGCCTGGGGAGCCCCAGGTCGTGGGCCACGTCCCGCTTGCCCAGGTTCAGGAAGGCGAGGCCCGGCTCCGGGCGGCTCAGCACCTGGCCCCAGACTTCCAGGGCGGGGGCCAGGTGGGAGGGCGGACGCCAGGCCTCCGGCAGCCGGGCCTCCAGCAGACCCACCAGGTGCCGGTAGTGACCCGCGTCATGGCTGAGGTAGCAGCCGCTCCGCAGGAGCACCCGGGTGGGCCGGCCCAGATCCACGCTCCCCAGGCACCGCGACACCAGATCGAAATAGGCAGAGCCCCCAGCGGACAGCAGTACCTCCCCGGTCTGGAACAGGTCCTCGGCCGCGCAGTCCCGCGCCAGCTCGCCCAGGGCGTCCAGCCAGGCCACGATGTTCCGCTCATCGGCCTGGGGGTCCTGGCTGATGATGATCCCTTCATAGCACTCCACGCCCTGCAGCACGAGGCCCGGCGAGGCCTTCACGGCCCGGGCCACGGCTAGGCCCTCCGCCACGGAGCGCACTCCGGCGCGCCCGCCGGGGATGCCCAATTCCACCAGGACGGCCAGGGGCCGACCCGCTCCGCCGGGGGCCTCCAGCCTCCGGACCCCCTCGAGGGAATCCACCAGGCAGGTGAATTCGAACCGGGGATCAGAATCCAGGGAGCGCCTCACCCAGCGGATGGCTGAGGGCTCAGCCAGCTCGTTGGCCAGCAGGATGCGCTTCACCCCGTAGTCGTAGGCCACCCGCACCTCCTGGGGCGTGGCCAGGGTGATCCCCCAGGCGCCATCCGCGAGTTGCCGGTGGAAGAGCTGGGGCGCCATGGTCGTCTTCCCATGGGGACAGATGGAGCTGCCCGTGCGGCGCAGGAACTCGCGCATCCAGGCCCCATTCTGCTGGATCGCGGACTGGCGCAGGATCGCCACCGGCAGGGCCAGGTCCCCGGCCAGGAGGCTCCATCCCTGGGCGCCGACATCCCCGAGACGCAGCGGGGGGCGGTCCAGGGGGAAGCCCTTGGTGCGGCCGTCAAGGGTCAGGTCGAGGATGGGCTGGAGGGGATGGGGCATGGCTCCATTTCATTCCCCTCGGCCGGGAAAGCAAAGGCCTTTGCGGCCTCAGGTCGGAACCAGCACGCGCTCCACCCGGGGGCCGATCTGGCAGGTGACCTCGTAGGGAATGGTTCCCAGGGCCCTCGCCCAATCCGCGGCGGTGATCTCCAGGTCCCCGCTGCGGCCGATGAGGATCACTTCGTCCCCGACCCTCACGTCCGTGGCGGGCCCCAGATCCACCATGGTCTGGTCCATGCACACCCGGCCCACGACGGGATAGGACCGGCCGCCGATGAGAACCTGGCCCCGGTTGGAGAAGAGCCGGTTGAACCCATCGGCGTAGCCGCAGCATATGGTGGCGACCCAGGTCGTTTCCCGGGCGGTCCAGGTGCGGCCATAGCCGACGGGGGTGCCCGGCTCCACCCGCTTGAGGAAGGCCACCCGGGTGACGAAGGACAGGCCCGGAAGCAGCGGCACGGTGCGGGGGGTCTGGCCATCCGGATAGGAACCGTAGGCCATGATGCCTGCCCGCACCAGGTCCATCCAGCTATCCGGATGGCCCAGGACGCCGCCGGAATTGGCGCAGTGCACCAGCTCCGGCCGGCGGCCCAGCGCGGTCTCCACGGTCTCCACCGCCCCCTGGAAGGCCCGGGTCTGGGCGCGGGTGAAGGTGCCGTCCGCTTCGTCGCTTGCGGGCAGGTGGGTGAAGAGGCCTTCCAGGTGAAG
>CAIMBM010000124.1 GCA_903839205.1 uncultured Holophagaceae bacterium | reverse complement strand
GCCTGCTCGATGAGGGTGTCGCGGAAGATCTCCCAGGTGAGGTCCTCGGCCTTGCCGTGGACCTTCTCCAGGGCCTGGTAGATGGGCACGGTGCCGATGGGCACGGGGCTGTTCCGCAGGATCCACTCGCGGGTCTCGTGGATGTTCTCTCCGGTGCTCAGGTCCATCACGGTGTCTGCGCCCCAGCGGATGGACCAGGCCATCTTCTCGACTTCCTCCTCGATGCTGGAGGCCACGGCGGAGTTGCCGATGTTGGCGTTGATCTTCACCAGGAAGTTGCGGCCGATGACCATGGGCTCGGTTTCGGGGTGGTTGATGTTGGCGGGGATGATGGCGCGGCCCCGGGCCACCTCGTCCCGGACGAACTCGGGGGTGATGCGGCTCTTGATCCCCGCCGCCTCGCGGCCCAGGTTCTCGCGGATGGCGATGAATTCCATCTCCGGCGTCACCAGGCCCCGCTTCGCGTAGTGCATCTGGGAGACGTTGCAGCCGGCCCTGGCCCGCAGGGGCTTGCGGTCCGCATGGAAGCGGATGGCGTCCAGGTCCTTGTCCCGCTCGCGCAGCTTCCGGTAGAGGCTGGTGGCGCCGGGCAGTTCCTCCACGTCCCCCCGGCCCTGGATCCAGTCCCGGCGGAGGGGCGGGAGGCCCTTGGCCACGTCGATGGTGACGGTGGGGTCGGTGTAGGGGCCCGAGGTGTCGTAGAGAACCACCGGCTCGTTCTCCAGGAGCCGATCCTGGAAGTCCCGGGTGGGGTGGAGCCGGACCTGGCGGAAGGGGACGCTCACCCCGGGGCGGGTGCCAGCCACGTGGATTTTCGCGGAGGCCGGGAAGGGCTTCAGGCAGGCTGCCAGGGTGGTGTCGCCCAGGGTCTCCGGAGGGTGATTTGACTGCATGGTCATGGAAACTCCGGACTTGAAAGTAACCGGGCCAGGATTGATCCCGAATTAGGAAGTTTATCGCGAGGGGGCGAGTGCGACGAATTCAAAGATTATCGCTTTGGCGCCGATAGGGGGAGCACGGAGCCCTCTATGCCGGACAAGCACCAGGATCCCCAGGCCATCCCCGACCAGCTCATGCAGATCGCCCGAGAGCAGGAAGGCGGCGCCGAGCGTGTGCTCGACCAGATCGAGGTGGTTCAGCACAGCTTCGAGGAGATCCAGGCCCTCTCCAAGGAGTGCCAGGAGATCCTCAAGGCCCTGGTTCCCCCCTCCCCGGAGCTGGAACGCCTGACCGAAAGGCTGGAGCAGATCGGCTTCCATGCGGATAACGGGGGGTACAACATCCAGGGGGCCTTCGACCTGTACCAGTACCAGGACGTGGTCCGGCAGAAGATGGAACGGGTCGGACGCAGCCTCATCGAGGTGGCCCACTACGTGCTGGGGCGCCTGCAGCCGGCCGAGGATCACCTCCCCAAGATGGCCCCTTCGGGTCGGGACATCCTGCTGCGCGAACCCCAGATGGCGGACCTGTCCAAGGAGGATGCGGACTCGGTGGTGGCGGAGTTCCTGGCCAGGGCCCTCAAGGACAAGGCTGCGAAGAAGGCCGAAGGCTGATCCCCTGGGATGGGGGATAATCGGATCCCTGGAGGGATCATGCCTCGCCGTGCCCTGATCATCAGCAGTCTGGCCCTGGGTCTTGTGGCCTCGATCCACGGCCAGGAGGACCCGGTCCTGCGAGCCCGTGCCCAGCGCGCCTCCGCCCAGGGCATCGCCGATGGGGACCTGCCGCCGGTGCCCCGGGGCATCGTCGAGCCCCCCCCGCTGCCCCCGCCCGAGGTCCACGTCAAGGACAGCCGCAAGGGCCGGAGGGCCAAGGGCAAGGGCCGGCGGGGGAAATCCACCGCAAAGCGGACGAAGAGCGCCAGTTCCAAGGCCCCAGCCCACCGGAAGGCCAAATGAGGATCGGGGTGCTCACCTCCGGCGGGGATGCCCCCGGCATGAATGCGGCCATCCGGGCCGTGGTCCGTCAGGCCGATGCCTTGGGCCACGAGGTCTGGGGCATCCATCGGGGCTACCAGGGGCTCCTGGAGGGGGACATGGCGCTGATGCCCAGCCGGGCCTGCGCCAACATCCTCCAGCGGGGCGGCACCGTGCTGCATACGGCCCGCTGCGCCCAGTTCCACCAGGCGGAGCAGCGCGCCCAGGCCGCGGCCAGGCTGAAGGCGGCGGGGATCGAGGCCCTGGTGGTGATCGGTGGGGACGGCAGCTTCCGGGCGGCGGAGGCCCTCCAGCGCGAGCATGGCGTGGCCTGCGCGGGCATCCCCGGCACCATCGACAACGACCTGCCGGGTACCGAAAGGACCCTCGGCTTCGACACGGCCCTGAACACCGCCGTGGAGGCCATCGACCGCATCCGGGACACAGCCTCCAGCCACGGCCGGCTCTTTCTCGTGGAGGTCATGGGCCGGAGCTCGGGGATGCTCGCCGTCCACACGGCCCTCGCCTGCGGGGCGGAGGCGGTGCTCTATCCCGAATCCCCCGAGGACAGCTACGAGAACCTCGTCTCGCAGCTGAACGCGAACTGGCTGCGCGGCAAGCGCAGTTCCATCGTGGTGGTGGCCGAGGGCGACACCGTGGGACGGGCCGTGTCGGTGGGGGAGCGGCTCAAGCTGGACCACTCCCTGGACCTGCGGGTGGTGGTGCTGGGCCATGTCCAGCGGGGGGGCAGCCCCACCGCCATCGACCGCATCTGGGGCAGCCGCTGGGGCTGTGAAGCCGTGCGCCGCCTGGACTGCGGCGAACGCGGGTTCTACGTCGGGGAAGTGGCGGGGGCCCTCGTGGCCCAGCCCCTGTCGCGGATCATGGAACCTCAGCCCGCGCCACCAGGGGATCTCGGGCGGCTGGTATCCGTCCTGGCCCGGTGAGCAGGTTGCCGGGCTCCGCCGGACTGTGGTGTTCTTGAAGGGCCGCGTGGCGGCGGGAGGTCGGGAATGTCGGACACGGGCAGTCAGCAATCCTTGGTTGCGGTCGTCTTCTCGGTATCGCCTGGGGCGATACGCGAGACTTCCCGTGCTGGGGCTGCAGGAATGGAGGCATGATGTCGGACACGGGCAGTCAGCAATCCTTGGTTGCGGTCGTTATGGCCGGGGGACGGGGCACCCGGTTCTGGCCCCGCAGCCGCAATGCCCGGCCCAAGCAGTTCCTGGCCATCGTCGGCACCGAGACCCTGCTGCACCAGACCGTTAGGCGCCTGGACGGCCACGTGAACCCCGACCACATCTTCGTGGTCACCACCGAGGATCTGGCCGCGGAGACTCGGCGCATGCTGCCCGAGCTGCCCCCGGAGAACGTGATCGTCGAACCCGAGGGCCGCAACACGGCGCCCTGCCTGGCCCTGGCCCTGGTGGAGATCGAGAAGAAGTTCCCCAACGGCGTCATGGCCGTACTTTCCGCGGACCACTGGATCGGGGACCGGGAGCTCTTCCTGGAGGACCTCGACCTGGCCGTGAAGCATGCCGCCTGGGAACACGAGCTGGTCACCTTCGGCATCAGGCCCACCTATCCCGAGACGGGCTACGGCTATATCGAGGCCGAAGGCCACGGTCCCGTCCTCAAGGTGAAGGCTTTCCGCGAGAAGCCACCCGTGGAGGTGGCCGTGCAGTACCTCGAATCCGGGCGCCACTACTGGAACGCCGGCATGTTCGTGTGGACCCTGGCGGACTTCCGCGCGGGTCTTCAGGCTCACGCGCCGGAAGTGCTGGCCCCGCTCGACACCTGGGTGCGGGCCGGGGCGGATCCGTCGACCCTCGCCGCCGCCTACCGCCAGCTGCCCAGGGTGGCCATCGACGTGGCCCTCATGGAAAAGGCCGCCTCGGTGGCCGTGGTGCCGACCCGCTTCCGGTGGTCGGACGTGGGCTCCTGGCCCGCCGCCATCGAGTTCCAGGAGACGGATTCCGAGGGCAATGTCAGCCAGGGCGAGACCCTGCTGCTGGACACCCGGAACAGCGCCTTCTTCGGCGGCAGGCGCCTCATCGCGGCGAGCGGCGTCGACGATCTCATCGTGGTGGACTCGGACGACGCCCTGCTCATCTGCCGCCGGGACCGCGCCCAGACCGTCAAGCAGATCGTGGAACGGCTCAAGGCCGAAGGCCGCGAAGACCTTCTATAGACTGAAGACTGAGGACACACACGATGCAAAAACCTGCAACCCTCCACGTGGACAAGCCCTGGTGGACGGGGCCCCGTCCGCGAGCCCAGCGGGCGAGCGGGAGCATGCCGCAGACGTGGCATGCGATCCGGGGGTTAGTCCTGGGGCCCCGTCCGCGAGCCCAGCGGGCGAGCGGGAGCATGCCACAGACGGGGCATGCGATCCGGGGGTAGTCCCGGAGCCCCCCGCGAGGCGAAGCCGAGTGGCGATGATGAACGATCTTTTCCAGCGAGAGATGACGATGAAAAAACCTGAAACCCTCCACGTGGACAAGCCCTGGGGCTCCTTCGACCAGTACGCCCTCAACACGCCCTGCACGGTGAAGATCCTCACCTGCAACCCCGGACAGCAGCTGAGCCTGCAGCGGCACAGCCACCGCGGGGAACTCTGGGTGGCGCTGGATCCAGGGGTGGTGGTGGACCGCGACGGGGAGGAGCTGCGCCCGGCCGTGGGCCAGGAGCTCTGGCTGCCCCTGGGGAGCATCCATCGACTCCGCTGCGACGCCGGGAATCCGGCGCCGGTCCGTGTGCTGGAGGTCAGCCTGGGCCTCTTCGACGAGGCGGACATCGAGCGGCTCCAGGACGACTACGGACGCCGTTGATGCGTCTGGCCCTGGTCGCCTTCGCGGCCCTGCCCCTGCTGGCCCAGAGTGGCGAGGAGATCCTGGCCCGGGTGGACCGGCTCCGCCATCCCTGGCCGGCGTTCACGGTGGAACTGACCCTGAAGGGTCCGGGCCAGGCCCAGCACTGGAAGGTTTCGGCCCGGGAGAACGGAGACGCCCGGCTGGACGGCCTCTCGCCGAAGGAGAAGGGCCGGGCGGTGCTGCTGCTCGACGACCAGATGTGGCTGCTGCTGCCGGGTTCGAAGCGGCCCGTGAAGGTCACCCCCCAGCAGCGCATGATGGGCCCCGCCGCCGGCGGGGATGTGGCCCGGACGAGGTTCCGCGAGGACTACACGGTGGAGTCGCTGCGCCCGGAAGTCATGGAGGGCCAGGCCTGCTGGCGGCTGGAGCTCCTGGCCCGACGTCCGGCCCTGAGTGCGCACCAGGTGGTTCTCTGGGTGGCCAGGGAGGGATCCTTGCCGCTCAAGGCGGAGTTCCATCTCGGTTCGGGCAAGCTGGCCCGGACGGCCCTGTTCGGTCCGCCGGTCCAAAGCCACGGCCAGTCCGTGCTCTCCTGGATGGCCATCCAGGAGCCTTCCGGTGCCCCGGCCCAAGTGGTCTTCGGGAACTGGAGCCGCGGCGGCGTGAACCCCGCCCTCTTCGAATTGCCGGGCTCCGTTCGGTGATAGACTCGGCGGTGAGGTGCCCGCAAGGGCTTCCCGCCACCAACCATCCCACCCCTTGACACCAGTCCCGTCTCTTGGGACTCCCGCATATCAGCCCCACCACTCGAAACCCCGCCAACCTAACCCTCTCGAAGCGCCCGTACCTCCGGGCGCTTCTTTTATGTCGTCCCGGGGGATCCTCCGGGGCTCAATGCCTGATCGATTCGGCCTTGGCCTTGTCCCTTGGCTTGGCTTTCTGGTGCTTGGTTTCGGCGGCGTCGTTGGCGGCAGATACTACGACGATGGAGATGCGCCGGTTCTGGGGATCGTTGGGCTCCTTGCCTTCGAGGGGGACGGTGTCCGCATAGCCCGTCACCCGCCGGACCTGGCCCGGACGGAGTCCACCAGCGGCACTTTCCATCACGCGGCGGGCCGCGTTGGCGCGGTCGGAGCTGAGTTCCCAGTTGGTGTAGCCCTGGTTGGAGTACTGGGAGGAGTCCGTGTGGCCGCCGATCACCACGCGGTTCGGGAGCTTGCCCAGCTCCCTGGCGATCTCCTTGAGGATGGAGAGGGTGTAGCTTTTCAGCTTGGCGCTGCCGGAATCGAAGAGGACGTGGGCGGCCTTGTCCTGGATCTGGATGCGCAGTCCCTCATCGGTGAAGTCCATGCTGATCTGGTCCTGGAAGGCCTGGAGCAGCTCGTCCTGCTGGAACGCCTTGTCGATGGCCTCCGCAGTCGCTTCCATGACCTTATGCTCCTCCTCGGCGGCACCGGGTTTTTCCGCGGTGGTGTCGGCTCCGCCATCGGCATCCGGGCCCGGTGCCATGCCCCGGCCTCCGGGAAGAATGCCCTTGCCGTGGTTGGCCAGGATCTCCTTGCCCCGTTCGGTGTTGAAGAAGTTGGCATCCTGGAACATGCCCGCGATGCCCGCCTTGGTGTTCGCGTTGGCGCTGCTCAGCAGCCACATCAGGAGGAAGAAGGCCATCATGGCCGTCACCAGGTCGGCGTAGGCCACCTTCCAGGCCCCGCCGTGGGCCGCCGCATGGCCTCCCTTTTTCTTGACGAACCGGACCTTGATCTCGGGCTGTTGGTCAGCCATTACTCGTTACCTCGGCTTGATCTGCCGTACCACTTCCACCCGGAGCAGGGCATCGCCCCGCTTGAGGCGCCGTGGGTGGGTTGGGGGGCCTGCCCGTCATGATCATGGTCGCTATCTCGGCTTGATCTGCCGTACCACTTCCTCCAGTTCACCCGAACCTGGCCGCTCGGTGGAGGGGATGTTGCGCCGGGCGAATTCCACGGCGGTGATGGGGGCCGCGCCGTTGCCGAAGCTGGTGAAGCCGGAACGGATGCAGTTGAAGTAGTAGGCCTCCACGGCATTCACGGCATCGATGTTCTTGGCCAGGGGCTGGAAGACGCCGTAGGCCAGCAGGATGCCCAGGAAAGTGCCCACCAGGGCGGCGCCGACCTTGCCGCCGATGATGTTGGGTGGCTGGTCCAGGAAGCCCATGGTGATGACCACGCCCATGACGCAGGCCACGATGCCGAAGGCGGGGACGGCATCGGCCAGGTTGGTCAGGGCGGTGCCGGGGGCGGCGTTTTCCGTGTGGTGGACGTCCAGGTCCGCGTCCATGACCATGTCGATCTCATCCATCTTGGCGCTGCCGTTGATGAGCAGCTTCATGGAATCGCAAAAGAAGTCCATGGCGTGGTGGTTCTCGGTGAAGGTGGGGTACTTCTTGAAGATCGCGGAGTTGTGCGGGTCGTTGACGTCCTGCTCCAGGGCCAGCAGGCCGCCCTTCTTGATGTTCACGTAGACCTCGTACTGCATCATGAGGACTTCCATGTACACGGCCTTGGTGTAGGGGCTGCCCTTGAGGGGT
>CAIMBM010000123.1 GCA_903839205.1 uncultured Holophagaceae bacterium | reverse complement strand
GGTCGTCCAGCTCGGGGGTGGGCAGGAAGAAGTCCACGTTCATGAGGCTGCGGTGGGCCTTCTCGGTGACGAAGCCCCGGTAGAAGCCCGGGTGCTTGTCGATGCAGCCGTAGAGCAGCTCGCCCTTCTTGCGGTTGCTGGCCTCGATGGCCTTCAGGCCCCCGATGCTCTTGTTGTAGGCCAGGACGTTGCGGAGGATGTAGATGCCAAAGGTCGGCGGCGTATTGTAGAGCGAGTTCTTCTCGGCGTGGATCTTGAAACGCAGGTAGCTGGGCAGGTCCTGGGCCTCGCACATCTCCAGGAAATCCTCGCGGATGATGGTCAGGGTGACGCCGCTGGGGCCGAGGTTCTTCTGGGCCCCGCCGTAGATGAGGCCGAAGGGGCTCACATCAAAGGGCCGCCACATGAAGTCGCTGCTCATGTCGCAGATGTAGGGCACCTGGCCGACCTGGGGGAACTCGTGCCACTGGGTGCCCTCAACGGTGTTGTTGGAGGTGAAGTGCACGAAGGAACTGTCGGGGCCGACCTTGATCTCGTCGGGATGGGGCAGTCGGTTGAACTTCTGCTCCTTGGTGCTGGCGGCCACGCGCACATGGTCCCCGCCGACGAGCTTGGCCTCCTTGGTGGCCTTCTCGGCCCAGTTGCCGGTGACGATGTAGTCGGCCTTGCGGCCGCCGCGGAGCAGGTTCAGGGGGATCATGCCGAAGCTCAGGTGGGCGCCGCCCTGGAGCATGAGCACCGTGTAGTTGGAGGGCAGGCCCATGAGCTCCTTGGTGAGGGCGATGGCCTCCTCGTGCACCGCGTCGTACTCCTTGGCGCGGTGGCTGATCTCCATGACCGACATGCCCGTGCCGGCGAAGTCCAGCAGTTCCTCCTGGGCCCGCTCCAGGGCCGGCAGGGGCAGGCCGGCGGGGCCGGCGTAGAAGTTGATCACGCGATGGGTCATGGGGACCTCCAAAGAACCTGAAAACTGATTACCACCAAGGCACCAAGAATTATTTTGCCTCGTGTATCGCCAGCGGCGATACCGAGAAGACACCAAGGAAGGAAGGAAACATCTATTGCAGTTCTTGGTGCCTTGGTGGTGAAGATTTTATGCTTTGAATTCCTGAAGAATCAGCACCACCTCGTCGCCGATGCGGCCCAGGTTTTCCTTGGAATTGGCGCCCAGGTGCGGGGCCATGATGACATTGGGGGCGCTGAGCAGCGGGCAGTCCGCCGGGGGCGGATCGCTGGGCCACACGTCCGTGCCGTAGGCCCGGAGCCTTCCGCTCTGGAGGGCGGCGGCCAGATCGGCGTCGACCACGCACTTGCCGCGTCCGGTGTTGATGAGGATGAGGCCGTCCTTCATCTTGGCGAGGAGCGCGGCGTTGACCATCCCCCGGGTCTCGTCCGTGAGGGGAAGGTGCAGGCTGATGACGTCGGCCTTGGCGGCGAGCTCATCGAGGCTCACGAGCCGGGCGATGGGGTGCTCCTTCAGGTAGGGGTCGTAGGCGATGATTTCCATACCGAAGGCCAGGGCGCGCTTCGCGACCTCCGTGGCGATGTTGCCAGCGCCGACGAGGCCCAGGGTCTTCTGGAACAGCTCGGTGCGCTTCAGCTCGCTCTTGAGGAACTTGCCCTCCTTCATGGAGGTGTGCGCCTCGATCAGGCGCGCGGGGATGGCCACCATGAAGGCCATGGCCATTTCGGCCACAGCCACGCTGCTGGCCCGGGGCGTGTTGATGGCCCTGATGCCCCGCTCAGCGCAGAGCTTCTTGTCCACGTTGTCCATGCCCACGCCGCCGCGGATCACGAGCTTGAGGTTCGGGGCCTTGGCCAGGAGATCGGCATCGACCTTGGTCTTGGAGCGGACCAGGAGGACGGTGGCCTGGGGAAGGGTGGCCAGGTCGCCGCTGACCGTGCCGAAGGCGGCAAGGCGCTCAGGCAGCTTGGCGTCGAAGGCGTCGGCGATGAGGATGTGCATGGGTGCTCCAAGAGTCATTTTAAAAGTCAGTCCACAGATTTCACAGATTCACACAGAAAAAACCAAAGGCAGGACGGGGGAAACACCAAGTTTCGTTCCGTTCCAATCTGTGCAATCTGTGGAATCTGTGGATCCAATGTTTTTCCCCTGAATAGGCATCAGCCTTCGTACATGCGGACCAGCAACCCTGAGCGGAGCTTGGGTTCGAACCAGGTGGACTTGGGGGGCATGACCTCGCCGGCATCGGCCACGGACATGAGCTGGGTGAGCGAGGTGGGGTGGACCGCGAAGGCCACGGCACAGCCTTCCTTCACGCGGCGCTCCAGCTCGTCCATGCCGCGGATGCCGCCCACGAAGTCGATGCGTGTGTTGGTGCGGGGGTCGTCGATGCCGAGGATGGGGTTCAGCAGGTTCTCCTGGAGGATGCTCACGTCGAGGCCGCGCACGGGGTCGCTGGCGGGGAAGCTACCGGGCTTGGCCTTCAGTTCGTACCAGGTGCCGCCCAGGTACATTCCGAAGGTGGTGGGGGCCTGGGGCGCGCGATGGGCCGACACCGCCACCTCAAAGGTCTCCCGGACCTTGGCGAGGAAAGTCTCCTGGCTCAGGCCGTTGAGGTCCTTCACCACGCGGTTGTAGTCCATGATCTTTAGCTGGTCATGGGGGAAGACCACGGCCATGAAGCTCTCGAAGGGTTCGTCGCCATCCACCGGGATGCCCTGGGCCTTGGCCTTGGCCCGGCAGGCCTGGCCGTAGCGGATGGCGGCGGCGGTGCGGTGGTGGCCGTCGGCGATGTAGAGGGCCTCCACGCCGTTGAAGAGGTGCACCAGCTCGTAGACCACGGTCTCGCCGGACACCACCCACACGGTATGGCCGATGCCGTCAGGGGTGACGATGTCGTAGACCGGGACCTGCTGCCGGATGTCATTCACGATGTGGTCGATGTAGGGCACGGCCTTGTAGGTGAGGAAGACGGGCTCGGCGTTGGCGGCCTGGTCGGTGACGTGGCGGGTGCGGTCGTCCTCCTTGTCCTTGCGCGTGAACTCATGGCGCTTGATCTGGCCCGTCTCGTATTCCTGGACGGAACAGAGGCCCACCAGGCCGGCCTGCACGTGGTCGCCCATGCGCTGCTGGTAGACGTAGAGGCAGGGGGTGTTTTCCCGGAAGAGGGAGCCGTTCCCGATGAGGGCGCGGAGGTTGGACACGCCCTTGGCGTAGACCGCGTCTGCGTGGATGTCGGTGCCCGCGGGCAGGTCGATCTCGGGGCGGCCCACGTGCAGGAAGGAGAAGGGGTTGCCCTTGGCCAGCTCGGCGGCCTCCTGGGTGTTCACCACGTCATAGGGGACGGCCGCCACCTGGGCGGCCAGCTCGGGCCGGGGCCTGTAGGCGCGGAAGGGCTTCAGCTGGGACATGGACACCTACCTGGGAAGGGGCCCCGACGG
>CAIMBM010000122.1 GCA_903839205.1 uncultured Holophagaceae bacterium | reverse complement strand
CTTGCCTGATCCGCTTGCGCGGCCATCGGCGGTCTCTTCTCTGTTGCACTTTCCGTCGGGTCGCCCCGCCCTGGTGTTACCAGGCCCAGCACCCTGCGGAGCCCGGACTTTCCTCTGCCCTCGCGGACAGCGACGCCCTGACCCACGGACCCACGGTATCACCTCCAGGCGCCTTGAGCCTGGACTTGCTCGCCGAGCGGCCCCGGGCCTTCATTCCGATGGCAGGGGCATCAGCCAGCCTTCTCGCTGGAGGTCCTCCAGGATGGACCAGGCGGCCCGGTAAGGATCCCCCGCGGTGCCCCCCAGGACCTCCTCCCGCAGCCGGACCTGGTAGGAATCGAGATCCGGGTGGAAAGCGCCGGCCAGATCTCCATCCGGCTGGAACAGGGGCAGCAGCAACGCCTCCGGGTGGGGGTGGCCAATATTGATGGCACAGAGCACCAGGCCTCCGGGGCCCTCCGTGGCGCCGGCCCGGACGAGGCGGTCCTGGATCGGAAGCAGCGCGGCCAGGTCGGCTCCGAACCCGAGACACCGGACCGCCAGGGGGGCGGACAGGATTTCTTGGACATCGTCATCTTCGGACCAGGGACAGGGCGGGCGAGCCCCCCGGTAGGGCAGCCGGGGCAGAACACATTCGTGGTGGTGTTGATCACTGACCCAGGTGTGGACCAGCCGCATATGGGGGTTGCGCAATCCGCCGCCCTGGCCCGGGCCCAACCAGGCCAGCCTCTGGACCTCTGGTGTCCGGGGTGGCACCTCCCGGAAGGGATGGTCCCGGAGGTTGGGCTCCACGGTGAGTTCCAGGCTGAGACCCGCCAGAAATTCCGGCAGCCCGGGGTAGGGGTGCGGCAGCTGGATGCACACACCCTCGGGCGTGATGCGCATGTTGAGCGCCGGGAAACTGGCGGCAAGGGGGCACTCTTTCAGGAGCGCCATCAGGGCGAGGCGATGGCTCTCGGTCCTCAAGGAGGACAGGAGCCCGAGCTCCCAGACCTGGCCCGTGGGGTCAGAAGTCCAGGATTCCAGGGCGGAAGCCTCGGGACGGGCCAGCGAGTCCAGTCCTAAGAGCAGCATGCGCAGGCCCCCATCGGGATCCATGCGGCCGACGGGTGGGCGCCCGCCCCCGCCCTCCTCCAGCCTGGCGCGACGCTTGGCCCGGGCCCAGTTGATGCCGTTCCAGGCGGCCTCCGCACCTTCCGGCGCGTCCATGAGTTGAGAAAGCCCGTCGGAAGTCACCTGCCGGTAGGCCTCCGTCCGCCGGATCTCCTGGTGCCGGGCGAGAATATCCCAGATCTCGTCGATGTTCTGCTGGCTGACGCGGGCCAACCCGTCTCCGACCTCTGCCAGGCGCTTACCCATCCGGGATAGGCGCTCCAATTCCGGTGTGACCTTGGCCTCCACGCTCCATTGTCGGCCATGGGCGGATTCCATGGCCATCGCACGCTCGCTGACCTCATGGAGGGAAAGCTCCGCCCGCTCCGAGGTCTGCCGCACCTGGTCCACCAGACCAAGATGCGCTTCCAGGGCCCGCTCCAGGGCCTGGCCGTGTTGGTCCAGATGTCCCGCGGTCCTGAGCAGATCGTGCATCTCCGAGAACAGCCTCTGCGTGGCCTCCTGGAGCTCCCACAGACCGGCCGTCTCGCGCTCGAGGCCCCGCTGATAGTCACCCAGCGCCCGCTCTATCCGGGCGGTACATTCGGTCGTTTGGTCAGCCAGGATGCGCAAGGGCCCCCCCAGTGCGGCCAGCCCGGTGCTTCCTGTTTCCTGCTGGGCGAGGATCGCCGCATTCACGGCCAGCAGACCCATGTGCTGACCTACCTGATCGAGTTCCTTCAAGGGCCCGAGCGACCCGCCGAAGGAGCGTATTCGTGATTGCGCCTCTTCACGGAAGCCTTCCATCCGCCGGGCCAGGGCTTCGATATGGTCCCGCGCGCCATCGGAGGTCAGCCGCAGCTTGTGCAGCCACTCCGCACGGGTGGAGGCATCTTCCACGAGCCGGGAGGTGTGAGCCACGAGGCCCTTCACCGAGAGGTTCATCCGGGCGCCCTGGCGCAGGCCCGCATCGGCCAGCCGCCTGAGCACATCCTCCTCGCGGCGCAGCCTTGGGAAAGTGTCCCGGAGTTCCTCTAGATGGGTTTCGAACTGTTCCTGGCTGGCCCGCAGCTGCTCGAGGGTGCCCCGGAAGGCCTGCCCCTGCAGCCTCGACTGGTCAGCCCGCAACCGGTAACTCAGCTCGATCTGGTCGAGCCGGAGGGTCCTGTCCAGGACGGCCTTGAGGTCCCTTCCCAGGGCCTCCAGCCGGGTGCCCCCCTGAAGTCGGGCCTCCACCTCGGCTTCCCGCTGCTGCTGGATCGCCTCCAGCAGGACATCCAGCTCCCGCCAGTCCCGGGTGATGGCCTGCCGCAGTTCAGCCAGTTCCGAGCGGTGCCCCTGCAGGTCCTCGATCACCCCGTTCAAGGCTCCGGCCACCCAATGGTCCCTTTCAGTGAGACCCTCCGGAAGCGTTCGGGGTTCCCGCTCGCCCCGCTGGGTCCGCTGGACCCAGTCCACGAGGGAACCATCCCTGGTCATCCGCCGCTGCCACTCCCAGCCGTGGCGTCCCAGGCGCAGCAGGCCCGCGGCCACCATGATGAGGAGTGCCCCCTCCGCCGGGCCGAGCGTCCCTGCTTGGTGGAAGAGGAGGTAGGCGACCGCCCCCAGGAGCAGGATCTGAGCCAAGTCCACCAGTATCCGGGACTCCGATACCTGCTTCCAAACTACCCCGAGCTGTCCCATGCCCCTTATTTCCTTCATGGGACTCCCATCGGCGCATCGGAATCAAAAGAAAAGAATCAGACGGAACGCCAGAGCACCTCGTAGCTTCTCAGCCCTCCCCCGAGTTCCTGGAGCAGCCTGGCCCTGAGGAGGGCCGTGACCGCCCGCTGGGCCTCATCCGCCGGGTCCGCCCTGGGGGCGGCCTCCGCCCCCAGGGTCCGGAGGTTCCGAAGATGTTCGCGGGCCCCCACGGGCAGGGCCTCCCCGGGATCCACCGGTGTGCAGGACGCGCAGCACCAGCCCTCCTCCGGGCTGAGGGTGACCAGGGGCGCCGTCTCGTGGCCGCACCGGCCACAGACCCGTGGATGGGGCAGCAACCCCATGCAGTGGAGCAGCCAATGTTCCGCATAGGCGAGAATGCCGATGGCGTTGCGGGGGTCGGCCTTCAGGGCGCGTCCGCAGGCGCTGAGCAGTCGGTAGAGCCGATCGTCCTCCACGCCCTCCCGGGCCACCCGGTCAAAGAGATCCGCCAGGCAAGCCATGACCAAGCTGGACTCAAGGTGCCCCAGGCAGAGCGGGCTGAAGCTCAGCTCGCAGCGGGTGATGCGTTTCAACTCGGTCTGTTCCTTCCCGAAGAAGCTGACCCGCACCATGCCGAGGGGCTCGAAGGCCGCCACCCACTTGGCCGTGGGCTTCTTGACTCCCCGGGCCACGCCAGACAGGCGCTCACCATGCTCTGAAAGAAAGGACACCACGGCCCCGCCCTCCGCGAAGGGGACGGCTTTCAGGACGATGGCCTCGCAGGTCCGAATCACCCCTCCAGTCTGCCCGCATTCAACCCCCAGGCCTGGATCGTGTCTCATGGGTTGCGGCGGTTCAACCGCCCCTCGCCAGGAGATCCCGATGAATACCCTGTTCCGATCGACCTTGATGCTGGCTCTCATGGCCCTTCCCCTCTCAGCCCAGCCGGGACCGGACCCGGGCCACCGAGCCCAGCGGATCGGCCGGAACCTGCAGTTGACCGAGGCCCAGAAGATCAGCATCCAGTCCATCCGTGCCAAGCACCGGACGGAACTGGTCCAGCGGCGGGATGCGGTGCAGCATGCCCGCATCGACCTCCGCAGCGCCCTCCAGGACCCGGGCACCCCCGAGCCTCGGCTCCGGGCCCTCTACGACAGGGCCGCCGCCGCCCGGTTCGACCTGATCCTGGCACGGCGCTCGGTCCGGCTGGACGTGGAGTCGGTCCTCACGCCCGAACAGAGGGCAAAGGCCGCCGAGATGCGCGACCATGAACGACGGCGGGGCGCCGGAACCTGGCGCGGATAGCCCGCTGATTCAGGCGGGGCACCGATAGACTGGGGGGATGCGCGCATCCCCCTTTTCGATGCTGGCCCTCACGGCCCTGACCCTCCTCGGTCAGGCGAATCCCCCCCAGTCCTTCCGCCAGTGGATGGGCGGGCAGGAGGTCGGCGGCTCCACCCAGGAAACCCGACTGGACGGGGAGGAGCGCGAGGTCCGCACGCGGGAATGGATGGTGCTCTCCCGGATGGGGCAGGACATCCGGGAGGAGGTGAGCGAGACAGCCCGAAAGGCGGCCGGGGGCAGGCTGACCTTCACCTGGCGCCTGCAGCTTTCGTCGGAACCCTTCGAAGGCCGGGCCGAGTGGTCCCCCCGGGAGCCCGGCATCCTGTCCATCCAGCCCGCCCAGGGCGCCGCTGTCCGCAAGGAGGTGCCGACCGGAGCGCTGCTCTGGCCCGAGGACCTGGAGACCCTGCTCAAGGAGGCCGCCAGGAAGGGTGCCCCCGTCCAGGCGACCACCTTTTCCTTTCCGGTCCAGCAGTGGAGCACCCTGCACCTGGAACCCCAGGGGGGGGCCCCGCTCCCGGGGTTTCCGGATGCCGTGCGGTTCACCGGTGAGGAGCGGGAGGGGTCGGCCACGGCCCCCGTGGAAATCTGGATCTCCCCCACGGCGGGGCAGGTCCGCCAGCGGACCGAACTGGGGGGCCTGGAACTGCTCACCCAGCGGGCCGAGCTGCCCGCGCCCGTTCAGGGCAAGGGGCCGGGCGAGGGGTTCTTCGAACGGACCCTCCAGACCCTGCCGCCCCATCCCTTCCAGCCCTGGGTCGCGGAGTGGGTCCTGCGGGCAGAGGGGCCCCTGCCCGGCCTTCCCGAGGACCCCCAGCAGACGCGACTGCCGGGAGGCCGGTGGCGACTGCGGCGAGCGGTCCCGCCGGGTCCCGCCGAGGCGGCCCAGCTCCCCACCGCCGGTGCGCCGTCCCCAGAAGAGGCACGCTTCCTGTCCCCCAGTCCCCTGGTCCAGTTCCAGGATCCGGCCTTTGCCGGGCTGATCCGCCGCCTGGCCCTTCCCCCGGGGCTCTCCCGCTGGGAGATCGCCCGCCGGGTGAACAGCTTCGTTTTCGATTGGATCACCGAAAAGGACTTCACCGTGGGATTCGCCTCGGCCCTGGAAGTCTGCCACCACCCCCGGGGGGACTGCACAGAACACGGCGTGCTGGCGGTGGCCCTGCTGCGGCGCCTGGGAGTCCCGGCCCGGGGCGTCACCGGCTGGGTGGGTCTCGGGGAGGTGCTCGGGCTGCATTTCTGGGTGGAGGTCCACCTGAGGGACCGGTGGGTCCCCATCGACCCCACCTTCGACCAGGCCCCGGCCTCGGCCCTCCGCATCAAGCTCGGAGAGACGGATCTGTCGGACCTGGGCAGTGTCGGCTGGGAAGGGGCGGCCCTGGCCTTCACTGGAGTGAAGTGGAGGCCGGAGCAGGAGGGACCCATTGCCTGCCAGGGCGACCGGGTCTCGGGTCCCGGTGGCATTCAGCTGCGCCTGCCCGGAGGCCACTGGGACCTCCAGCACGGCCTGCTGCAGCTCCGAACCTCCAAGGGCGGTCCATGGCCGACCCAGGCCGTGAATCGGCCCAGCGAGTCCCAGCTGCGGGGGGCTTCCCATCTGGCCGGGACACGGACCCTCCGGCTCGGCTGGTGGGGCCCCGCTTCCCGGGTGCTCTGGATGGACCTGGGCGATGGCCGTTGGCTCCAGGTCGAGGGCGTCTCAGAGGTCGAGGCCTATGAGCTCCTGGATCAACTAGTGGCGGCCACCAGCTCCTGATGGAGCCCGCTCTGCTGGACGCAGTGGTCGCGGAGCTGCTCCAGGCGGCTGGCCATGGCGAGGCATTCCTCTTCGTCACAACAGCTGGTGAGGCGGGCCGCCATGCTGTGGACCGGCTCGTCGAGCCGATCCATGAGGCGGCGTCCCTTCGGCGTGATGACCACGCGGCTGACGCGACGGTCCTTGGGATCCGCCACGCGCTTCAGGAGGCCCTGCAGCTCCAGCCGGTCCACGAGGCGCGTGACATTGGCGAAGCGGTAGATCATGCGGCGTTCGATCTCATAGATGGGATGCCCCTTGGTGGGCCCCCCACGCACGATGCGGAGCACGTTGTACTGCTGGATCGTGAGGCCATGGGCTTCGAAGAGCTGCTCCTGGACGCGGACGACGGCCTCGCGGGTCAGCATCAGCTGGAGCATCAGCTGGACCCCCGGGGCCGGCAGCTTGGACATCTGGAGTTCTTCCTGAAGGGTCATGGGTACCTCTGAAGACTTTGGGGGCAAGGATCAGCCCATCCATGGGATTCTGGAAGGTCCGAGGAGCCATTGTTGCCATCCATTGCCCTGAGTTTGATCAATGTCACGAAACGATATGGCGCGACAGCCATTTTGGACGGACTGAGTCTGGGTCTCTTTCAAGGCGAGAAGGTCGGCCTCATCGGCCGCAATGGCGCCGGGAAGAGCACGCTCTTCCGCCTGCTGTCCGGTGACGAGACCCCCGATGCGGGCACTGTGGTGGTCACCCAGGGCCTCCGCATCGCCCGCCTCAGCCAGGAGCCCCACTTTGCCCCGGGCGCCACCGTCCGCGAGGCCCTTGAAGCGGCCCTGGCGGACCACGCGGCCTTCCTGGCCCGCCACCGGGAGATCCATGACCGCCTGCATGGGGCCGGAGCCGAAGCGGAAACCCGGCTCATCGAGGAACTGCAAACCATCGAACACTGCCTGGACCACTGGGGCTGGGACCTTACCCCCCGACTGAAGACCGCGGCCTCCACCTGGGGCCTGGTGGACCTGGATGCAGAAGTGGAATCCCTGTCGGGAGGCTGGCGGAAACGGGTGGCTCTGGCCCAGGCCTGGCTCAAGGCGCCGGACGTGCTGGTCCTGGACGAACCCACCAACCATCTCGACCCCGAACAGGTGGAGCGGCTCGAGGCGTGGCTCCAGGCCTTCGAGGGCGCCCTCCTGCTGATCACCCACGACCGCCACCTGCTCGATGCGGTGGCGACGCGGATGCTGGAACTGGAGGAAGGGTCCCTTCGCAGCTACGAAGGGGGGTACAGCGACTACCTCCTTGAGAAGTCCGACCGCGAATTCCGCGAAGCCCGGCTCACGGAGCACATGCAGAACCGCCTGCGCCGGGAAATGGCCTGGCTGAGGCGGGGGGCCAAGGCCCGCACCCGCAAGTCCAAGCTGCGCATCGAGGAGGTGCTGGACCTCAAGGGCAATGTGGAGGACCGCACCCGCCAGGAGGTTCGCCAGGGCCTGGCCTTCGCCAAGGGCGGCAACCGCAGCGACGCGCTGATCCGGGCCGAGGGCATCCAGTTTGCATATGGGGGCGGAAGCGAATTGCTGGGGAACCTGGATCTCAGCCTGCAGCGCGGCATGCGCATCGCCCTCCTGGGGCCCAACGGGTGTGGCAAGTCGACACTCCTGAAGGTGCTGTTGGGGGAATTGGAGCCGGGCGCAGGCGAGGTCAGCCGCCACCCGAAGCTCGCGGTGACGGCCATCTCCCAGGGACGCGGCGAACTCGACGGCGCCCGCAGCATCCTCGACAACCTCGCGGATCGGGCCTCGGTGGTGGATACCGGAAGTGGCTCTGTGCTGGCCCACGTCTATCTCACCCGCTTCGGATTTCCGGTGGACCAGCAGGCGCGGCCGGCCTCGACCCTGAGCGGTGGAGAACGCAACCGCCTGCTGCTGGCCAAGGCCATGCTCAGTCCCGCCGACCTGCTGGTGCTGGACG
>CAIMBM010000121.1 GCA_903839205.1 uncultured Holophagaceae bacterium | reverse complement strand
TCGTCCACCACCAGCACCCGGTGGAGCCCGAAGGCTTTCAGCCCCCCCAGCACCCGCGCGATGGACTCGGCTTCGTCGTGGGCGGCGATGATCGCGGCGATCTTCAAGGGCGCCCACCCCGTTTCAAGGGAGGGGAAGGCCAGGGCTGGCCGTAGGAGGCCAGGAAGGACGCCCTCTGGGTCGCCCGGGCCCGGGGGTCCGGCAGCAGCCGGTGGCTGCGCTCCGGGCTCTCCTTCACGGACACCTGGACCTCGAAGACCCGTCCCCGCTCCGCGGCCAGGACCGTGGCCCGGCCGCCTGGACCCACCTGGGCGAGGCTGCGCTGCACCTCGGCGGCGCTCGAGGTGCGCCAGCCATCCACGGCCAGGATCTCCATGCCGAAGCTCAGCCCGGCCTCCGCGGCGGGACTGCCCGGGAGCACGTTCTGCACCGTGGGCCCATTGGCGGCCAGCACGAGGCCCGTCCAGGCCCGGGCCCGGCGCAGCGCAGCGGGGTCCTTCCGTTCTTCCTCAGCCAGCCGCTCCCAGGGGGCCTGGGCCTCCAGCCTCAGCCCGAAGGCCCGCTGCAGCAGCGCTCCGTCCAGCTCGGCCCGGCCGCTGATGTACTTGTTCCAGAAGGGCGCGGGGTTCTTTCCGGAGAGGTCATGGAAGGCCCGGCGCAGGTCGGCATCGGTGAGGCCCGTATCGCCATGCCGGTTCCAGAGGAGGGCGAAGTATTCCGCCAGGCCAGCCCTGCCGCCGCTCCCCTCGCGGAGGGAAGCATCCATGAGCCAGGCCACCAGCTCACCCTTGTCGTAGTAGCTGATGGAGCTGTTGGGGCTGAACTCGTGGGGCTTGTAGAGACGGATCCAGGCATCCCAGCTGGACTCCTCGAGGCTCTGCTCAAGGCGACCGGGCCGCTGGGTCTGCTCGCTCCAGCAGCGGGCCAGCTCCCTGGCCGCGTGGTCCCATGGCACCACGCCCGCCCGCAGGACGATGAGGTGCTCCATGTACGAGGTCAGCCCCTCATGGAACCAAAGCAGCCGCGTGGGGTTCTCGCGGCTGTAGTCGAAGGGCCCGAGGACGGCATCGTGGAGGCGCTTCACGTTCCAGGCGTGGAAGAACTCGTGCGCGATGAGTTGGAAGAGCGCGAAGTAGCCCTCGGGCCGGTCGAAGGCCTGGCTGTCCGCGATGAGGCTGGTGCAGTCCCTGTGTTCCAGGCCCCCGCGCAGCTTGGGGGCGAAGGTGAGCAGGAACACATACCGCTTGAACGGGAAGCCGCCGAAGATCGCGCCGGCGGCCTCCACGATCTTCTGGGTGGCCGCCGCGATGCGGTCCTCGTCGCCGCTGTGCGACCCGGTGAGGACCAGCTCGAAGGTGGTGCCCCCGCTCCGGAAAGTGCGGGACCGGAAGGCGCCCAGTTCGAAGGGCGAATCCACGAGCGTGTCGAAATCGCGGGCGACGTGGGCCCCCTTCCCCAGGGGCAGGGCGGAGGCCACCTTCCAGTCCGGGGGGAAGCCCTCGAAGCGGACCGCCACGGGGCGGTCCAGCTGCCCTTCGAGGTAGAGGAAAGTCGCGGCCGGGATGATCTGGGCGTGGGTGGCGTCCACGTGGTTCGTGCGCACGGTCAGGTCGTTGCCGTAGACCCGGTAGCGGATCACGAGGTCCCGCTTCGAGGCCGGGAGCTGCCAGCGCTGCTTGTCGAGCTTGACCAGGGGTCGCTCCCTGGGGCCATCCAGGACCCGTACGCGGTCCGCGAAGCGGGCGTAGTCCCGCACGAGGTAGGAGCCCGGGGTCCAGGCGGCCATGGCCGCGACCGCACCCTGGGCCAGGGCCTCCGCCGGGAAGGTCAGCTCGACCTCGAAGAGGTGCTGGGCCAGATCCAGGGGACGCAGGACGGCTCGCATCGGGGCTGGTTCCGCCATGAACGGGCTAACCGAGCACGCCATGCAGCCAGCGGCGGGAGACCCACGCCACTTCGTCATCGGTGATCTGGTACTGGGGGTCGCGCAGCTTCTCCTCGATGAGTGAGCCCACCAGGGAGGTGAACAGGAGCACTTCCTTGCGGGCCTGCTCCAACTGGGTGCCGAACACATGGTGCATGAACAGGCCCAGGGGGCTCAGCCCGCGCTCCACCAGGGGCATCAGGTCCCGGAAGCCCGAATCCGGCGAGGGCACGGCGATGGAGCGGAGGATGAATCCCGTGAATTCCTGGCTCTCGAGCAGCAGATCGAGGTAGGCCCGGGACAGCCTCAGGCAGGCCGCCTCCTGGGCCTTGGCGCCCTTGATCGGCGCCGCGAGGAAGGGCTCCACCAGGGCCTGGATGCGCACGGCCATGCTGGCCAGGGAGACCAGGCAGAGCTGGCGGAAGAGGCCTTCCTTGCTGCCGAAGTGATAGTAGAGGGTGGGCTTGGAGACACCGGCCTCCTCGGCCACCTCCTTCACCTGCACCCCGTCGTAACCCTTGGCGGCGAAATGGGACAGGGCCGAGAGCAGGAGCCGGGCCTTCAGATCGCCCTCGCCGCTCAGCCGCAGGAGGGCCGCATGGAAGCTGCCGTGGGCGCCCACGCCCAGGGCCTCGGGCCCGAAGACCGGCACCATTTCTTTGAGTCCATGGTCTGGAACGGTGGACATAGGCTGCCTCGGAAGTCTCCACAGAATGCCACGAACGGGCTTACTGGGGGTCAAACCACCCAGAGATCCCTCGGACCGGCTGCGGCCCCCTCAGGGGCGGGTCCCGAGGCCGTTCAGCCCGAGGGCGCCGGCGAGGATGGCCCCGCCCAGGGCCAGCCGGGGCCAGTCCACGGCCTCGCGGAAGACCAGGCCGGAGGCGAGGATGGCCAGCGGGACCTTCATGTTGTTGAAGATGGCGAGCGTGCCGATATCCGTCCGCCGGGCTCCCGCGTTGAAGAGGAAGAAGCCGAGGCCCGAGGCCACCGTGCCCAGGTAGAGAAGCACCCCCAGCTGGTGCAGGCTCATGTGGATTACCTGGCCCCACTGGACCGAAGGCGCGGCCATGGCCACGGCCACGGCCGAGGCCCCCAGGTAGAGGAGGCCCATGAGATCCCGGTCCCGCTTGCCCGTGGCCGGGGCCAGGCGCCGGTAGAGCACCTGGCCCAGGGCGAAGCAGAGGTTGGCGCCCTGCACCAGGAGGAACCCCCGCAGGAGCCCGGCCCGGCCCAGCCCGGACCAGACGCAGATACCTGTTCCCACCACGGCCAGCGCGGCCGTAGCCAGGAACCGCCAGGACATCCGCCGCTCCAGCAGGTCGTGGACCAGGGTCACGAACAGGGGCGTGAAGATCGTGAACAGCGCCACCTCCGAGGACCGCAACCAGCGGAATGAGGCGGTGTAGAGCAGGTACATCAGGCCGAACTGCAGGGCCCCGATGCCGGCGAACCCCAGCACCCGCCCCGCGGAGAGTCCCTTCACCCGGAGGAAGGGCAGGAACACCAGGGCGGCCAGGACCGTGCGGACCGCGGTCACGAAGGGCGCCCCCAGGCCGCCCACCTGGGCCATGAGGCCGAAGGAAAGCGCCCAGAGGACCGACACGAGCAGCAACAGAACCATGGGACTCCAGCCAGGAATTCGGCGGGGCTCAAACCGGCATCTTTCAAGATTAATAAGCCGAAACCACAGATTACACAGATGGCACAGACGGGCGCCGACTCAACCCGCATGGGGGCGCCGGGGCCGAACCACCAACAGGCCCGACCACGACGCCCCACGGTTACCCAGGCTTATGTATCGGCACTCCAGAACTAGTGCACCTCGCCTGAAATACCTGGATCAGCGGGGTGATGGCGAGGTGCACTTCCATCGGGGCATAGCCCCTCTGGCGCCCCATCGCGCAGGCGCGCCGGGGCTGTCACCCCGCCGGGGGCACTGCCG
>CAIMBM010000120.1 GCA_903839205.1 uncultured Holophagaceae bacterium | reverse complement strand
GTCAGCAAGGTGGAGGCCGCCCGGGTGGCCGCGCGGGCGGGCGTGCCCGTGGTGCTGGCCTCGGGCCAGGCCTTCAGGGTGCTGGACCAGATCCTCGCCGGCGATCCCGTCGGGACTCTCTTCCTCGCTGCTCCCAAGGGGGGTCGGCCATGACCTCGGAATCCAGCCATTCCGCCCACATCCAGGGTCTGGCCCAGGCCGCCCGGGAGGCCTCGCGCCGGCTGGCGACCACCTCTTCCGAGCAGCGTACGACGGTTCTCCACCGGTTGGCCGACCAGCTGGAACGCCGCGCCGCCACCCTTCTCGCGGCCAATGCGGAAGACGTGCTCGCGGCCGCGGACGCCATCGATGCCTCGAGCATCCAACGGCTCAAGCTCGACGCGGCCAAGCTGGCCGCCATGATCCAGGGCGTCCGCTCCGTCGCCGCCCTGCCGGACCCCCTGCACCGCGTGCAGCTACGCAGGGAGCTGGATGCGGGCCTGGAACTCACCCGGGTCGCCTGCCCCCTGGGCGTGCTCTGCGTCATCTTTGAATCTAGGCCGGATGCGCTGATCCAGATCAGCGCTCTGGCCCTCAAGAGCGGCAACGCGGTGCTGCTCAAAGGCGGCAGCGAGGCCAGCCGCTCCAATGCGGTGCTCCTGGATGCCGTCCAGGACTCACTTCGAGAGGGGGGACTCCCCGAAGCCGCCGTTCAGGGCCTGCCGGACCGGGCGGCGGTCGCCGCCCTGCTCCAGCGCCCCGACCTGGTGGACCTGGTGATCCCGCGGGGCTCCAACGCTCTGGTGCAGAGCATCCAGGCCGCCACGCGGATACCCGTGCTGGGCCACGCGGAAGGCATCTGCCACATGGTCCTCGACCAAGCCGCGGACACCGCCATGGCCGTGGCCTTGGTGAGGGACGCAAAACTCCAGTACCCCTCGGCCTGCAACGCGGTGGAGACGGTCCTGATCCACCGAGAGGCCGTCGATCGCCTACTTCCGGCCCTGGTGGACGACCTCTGTCCCCGCGGCGTGGAACTGCGCGGCTGCCCCGCCTGCCTGGGTCTGGTCCCTGATCTACAGGCCGCCACGGAGGCCGACTGGGACACGGAATACGGCGCGCCCATCCTGGCCCTGAAGGTGGTGGCCGACCTCGACGAGGCCCTGGCCCACATTCGCGCGCACGGCAGCGGGCATACGGAAGCCATCGTCACCGACAATCCCGAGGCCGCCGCCCGGTTCCTGGCGGAAGTGGATGCGGCGAGCGTCTTCCACAACGCCTCGACCCGCTTCGCCGACGGCTTCCGGTACGGGTTCGGCGCAGAGGTCGGCATCAGCACCGGACGCATCCACGCGCGAGGACCCGTGGGGCTCGAAGGCCTGCTCAGCTACCGCTATCTGCTGCGCGGCTCCGGCCAGCGGGTGGAGGACTACTCCGGCCCCTCGGCCAGGCCTTTCAAACACCTGGATCGTCCACTGATTCCATAAGCTCAATTAATCAAAGCATAAATCATTATAACTTGAGCCGACGGTCGCCACTGTTAACCTGGAACGGCGCATTGTCGTCCCAACTACCTGC
>CAIMBM010000119.1 GCA_903839205.1 uncultured Holophagaceae bacterium | reverse complement strand
GGAAAGGAGTGCCAGTGGCTAGCATTTGATGGAGCTACCGCTGAGTGGTTCAAGAAGGTCCAGGAAGAGAACCTGGAGAGGAAATCTGAGTGGGTGATCCCTGCTGAAGATGGCCTACCCCACCGCAAACAGTTCACCAAGAAGGCAGTCGCAAGGGCCGGTATCAAGATTGGCGTGAAGCTCTCCCCTCATAGGCTGCGAGGCTCCTACGCCACCCTGCTAGCCAAGGATGGAGCCTCTGCCTTCGTGATTCAAAACAGCTTACGCCACAAAGACATTAAGACCTCTGAGGGCTATATCGAATTGGGTATAGAAGACATTAAAAAGGCCAATTCGAAGCTATGGGGGGCTGATAAGTTAGCCTAGACCACTATTATAATGCAATAAGCAGTGATCAGCTATTGCACTATTGCAGAATACAATCGTAATAAAATCAGTAATACAGCGTTCGAAAGGCTTGCATGTCATTGAATTTGTTAGACCTATAATGGATTGCCCTATTACTTCGCAATGCAGAGGTCGTCAGTTCGATCCTGATCAGGTCCACCAGCCCCATGTGAACGGCGGTCTCCGGGCCGCCGTTCCTGTCTCCCGGGACGACCTCGCCGGTCCTGAAGGCAAAGGTCTTCATCTCCCCTCCTTGTTTGAAGCTCGCATCCCGGACCAGGCGACCAACGGGGTGAAACCTCCGTGCCAGTCCGAAAGGCTTCGTTCAGCGCCCGACCAGCCGTTGCAGATGTTCCGGGTACCTTGCTCCCTGAAGAGCGATCTTCGAGGCGGCGGCATCGATGGCCTTCAGGTCTTCGGCGCTTAGCTCGAGGGCAGCACCCCCCAGGTTTTCTTCGAGCCGATGCAGCCTGGTCGTGCCCGGGATCGGGACGATCCAGGGTTTCTGGGCCAGCAGCCAGGCCAGTGCGAGCTGGGCGGGCGTCGCCCCCCTCGCCGCCGCGAGGGCCTGGAGCACCTCGACCAGGGCGAGATTCGCCTTCCGCGCCTCGGGAGTGAAGCGGGGGACGATGTTGCGGAAATCCGTGGGGTCGAAGGTGGTGGTCTCGTCGATCTTCCCAGTGAGGAAGCCCTTGCCCAGGGGGCTGAAGGGGACGAAGCCGATGCCGAGTTCCTCCAGGGTCGGGATGACTTCCACCTCCGGTTCCCGCCAGAACAGGGAGTATTCACTCTGGAGGGCGGCCACCGGCTGGACCGCATGGGCCCGGCGAATGGTCTTCACGCCTGCCTCCGAGAGGCCGAAGTGCTTCACCTTGCCCTGCTGGATGAGCTCCTTCACGGCGCCCGCCACCTCCTCGATGGGAACCTCGGGATCCACCCGGTGCTGGTAGAAGAGGTCGATCGTCTCCAGCCGGAGGCGCTTCAGGGAGGCCTCGGCCACGGCCCTGATGCGCTCGGGACGGCTGTTGAGGCCGCCCGAATTCACGCCGGTCGCCTGATCGATTTCGAAGCCGAACTTGGTGGCGACGGCGACCCGGTCCCGGAAGGGGGCCAGGGCCTCGCCCACCAGGTCCTCGTTGGCCCAGGGCCCATAGACTTCGGCCGTATCGAAAAAAGTGACCCCCTTCTCCGCGGCGGCTCGGATCAGGGCGATGCCTTCCTGCCGGTCGACGGCCGGGCCGAGCCCGAAGCTCAGTCCCATGCAGCCGAGGCCGAGGGCCGAGACGTCCAGACCATTGGTACCGAGTGTCCGCATTTTCATGGTGGTGCTCCTTGTCGGATTGGCGTGTCAGAGTACCGGCTGGAGGCCGGGGCGGTGCCAGCTCGGGGAAGCCCAGTTGAGCCCGCAACGCAAGCTGGCGTGGCCCGCCCCGGTGGTCCGCGCGGCAGAGCCAGGCGTTGTTAGGGGCATGCTTCCTCCGGTCTGGCCGGTTCATCGGCTCGCGGCCCCAGGAGAAAGTCTAGGTAGCGAGCCGGCTCATGGCTTGCACATTCCTCCGAAATCCTTACCCAAACCTCCAGGGGAAGACGCGGGGTCCATTGGCCAAGGGACGGCTGCTCTGGGGCGGCCCCCTTTGCCTAGAACACGGCATCCATGGGTGCGGTCTCTCCGCTGAGCAGGGCCACGGCCTGGGCCGCCACCAGAGGCAGTCCGCGATGGGCGAAGTGGATCGCGGCCTGGACCTTGTTCTGGTAGAACGCCGCATCGCGGCTGCTGGACTGGAGGACCCGGACCGCCCCGGGATTGTTGGGGTCCACGCCGCGTTCGGCCATGAGAGCCAGGGCCTTCTGCTGGGCCAGCTGGGCCTGCTGAAGGAGGAGATGGCCACCCACCACGTGGCCCAGCATGTCAAGGATGGGGACGGCGTTGAGGAGCATCAGCAGGGTCGCATTCCCCCGAGCGGGAAGCTCCGTCAACACGGCCCCCAGGACCTTCACCGCTTCCGCGAGCTGCCGGGCGGAAGCGCCCAGCACAGGATCGACCCCCAGGGACTGGGCGGTGTCGCCCGCCAGCCTCAGCAGGTCCTTCACGGGGCGGCCGTCCTGCATCCTGAACTTCCGGCCCACCAGGTCCAGGGCCTGGATGCCGTTGGTGCCCTCGTAGATCGACGCGATCTTGCAATCCCGGAGGTACTGCTCGGCTGGGTAGTCCATGGTGTAGCCGTAACCGCCGAAGACCTGCAGCGCCCATTCCGTCACCCGGAAGCCCCAATCCGAGCACCAGGCCTTGCTGATCGGCGTGAACAGCTCCACGAGCCCCTGCCAGCGGTCGTGCTCGACCCCTTCTGTGACCTGGGCCATGTCCATGCACCAGGCCGTGTAGGAGACGAGGGCCCGCATGGCCTGCACATAGGCCGACTGGAGCAGGAGCGAGCGCCGCACATCCGGGTGTTCGAGGATCAGGGACTGCCCCGCCCCCTTGCCGGCGCCCGGACCCCTGCCCTGCAGGCGCTCCCGGGCATAGGCCAGGGCGGCCTGGTGGGCCGCCGAGGCGTTGCTCAGGCCCTGGACCCCCACCTCCCAGCGCGCGGCGTTCATCATCTGGAACATATGGGCCAGGCCCTGTTCCTCCCGGCCCAGGAGGAAGCCCTGGCTGCCGCCGTTGGCGCCGAAGACGAGGCTGCAGGTGGGGGAGCCATGGATGCCCAGCTTGTGCTCGATGCCCGCGCAGGCGACATCGTTGGGGCCTCCCAGGGAGCCGTCCGGGTTCACGCGCACCTTGGGCACCACGAAGAGGCTGAGGCCCTTGGGCCCGGCCGGGGCTCCCGGGGTCCGCGCCAGCACGGCGTGGATGACGTTCGGTGTCAGGTCGTGGTCGCCGCTGGTGATGAAGATCTTCTCGCCGCTGACGAGGTAGGAGCCGTCTTCCTGCCGCAGGGCCTTGGTCGTGAGGGCCCCGAGGTCACTGCCGGCCCCCGCCTCGGTGAGGCACATGGTCCCCGTCCACTCGCCGCTGTACATCCGCTCGCAGAAGCTGGCCTTCAGGTCCTCGCTCCCGAAGGTCTCGATCAGGTGGGCGGCCCCCCGCGTCAGCAGGATCTGGAGCCCCATGGCCGTGTTGGCGCCCATGAGGAATTCGCTGATCCCGGTGCCCACGGATTCCGGCAGCCCCATACCCCCGAAGGCGGGATCCATGGTGGGGCTGATCCAGCCCCCGGAGGCAAGGTCCCGGTAGGCCCCGGCAAAGCCCGCCGGCAGCTTCACCTCCCCGTTCTCGAACCGCGCGCCGACCCGGTCCCCCTCCTCGTTGCAGGCAGACACGCTGCCCTGGGCCACCTTGAGGGCCTCTTCGAGCACCATGCCCAGCTGCTCCCGGTCGATCTCCTGGAACCGGGGAGCGTTCAACACGGTGTCCAGGTCCAGCCACTCGAAGAGGTTGAACCGGATGTCGCGATCATCATCCAGGTACTTCATGGGACCTCCTGCGGACGGAAGGGAAGATGCTCAGAGCCCGGCTAGGCCCGCGGCAGGGGCCCATCTTCGACCCCGGCGCCCTGGCCAGTCCAGGCCTACTTCAGTTCAGGGAACTGTTCCTCCCGGAACTCCGTGGGAGAGTGGGTCTGCTCGGCGGCTCGCTTGCGCAGTTCCACACGCCGGATCTTGCCGGAGATGGTCTTGGGCAGCTCGGCGAACTCGAGGATCCGGATGCGCTTGTAGGGCGAGAGCCGCTCGCGGATGAACCGGAACAGGGCCAGGGCGGTCTCCCGGTTCGGTTCGACCCCGGCCCGGAGGATGACGTAGGCCTTGGGTACGGCCAGCCTCAGGGGATCCGGGCTGGGCACCACCGCCGCCTCGGCGACGGACTCGTGCTCGATGAGGAAGGACTCCAGCTCGAAGGGGCTGATCCGGTAGTCGGAACTCTTGAAGACATCATCGGCCCGGCCGACGAAGAACAGGTAGCCGTCCTCGTCCCGGCTCGCCACATCGCCCGTCCGGTAGAAGCCTTCGGCCTCGGCCTTCTGCATCTTGGCCGGATCGTCCTTGTAGCCCGCCATCAGTCCCAGGGGTTTGGGATTGAGCCGCAGCGAGATCTCGCCTTCCAGGGCCTCCTGACCGTCGAGATCCAGGAGCACGACGTCGTAGCCCGGCAGGGGGCGCCCCATGGAACCGGCCTTCACCGGCTCACCCGGCGGGTTGCCCACCTGGGCGGAGGTCTCCGTCTGGCCGTAGCCGTCCCGGATGGTGAGGCCCCAGGCCTTCTGGACCTGGCTGATGACCTCGGGATTCAGGGGCTCCCCGGCACCGACCACCTCCCGCAGCTTCACCTTGTAGGCGGCGAGGTCCTCCTGGATGAACAGACGCCAGACCGTCGGCGGGGCGCAGAGGGTGGTCACCCCCTTGTCGACGATGACCTGGAGGGTGGCCGAAGCGCTGAACCGCGCGGACCGGTAGACGAAGATGCAGGCCCCGGCGTTCCAGGGCGCGAAGAAGCTGCTCCAGGCGTGTTTCGCCCAGCCTGGGGAGCTGATGTTGTAGTGGACGTCACCCTCCCGCAGGCCCACCCAGTACATGGTGCTGAGATGGCCCACTGGGTAGGACTGGTGGGTGTGAAGCACCAGCTTGGGCTTCGCCGTGGTGCCCGACGTGAAGTAGAGCAGCATGGGGTCCGTGGCGAGGGTGGCCGCGTCCGGTACGTAGGTAGAGGACCCGCCGTAGAGCTCTGCCAGGTCGTGCCAGCCGGCCACTCTCGCACCCACGCTGATGCGGGTGAGGCTGGCGTCCAGGCCCTCGAACTTGGCCGTCTGGGCCGCGTCCACCACCAGGTGCCGGATCCCGCCACGGTCGATGCGGTCCTGGAGGTCCGACTGGGAGAGCAGCAGCGTGGACGGCACCAGCACCGCGCCGAGCTTGATGCAGGCCAGCATCATCTCCCAGAGGGGCAGCACGTTGTCCAGCATGAGGAGCACGCCCTCGCCGCGCCTCACGCCCAGGGCCCGCAGTGAGTTGGCGAGCTGGTTGCTGCGGAGGGAGAGTTCCCGGAAGCTGACCTTGGTCTCGCTCCCGTTCTCCTCCACGATCCACAGGGCTGGGCTCTCGTTACCGGCGGCGTAGGCGTCGAAATGGTCGATGGCCCAGTTGAAGGTCTCCAGCACGGGCCAGCGGAACGCTCCGACGGCACCGGCCCGGTCGTTCCGGTGCTGGACTAGGAAATCCCTCGCGGCGAGAAAAGCCTCGCGTCCGTTCATATGGCCCCCTGGCTGTTGGAGTTGTCCAGTCAATCTAAGGGGCAACGGCTCCGTAGTCCAGAACGAAGAGGGGTGGTGGTAGGGTGGTCGCATCCCATTGGAAGCGGTCCCTGATGTTCAGCATCATTCCCGACGGCGCACATTTCCGAGAGTTCACCCTGCTGAAGGACGGCCAGGGCATCCTGCTTCGCATCGCCACCCCGGAGGATGCCGACCGGGTGGAGGCCTTCATGACCGGCCTCTCCCCGGAGACGCTCTCCCTGCGCTTCATGGGCGGCGTGTCCAGGGTCTCCCGGACCTTCGTGGAGGAACTCTGCGGTGAGAACCCCCACCAACGAGCCTGCCTGCTCGCCATCGAGGGCATGGAGGCCGGCCAGCGGGTGGTGGGATTGGGAAACTATGTCGGCAAGGGAAGGGGAATGGCCGAAGTGAGCTTCATGGTCGCCGACGACCACCAGGGCCGGGGCATCAGCAGCCTGATCCTCGAACGGCTGGCGGGGCTCGCCGCCGGGGCGGGCTACGTGGGGTTCGAGGCGGACGTACTCTACGAAAACGCGAAGATGACCAACGTCTTCCGGGACTCCGGCTTCGAGACCCGGCGGGCCCTGGAGGGCGGCGTCATCCATGTGCAATTCCCCCTCAGCGCCGCCCAGACCCAGCGCGAGCGGGCCGAGATCCGGGAGCGGGTGGCCGCGACCAACTCGCTGGTTCCGCTCCTGAAACCAGCCACCGTGGCCGTGGTGGGCGCCTCCCAGGATCCCGCTTCGCTGGGCAATGCCATCTTCCGCCACATCCTCCAGAGCCATTTCAAGGGAGTGCTCTACCCCATCAACCTCAAGGCCCGGGCCGTGGAGGGCGTGCGTGCCTATGCGTCCCTGGCCTCCCTCCCGGAGCCACCGGATCTGGTGATCCTGGCGGTCCCCGCCGCCCAGGTGCTCCCCGTGGCCGAGGAAGCCCTCGACAGGGGTGCCCGGGGGCTGCTGGTCATCGCCGCGGGTTTCGCCGAGGCCGGACCCGAAGGCGACCGGCTCCAGGACCAGCTGGTGCGCCTGGTGCGCAGCCGCGGCGCCCGGCTGGTGGGACCCAACTGCCTCGGGCTCCTGAACACCCATGAGGCGGTGCAGCTGAACGCCAGCCTGGCCCCGGCCATGCCGCCCCGGGGCCGCGTGGGATTCTTCAGCCATTCGGCGGCGCTCGGCGTGGTCATTCTGCAGTATGCGGCCGAGCGCGGCCTCGGCTTCTCCACCTTCCTGTCGGCGGGAAACCGGGCGGATGTCTCGGGCAACGACCTGCTCCAGTACTGGGAGGAGGACCCGGACACCGATGTGGCCCTCCTCTACCTCGAGACCTTCGGTAATCCCCGCCGCTTCGCCCGCCTGGCACGCCGGATCTCCAGGCACAAGCCGGTCCTGTGCGTGAAGAGCGCACGGAGCCAGGCTGGGCGCCGCATGGCCAGGGCCCACATCGGAGCCAGCCCCCTGGACGATGCCGAAGTGGAGGCCCTGTTCCATCAGGCCGGGGTCATCCGGGCCGACACCCTGGAGGAGTTGTTCGACATCGCGCTGCTGCTCGCCCACCAGCCCCTTCCCCGGGGCAACCGCGTGGCCGTCGTCAGCAACTCGGGAGGAGTCGCGACAATCTGCGCGGATGCCTGCGAGTCCCGAGGCATGCGCCTTTCCGGTCCAGGCGTGGTGGACCTCCACGCCCTGGCCACGGCCGAGGACTATGAACGGGCCTGCCTGGAGGCCCTCGGCCATCCCGAGGTCGACGCCCTCATCGCCACCTTCGCCTGCGTGGGGGGCTGCGATCCGGCGCTGGTGGCCCGGGCCATCCGCCGGGCCGCCGTGCGGGCGGAACACGCCACGGGCGTCCCCAAGCCGACCCTGCTTTCGCTGATGGGCGTCAGCGGTGCGGTTCCCGTGGGCTCGATCGCCCAGGGGGAACGGAGCGGCGCCCACCGCACCTTCCCCTCCTACCGGTTTCCGGAATCCGCCGCCCTGGCCCTCTCCAAGGTGGTGGACTACGCCCGGTGTCGCGCGCAGCCCCCGGGCCGGATCCCGGCCTATGAGAACCTGGATGCGGGCCAGACCCGCCTCTGGGTGGATCGGCTCGTCGAGGGTCTCGCGGGTGCCTCCCCGCTGGCGCTGTCCTCCGCCCAGGTCCACGAACTCCTGCAGGCCTATGGCCTTGCCATCCAGGACGGGACCCCGGGTGGACTGCTCCCGGGAGAGGCGGAGGTGCTCATGAGCCTCTCGGTGGATCCCGATTTCGGCCCCATCTGGCGGTTCCACCGGCAGGGGGAAGCGTCGATGCTCCGCATCACGCCGCTCACCGATGTCGATATCGCCGAGGTCATCGAGAGGCTCGGCCTGCCTTCGGTCTCCGGACTGGCCGAGACCCTGGGCCGGCTGACGCAGCTGGTGGAGGAACTGCCCTGGATCTGCAGCCTGGAGGCCGAGGTCCGGGTCCCGCCCGGGCAGAGTGCGCCCCTCCGCCCCCTGCCCCTGCAACCCGGGCCCAGGGTGGCTCTCACCCAGGCCGAATACCGCATGTCCTGAAGCCCAGGGAGGAGTTCCATGCTGGTGAACGAGATCATGCGCAGGCCGGTGACGGTGATCGAGGCGGCCACGCCCCTGGGGGAGGCGTTCCGGCAGCTCCAGGCCCGCGGCTTCCGCCACCTTCCCGTGGTGGACCGGGGACGGCTGGTGGGGATCGTCACGGACCGGGACCTCCGGCTCGCGACCAGCAGCCTGTCGCCCGCTCCCCGCACCGCCCTGGAGCCGGTCTCCCTGGTCATGACGAGTCCCGTGCTGACTGCGGATCCGCTGGATCCCGTCGAGGATGCCGCCCGGATCATGCGCGACCGGAAGATCGGCTGCCTGCCCGTGCTGGATGGCTCCGACCTCGTGGGCATTCTCACGGGCATGGACCTCCTCGATGCCCTGATCCTCTTGACGGGCGTCACCAAGCCCTCCTCCAGGCTGGAAGTGGCCCTCGCCGACCGGCCCGGGGAACTGGCCCGCCTCACGGCCTTTCTCGCCGCACGCCATGTCAACATCCACTCCATCCTCACCCACCCCGGGGCCGATGCCCGGGTGCGAACGGTCCTCAGGGTGGGCTCGAGCCAGACCCGGCCTCTGGCGGAGGCGCTGCGGACCGACGGTTTCGAGGTTCTTTGGCCCGCCCAGAAGCCATGGCAGCCCTGATCCATCGCGCGGAATACGCGGGCTACGACTTCGGACCGGAGCATCCCTTCGCCCCGGCGCGCCTGGACATGCTCCTGGACCTGCTCCAGAGCCTCGGTCACGGGGTCTCCCCTATCGCCGCGCCGGCCGCAACCCGGGCAGAGATCCTCGCCATCCATGACGAGGCCTACGTCAGCGCGGTGGAAGCCCTGGACCAGGGGAGGCCCGCCCCGGACGCCGAGCGGTTCGGCCTGGGGACCCCCGACAATCCCATCTTCCCGGACATGGATCTGGCTACGCGCTGGCTGGTGGGGGGCACCCTCCACGGCGCCCGGATGCTGATGGCCGGGCAGGAACAGCGGGTGCTCCAGCTGGGCGGAGGCCTCCATCACGCCCAGAAGGATCACGCGGCGGGATTCTGCCTCTACAACGACCTGGCGGTGGCGATCCAGGCTCTCCTGGAGCACGGCTGGCGCGTGGCCTACCTGGACATCGACCTCCACCATGGGGATGGCGTCCAGGACCTGTTCTACGGGAATGATCGGGTGCTCACCCTCAGCATCCATGAATCCGGTCACTACCTCTACCCGGGGAGCGGCCACATCCAAGACCTGGGGAACGGGCCGGCCCGTGGCCTGAGTGTGAACATTCCCCTGGAACCCTTCACCGAGGCCGGCGACTACCTGGAGGCCTTCGACGCGGTGGTGCCCCGGGCCCTGGCCTGGTTCGCACCGGATGTCCTTGTGGTCCAGGCCGGGGCGGATGCCCACTTCGCCGATCCCCTGGGGGACCTCGCCCTCACCACCCAGGCCTTCCAGTCCCTCTACGAAAGGATTTTCAGCCTGGCCGATGCCCATGCCCAGGGCCGGGTGCTCCTGACCCTGGGCGGCGGCTACGAAGCCCAGGTGGTGGCCCGGGTCTGGGCCATCCTCTGCCTGACCTTCCTGGGGCTCCCCCTGCCCGAGCACCTGCCCGCCGTGTGGATGGATCGCTGGCGCCACCTCCTGGGCCCGGGGGTCCCCGGGGGACTGCACGATCCGGCCTCGGCGCTGCCCGACCTCCCCGGCCGCGAGGCCCGCTCTCGCCGCAACCGGGACGTCGTCACCCGCCTGCTGGATTCGCTCCACCGCCTGTGGCTCTAGGAGCCTGTCCAAAGTATCCCGGCGCCGCACGCGGGGCAGTCCAATGACCTGGTCAGGCCCCGGACGATCCACACGCGGCGGTGACTGCAGGGCCGCTTCCGGTATCCTCGGAGGATGATCGGACGCCTGCGCGGGGAACTCATCCAGAAGCTGCCGAACCTGGCCCTCGTCGAATGCGCGGGTGTGGGCTATGCCGCCGCCATCAGCCTTTCCACCTATGGTCTGCTGCCGGAGCCGGGATCCCAGGTGGTGCTGCACACGGAACTCCTGGTGAGGGAGAACGAGATTTCGCTCCTGGGCTTCGCCGCCACCCAGGAGCGGGAACTGTACCGCCTGCTGGTGAAGGTGGACGGAGTGGGCCCGAAACTGGCGCTGGCGGCCCTCGGGGCGCTGTCCCTGGAGGACCTGGTGCGGGCCATCCGCAGCCGGGACGTGAAGGTGCTCGTCCGGATCCCAGGCGTGGGCAAGAAGACCGCCGAGAAGATCTGTTTCGAGCTATCGGAAAAGCTGGGTGGCCTCACGGGCCTGGATGGCCTCTCCGGAGTGCCCTCCGGCGATCCATGGGAGGAGAGCCTCCGCTCGGCCCTCACGAATCTCGGGTTCAAGGAGGAGTCGGTGCTGCCCGTCGTGGCCGAACTCCGCGCGGCGAAGCCATCCCTGGCTGAGGCCATCCGCCAGTCTCTGAAAGCCCTGCAGCGATGAGCGTCCGCATCCTGGGCAGTTCCCCCCTGGTGGGCCCGGCCCTCGCCGATCTGGGGGCCCGATTCCCGGACCTGCACCTCGCGCCGTTCCGCTCCCCGGAATGGAACGCGGCTCTGCCCCAGGCCGAGGCGCTGGTGGTCCTGGTCTCCGAACCCCTCACGGAAACCGATCTGGATGCGGCCCCGAAATTGAAGGCCATTGGCGCCTATTCCGTCGGCCTCAATCACGTGCCCGTTGCAGCCTGCCGGGATCGGGGCATCGCCGTGGTGAACACCCCTGGTGTGCTGACCGATGCCACCGCGGACCTCGCCCTGGCCCTGCTCATGGCCTTGACCCGCCGCCTGGCGGAAGGCGAAGCCCTGGTCCGTTCCGGCACCTGGGAGGGCTGGGCGCCGGACCAGCTGCTGGGAAGGGGCCTCGCCGGCAAGGACTGCGGCATCCTTGGCAGCGGCCCCATCGGGCAGGCCTTCGCGCGCCGAGTCTGGGCCCTCGGCATGAGGCCCATCTTCTGGGACCGGGAGGGTCTGGGCGGCGAGGTGGACTTCGGTCCGGACCGCGCCCCGCGCCTGCCGCTGGCGGACCTGCTGCCTCGCAGTGCCGTGCTCTCCCTGCACTGTCCACTCACGGACCAGACCCGCGGCCTCCTGGACCGGACTTCCCTGGAGACCCTCCCCGCCGGTGCCGTCATCCTCAACACGGCCCGCGGCGGCCTCATGGATGAGCCGGCCGCCATCGGCCTGCTGGAATCGGGCCATCTCGGCGGCGCGGGCCTGGACGTCTACGAGGGCGAGCCTCGCCTCAATCCGCGCTGGCTGGGGGCACCCCGCACGGTCCTGCTGCCTCACCTCGGCTCGGCCACGGTGGAAACCCGCGCGGCAATGGCGCACCTGCTCTGTGAGGGGCTTGCCGCCGCACTGTCGCCAACCAGGTGATACCCTGGACTCCCTCACGAGGCATCCCATGTTACGTCCTTGGCTCAAGCTGCTGGATCCCGGCCTGACGGCGCTGAAGGCTGCTGCCGGAACGTCCTATGAAGACCGCCTGGCCCTGGCCCGCGCCTACAACAGCCGGGCCCGCCATTCGGAAGCCCGGGAGATCCTGGACCAGCTGCTGGCCGAGGACCGGGCGCACACGGAGGCATGGTTCGAACGCCTGCTCTGCTTCAGTGATCACGACAGCGAAGAGGAAGGCCTGGAGTTGCTGGCCCAGCTGGAATCCCTCCGGGACGAGCATCCACGGGAGGGGGGCCATCTTCGGAACCTCGGCTACCTGAGGCTGCTGATGCAGGACCTCGACGGCGCCGAGCGGACCCTCCGCCAGGCGCTGGCCCTGAACGGGCAGGATGCCAAGGCGCTTGAACTGGCGGGCCTCGTTCAGCTGCACTTGAACCAGGCCTCCGAGGCCAAGGCCTGGCTGCTGAAGGCCCTCAGTCTCAATCCCAAGGATCCGCGCACCCTGCGGCTCCTGGCCATCGCCATGGAGCAGCTGGGCGACGTGAGCGGCGCCGAGGCCCAGCTCGTGGCCGCCCTTCGCGCCGAGGAATGCTACTACTGGGGCTGGCATGCCCTGGGCGAGCTGCTCCTGAAGCGGGGCGAACTGGCCGAAGGCCTGCGCTGCATCCAGCGCGCCCGCAGCCTCTGCATGGGGGATCCGACCAGCTTCTTCATCCTCGCGGAGCTCTTCAGCGAACAGGGCCACCTGGAACTGGCCCAGGGCCAGCTCCACATGCTCATGCTGCTGGCGCCACCGGCTCCGGTGCTGGCCGAGGCCCAGGCCCTGCTGGGCGAGTTGAAGCGGGACATGGGCGACCGCGATGGGGCCGCCTCCTACTTCAGCCTCGCCACCGAGACCGATCCGGATGCCTCGAACCCCTGGGCCGCCCTGGGTGATATGGCCCGCGAAGATGCCCGCTGGGAAGATGCCCTGCGCTGCTACCGCGAGGCCCTGATGCGCGAGCCCGAGGCGGCCGACCTGCAGGTCCAGCTGGGCTATGTGCTCCTGGAGACCCACCAGGAGACCGCCGCGGAGCAGGCCTTCCTGCAGGCCCTCGAGCTCGACCCTGGCGAGTACAGCGCCTACCTGGGTCTTTCGGAGGTCTACCGCTTCGCCAACCGGCGGGAGGATCAGATGAGCATGGTGGACCAGGCCATGGCCCTGGCCCCCCACGACGCGGACGTCTGGAACGCCAAGGGCGTGGCCCTTGAAGTCACCGACCGCTGGAAGGAAGCCACCGAGGCCTACGAGAAGGCCCTGACGCTTGAGCACCAGCATCGCAAGGCCGCGAACAACCTGGGCTTCGTTCTGGAGAAGCGCATGAACCACGGCGAGCCGGAACTTCGCGCCCGGGCCACCGAGGCCTGGAAGCAGCGCCTCCTCATCTGCCGGGACGAGGACCAGAGCCTGAAGATGGCCACGGACCACCTGGGCAGCCTGGGCGTCGACGACAGTACCATCCGGGAATGGTTGAGGCCGGGGTTTCTGGCGACTGAATCCTCGGTGTAACAGCCCGGTCCCAGCCGCGCCTTCCGCATGTTTCCAGGTAGTTACAACTGGAGCCAGGCGGCTTGTGGAAAAGCCTGTGGATTGACCCCTTTCCGGGACCTTAAATCCTGTCTGGATACGAAGTTCCTTGCATGACTCTACCCGCAAGGTGTCAATGTTAATGATTACATTTCAACACTTGCATTATCTCTATTGAGGGAATCTGTACCTTCACCCGCGACCCAGGTTTTCCACATTTTCCGCTTTATTTCGCATCGTCAAGATAAAGCGCCTGTAACTCCGTGGCGGATGGGGCGAAAACGGGCCCGTCAACCCATTCTCTTCACGCGAGGGTCACGGCAGGAGCGGCTCAAACCAGCGCCTCGGCCTCCCGCAGCTGGACGCTCACCAGCCGGGAGCAGCCGGCCTCCTCCATGGTCACGCCGTAGAGCGTGTCGGCGGCCACCATGGTGGGCTTCTGGTGCGTGATGACGATGAACTGGGTGTCGGCCTTCATCTTCTGCACCATGGCGGCAAAGCGGCCCACGTTGGCCTCGTCCAGGGGCGCGTCCACCTCGTCCAGCACGCAGAAGGGGCTGGGCTTGAAGTGGAAGATGGCGAAGAGCAGCGAGATGGCCGTGAGGGCCTTCTCGCCCCCGCTCAGCAGCGTCAGGGCCTTGGCGGTTTTCCCCGGCGGCTGGGCGGTGATCTCGATGCCGCACTCCAGGAGGTTCTTCGGATCCTCCAGGCTGAGCTGGGCGCTGCCGCCGCCGAAGGCCTCGCGGAAGACCTCCTGGAACCGGCTGTTCACAAAATCGAAGGCCTCCCGGAAACGGTCCTCGCTGGTGGCATTGATCTCCTGGATCGTGGACTCGAGATGGCCGATGGCGACCGTGACATCGGCCCGCTGCTCATCCATGAAGGCCATGCGCTGCTCGGCCTCCTCCAGTTCCTGGATGGCCAGCGGATTCACCCCGCCCAAGTCCAGGCGCCGGCCCTGCAGTTCATTCAGGTGCGTCTGGTGGACCAGTTCGCCTTCCTCCCAGGCCTGCCGTTCCACCTCGCTCAGCCCAGCCATGAAGGCCGGAACCTCCAGACCCAGGGCCAGCTCGACCTCCTTGGCCAGGGCCTCCTGGCTTCCCTGGACCTGGGCGCCGTGGATCAGTACCTCCTGGTGCTGGGCCCGGGCATTCTCCAGGGCCTCCTGGAGTTCGCGGGCATCCCGCTCCTGGACCCGCAGGGCCTCCTGGTCCAACTCCAGCCTGGGCTGGGCTTCGCGGGCCAGGGCCTGGACGCCATCCCGCTCCTGCAGCAGCTCCTGGGTTTCCTTTTCCAGCTCGGCGAGCCGGTGGAGGCAGCCTTCCCGGCGCTCCCCCTGGCCTGTGGCCTCCGCCTCCAGCCTCTGGCGTTCGGCCTCCAGGTCGAAGCGGCCCCGGCTGGCGAGTTGCAGGTGGCGCTCATGCCCGTCCCGTTCCGCCCAGGCGGCGTCGCGGCCGCGGGCGGCCTCCAGGCGCTCCTCCCGCCGCTGGTCCAGGCGCTGTCTCGCCTCCTGCACGAGGGCCTCCGCCTGCCGGATGGTCTCGTCGAGGGCGGCGTCGCCCGCCTCCTCCGGATGTTCATCCAGTTCCCGCAGCAGCGCCTGGAGCCGCTTGATCTCCGTCTCGATCTGCTCCCACAGGGCATCGGCCCGCTCGCTCGCGGCATGGATCTCGGACAGCTGCGTCTGCAGCAGGGTCCGCTGGGACTTGAGGGTGTCAGATCTCCGGCGGAGGGTCCTGAGATCCTCGTCGATCTCCAGGGACCGCTCCCGGGCGGCCCGGGCCTCGTCGCCTCCGCCCTTCCGCTGGCCCTCCAGCTCTTCCAGGCGGTCCAGGAGAGCCTCCCGGGTGGCCCGGGCCTCTTCCTGCTCGGCCCTCAGCTTGATCGGCGAGGCCGCGGGGGCGGAGATGCCGAGCTGCAGGGGGCCATAGGGCAGGCGGATGAAGGCAGGCGACACGAAGGCCAGGTCGGGATGGGCCCGGGCGAGGTCGGGAAGGACCTCGTCCGAACAGCAGAAGGCCCGGTCCACCAGCGACTGCAGAGGCCGGCCGGAGGCCGTCCAGCGGACATGCTCCCTCAGGGGTTCGCATCCTTCGGGAGCCGGAGGCGCCGACACCTCGAATTCCAGGGCCAGCAGGAGATGCCCCGGTGCCCCCGCCGCCTGGCGGGCCGTGTCAGGGTCCACGGAAAGCGACTGGAGCCAGGCTCCGAGCAGGCGCTCCAGGTCCGGCCGAAGGGCCTCGTCCACCGTCAGCTGCTCCACGAGGGAGAGGGAGCGCGACCCCTGGTCGCGGAGCCAGGCGAGCCCCTTCCGCAGCTCCTCATCCCCGAAACTCTTGCCGAGCAGGTCTGAGATCTGCCGCAGCCGGCGTTCAGCGGCATCCAGTTCAGCCTCGGCGCGATGCTGGTCCTGGGCAAGGGTCCGCTGGGCATCCTCCAGTGTTTCCGCCTGCCGACGCTGGTCGGAGGCCGCCCCCTCGGCCCGGTCCACCAGGGAGAGCAGGCCCTCCAGGTCCCGGTCCACTACGATCGCCTCGGCCTTGAGGCTCTCCAGACGGGGCGCGCGGATGGACTCATCGTGGTTCAGGGCGTCGAGCCGGCCCTCCAGCTGGGCGATCTGGCTTTGGAATCCCAGCCTCTGTTTCTGGCGAGCCAGGGTCTCCTTCTGGGCTTCGACCTTCTGTTCGCGCAGGGCATGGAGCCCCGCCTCTTCGTGGCGGAGGGCGCCCTGGGCCAGGGCAGCGGCCTCCTCCGCCTTGGCGAGATTGGCTTCCCACTCCCCCAGGCGTTCAGAGGCCTCCCGGAGGACCGCCTCGAGGGCCGAGAAGGAATCCCCCGACTCCTCCAGCCGCTCCGCCAGGGCCCGGGTGCGTTCCAGCAGGCGGTCTCTCTGCTCCTGGGCCTCGTCCCGGCGTTCCACCTGGAAGCCCCGCTCCTGTTCCGCCAGCTGGAGGCGCTGGTCCAGAGCGAGCATGGCGGCGGCCCGCCGGGCCTGGGCCTGCTGCTGCTCGTCCACGGACAGGCGCAGCGTCTCGACCTCCGACGCCTTCTCGGAGACCTGGGCCGTGAGTTCGGCAATCCTGCGTTCCGTCTGGTCCAGGCGGTCGAGGATGCGCAGCTTGGCCGCTTCCAGTTCCACGGCCTTCCCGGCCAGGAGGATGCGCTGGGTGGCCCTGATCTCGGTGTCGAGTTCCTTCGCCTTCCGGGCCCTGGAGGCCTGGCGGCGGAGCGAATCCATCTGCTTGTTCAGCTCGAAGAGGATGTCGTCGAGCCGCTGCAGGTTGGTCTTGGTCTCCTCCAGCCGCTTCTCGGCATCGGTCCTGCGCATCTTGTAGCGTGTGATGCCCGCGGCCTCCTCCAGGAGGATGCGGCGGTCCTTGGGTTTGCTGCTCAGGATGAGGTCGATCTGCCCCTGCTGGATGAAACTGTAGGCTCGGGTCCCCATGCCCGTGTCGAGCAGGAGGTCCTGGACGTCCTTGAGCCTGGCCTCGCGCCCATTGATCCGGTACTCACTTCCGGAATCCCGGTAGAGGCGGCGCGAGATCGTGACTTCGCGGGTGGCGCCAGGCAAGGCGGGATCGGGCATCTCCAGCACCAGCTTCACTTCGGAAAGCCCCATGGGTCGACGCTGGGCCGTGCCGGCGAAAATCACATCGGCCATCTCGGCGCCACGGAGCATGGAGGGACGCTGTTCCCCCAGCACCCAGGCCAGGCTGTCGGAAATGTTGGACTTGCCGCAACCATTGGGCCCCACCACGGCCGTCATCCCACCCGGAAAGCTGAGCTTCTGGGCATCGGCGAAGGACTTGAATCCGTGGAGTTCGAGGGAAATGAGACGCACGCGGTCAGCGCTCCGGGTCAGGCGGGTGGGAACATCCCCCCCCATCATTCCACACCATGTGTAGGATCCGTTCCCACCTTGCGGATGGCCCCCTTGGGGATCGGCCAGAAGCCCGGTAGACTCAGGACTCCCGTAGGCCAGTCAGGAGTCTTTCGTGCAGCCTTTCCCAGCCCCCGCAAGCGAGCCTGCGGCAGACGACCGGTTGGGCGCGGAGCGACAGCCCATCAGGGAGGCCCACCCTGAGGCCGGGGCCCGGCCGTGAGACATCCCCTCTCCGCCACACCGGACGCCTCGCTGCTGTGGCTGGAGGCCCACCGGGTCATCGCCGCGGCCCACCGGCGTCCCTTGAGCGGTGAACCCACGGAAGAGCAGCTGGGCCTGGCCCTGGCCGCCCTGCCCCTGGGGCCCACCCGCTGGGTGGTGGAAGACCTGTGGACGCCCTCCGTCCTGCTGCGGGACCTCACGGAACTGCCCAAGGGGGCCGAGGCGCAGGAGGCCTTCTTCCGCTGGCGGTTCATGCAGTCCCTGGCCCTGGAGGCTCCCCACTTCGTCCAGGCGATGGAGATCGAGAGCGGCACCTGGCTCGCCTCGGGCATCCGGGAGGAGCTGCGCGAATCCTTGCTTCAGCTGGGCCTGCGCCTCGACCGGAGCCTGCATTCCCTCACGCCGAGGTGGCTGCACCTCTACAACCTGCTGGCGCCCTCCCTGGACCTGCCCGGCATCCTGCTGTCCCTGAGTCCCGTGGGATCCGGGATGTACGCCGGGACCCTTGTGGCCTGGGGCCGGACCCTGTGCCTGCTGCGCCAGTGGTCAGAGCCCCTGGCCCCGGAGGCCTGGATCCAGGAACGCCTCGCCCCCAGTGCCGCCTTCCTCCAGAGGGAGTCCCGGACGCCGCAGCAGCTCTACATCTGGGGTGCCCCCGCCTGGCCCGAAGGCAACCTGCCCGTGCAGCTCCTGGGCGACCGCTTTGCCCTGGGCGAGGGAAGCTGATGGCGGTCCCGGTCCTGAACCTCAACCTCGCCCCCCGCCCGAGCCTCTGGCGCCAGCGCCACGTGGCACTGGGCTGGGCGGCCCTGGGTGTCGGCACCCTCTTCCTGTCCGGCGTCATCGGCTTCTCCTGGCACGCCTACCACCAGGCCAACCGTGCGGGGCGCGATGCGGTGAGCCTGACCGAGGAGGCCCGTCAGGCGGCCCGCCAGGAGCAGCAGATCCAGGCGTCGCTCCAGGACATGGACGCCTCCCGCGAACAGTCCCGGTGGAAGCTGGCGGAACGGATCCTCCAGGAGCGCAGCCTGCCCTGGTCCCGGCTCACCGCCGAGCTCGAGCAGTGCATGGTGCCGGATATGCGCCTGAAGGGCCTTCAGCGGACCCGGGGCAACGCTCAGCAGGTGGTGATGAAGCTCAAGGGAGAGGCCCGGACGCGCCAGGCGGAGGCCGCCTTCGTGGAGGCCCTGCGGACCACTCCGGTCTTCGCCCAGGTCATCCTGGAGCGCGAGTCCGAGCGGGCGGGAGGGGGCTGGGAGTTCGAGATCAGCCTTCCCACGGCGACGGTGCCGCCCCCGTTCCAGGTGAAAGCCATCCAACAGGGACCCGCGACGCCGGCCCCGGTCGCCCCGGCAGCCCACTCCGCCGGACTGCCCGGGCGGGCGGCGGCGCCCGGCCGTCCGACACCCACGACCTCCCCTGCCACATTGCCCACCAGGAGCACGGTGCCGGAAGCATCTCCCTCACGCCCCACGCCACCGCCCGAGTCGGCGGAGGATGAGGGTGGGGACCGACGCCGGAGACGCCCCGGGAGGGTCCGTCCCATCCCATCGAAGGAACCTGAATGAGAAGCCCCCTGCGCATGAGCCGCGTTCGCCTGGCTGTGGGGGCCCTGGGCGTGGTGTCGGGCCTCGGCGTAGCCTTCTTCGTGCTCCCGGATGCCTCCCAGCAATTGGCCCAGAAGCTGAGAGCCAAGCGGGAAGCTGAACTGGGGCGTAATCAGCAGATCCAGCAGTTGCAGGACCTGCGCCAGCTGTCCGACCGCATCCGGCGGGGGCAGACCACCCTGGCCGAGCTGGAATCCCGCCTGCCCAGGGGCTCCGCCGGGGAGCTCCAGTGGAACCTCAGCAAGACGCTCCACTCCTTGACCCAGAAACACGGCCTCCGGCTGCTGTCCGTGAAGTACGGCCTGCCCAGCCGGGAGGGCGCCCGGGGCACGGACCTCGAGGCGGTGGAAGTGGAGTTTGTGGCCCTTGGCGTCTACGCCAGCCACAAGGCCTTCATGCTCGACCTGGAGGGATCCGGCCTGCCCTTCGCGGTGCGGGACGGTCGCCTGGAGGAAAGCCCGGAAGGGGCCCGTCTCGACATCGTGCTCCGGGCCTTCCGGAAGGCCACTTCACCAGAGCGGGAGGAGGGCGAACCATGAGCAAACCCTCCACCACCTTCGACTTCCAGGCCATGCGCGAGGAACTCCGGTCCAACCCCAAGACCCAGTTTGCCCTGGCCGCCTTCGCCCTGGTGCTCCTCTACGCCCTCTACACCTTTCTCGCACCGGAGACCCCCAAGGGCCGGAGAAGCCCCGCCAGCCAGTCCGCTTCCAACCTGGATCCCAGGCAATTGCAGGGCCTGCGGCGCCTACCGGACCTGGCCGCCCTGGGCAAGGCCGGTGAACTTCCACCCGCAGTCAAGGTCCAGCGGGACCTCTTCATGTTCGAGGCCCCGGCCCCACCACCCCCCAAGGTCAAACCGCCCCCACCCCCTCCGCCGCCGACCCCGGAGGAGTTGGAACGCCAGCGCCTGGCCCAGGAAAAGGCCGCCGAGTACGCGGCCCGTCCCCAGGACCTGCGCTACCTGGGCTTCTTCCAGGGCAGCCCCTCCGGCACCGTGGGGGCCTTCATGAAGGGCGAGGAACCCGTCACCCTGACCCAGGGCACGCTACTCAAAGATCGCTGGAAGCTCGTAGCCATCCGTGACACCCGGGCCGAGTTCCAGAACACCAAGTACCCGGACCTGCGGCTGGTCCTGGAGGTCCGCGAGGCCTCCGGTGGCGCCACCGTGAACCAGTTCTGATCCGAAGGATGCCCCCGATGTCGAACCCCTCCTTCGCTCTGCTCCGGAAATCGATCTTCCTGGCCGCTGCCCTGCTGCTGGCCCTCGGATGCGCCCTCCACAAGGCCAACCAGGCCTTCGAAGAAGGCCGCTATGACGATGCGGTCATGGAATACCGCAAGGTCCTCCGCAGCGATCCCACCAACCCGAAGGCCAGGATCGGAATCCAGAGGGCCTCCCTCCAGGCCGCCGAGTTCCACATGTCCCTGGCCCGCAAGGCCGAGTTGCGTGGCAATACCGATGCGGTCATGACGGAGCTGCGCAAGGCCCTGGTGCTGGATCCCGACAACCAGATCGCCGGGGACTGGCTCCTCCGGCTGGAGCAGAAGGCCGTCCGGGACAAGGCCGAAGCCGATGCCGCGGATGACCTCGAAGCCTTGAAGGTCAAGGCCGACGCCGTGAACGCCGTCCAGCTCAACCCCCGCTCCATCGAGGGCATCGACCTGAACTTCAGCCGGAAGACGAGCCTGCGGGAGATCTTCGCGACCCTCAGCAAGGCGTCCGGCGTGAACATCATCGTCCACAGCTCTTTCCAGGACCAGAACATCTCCATCGACCTGCGGGGCCTGCCCTTCCAGCGGGTGCTGGACACCCTGATGCTGCAGAACGACCTGTTCTACAAGGTTGTCGACACGAACACGATCATGGTCTTCAAGGCGACCCCCCAGAACCGGGAACAGCACGAGAACATGCTCATCAAGACCTACTACCTGTCCAACGCCGATCCCAACGACATGAGGTCCACCCTCTCCATCATCAACCCGCAGCTGAAGGTCTTCACGGACAAGCGGATCAATGCCCTCATCGTGAAGGCCAAACCCCTGGATCTGGCCATCGTGGACCAGGTCGTCCGCTCGCTGGACAAGCCCAAGGCCGAGGTCATGATCTACCTCGAACTCATGGAAGTGACCGAGACCAGCCTGGAGACCGTGGGCCTGCTGCCGGTGCTGAACGCCACGGATACCAGCGGCACCTACCGGATCGGGGCCACCTCCGTGAACAACACCTCCGGCCTGAACACCAACTCAGGCGGGTTCACCGGGATCCCTACCAAGGACATCCGGATGCTCTTCCCGAACCTGGCCCTGGATTTCCTCAAGAGCATCGGCGACGCCCGCCTGGTGGCCAGCCCCAATGTGCGGGTGCTCTCCGGCGAAGTCGGCAAGGTGAACATCGGCTCGAAGGTCTCCACCACCCAGAGCCAGCTCTCCCTGCCCACCACGGGCTCCACCACCTCCACCACCGCCTCCTCCCTGCTGGGCGGCGTGGGGCAGACCTCGTATTCCTACGAGGACATCGGCGTGAAGATCGAGGTGGAACCCCGCGTCAACAACAACGGCGAGATCACCCTCAAGATCAAGAGCGACGTCACCACGCTGATCTCCGGGTCCACGCCAGGCCGCCCCGACATCGGCAAGCGCAGCATCGAGACCATCGCCCGGCTTCGCGATGGCGAGACCGCGATCTTCGGCGGCCTCCTGAAGGATGAAGAGCAGAAGAGTCTCCAGGGCATCTGGGGGCTGGCCGACATCCCCCTGATCGGCGGGCTCCTGGGCAACCACAACAACAACAAGGCCAAGACCGATGTCCTGCTCACCATCCGGGCCGTCCTGGTGCGAAGGCCCGTCATGTCCGCGGCGGACATGGCCGCCTTCAACCCCGAAGACGCCACCGCAAAGGCCGGTCCTTTTGCCCCCGAGGGCAAGAAACTCCCGGCTCCGGCACCAGCCAACAACCCGCCGGCACCGCCCTCCCCGGCGCCAGTGGTCAAGGCCCCGGTTCCCCTGCCCGCGACCCAGCCTCCTTCCCAGACCCAGCCTCCTTCCCAGTCCCAGCCGGCGCCCCTGCCGCCCGCGGCCCCAGCCGATGCCGCCCAGGACAAGAAGCCGGCCTCTCCGGGTGAACAGGCCCCGGCCCCGTCGGACCTGGTGATCTTCATGTCCCCGGTGGCCTCGGAGATCAAGACCGGAGAAAGGGCCAGCATCACCCTCTCCGTGAGCGGTGGCACGGGGCTGAGTTCCGGCACGCTGGAACTGAATCTGCCGCCGGGCCTTCGCCTTCAGGGTCTCACTCCGGGTGAATTCATCACCGCCGGCGGCGGAAGCATCCAGCAGATCCCCGGGGAGAACGGCTTCCTGAAGCTGGTCTTCAATCGCAATCCCACGGGCGGTACCGACGCAGGGCCCTTCGCCACACTGGTCTTGGAGGGGCTCCGTCCAGGCAACGCGCCGGTCGTCATCCAGAGCGGCCAGTTCCTCGTCGGCACATCCCCCATCTCCGGGCGCTGGTCCAACGCCCTCGTGACGGTGCAGTGAGCCGCCAGGGCGGATTCACCCTCCTCGAACTGGTCGTCACGGCCACAGTCCTGATGATCCTCGCCTCCGTGGCGGTGCCCCTGGCCAGGAATGGGCTCAAGCGCCAGCAGGAGCTGGAGCTGCGGCGGGACCTCCGGGAGATGAGGTCGGCCATCGACGACTACAAGAAGCAGGCGGAACAGCAGAAGATCAAGGCCCCCCCGGTGGAGGCGAACTTCTACCCGGAGAGCCTCGAGGTCCTGGTGGAGGGCGTCCCCGCCACGGGATCACTCAAGCGCAAGGTGCACTTCCTGCGCCGCATCCCGGTGGACCCCTTCACCGGCAAGGCCGAATGGGGCCTCCGCAATTCCAACGACGATGCCAACAGCACCAGCTGGGGTGGCGGGCACGTCTACGATGTCTACAGCCTCTCCCACGGCACTGGCATGAATGGGATTCCCTACCGGGACTGGTGACAACCCCGAGGCCGAGAATCGAGTGTTGCCTCGGGCGGCGCACCGCGCTAGGCTTGGAGTTCGGCACAGCCGGATCCCGCGGGACCCGGATGCCTCTTTGAAGCGGATATGGCGGAATTGGTAGACGCGCTAGTTTCAGGTACTAGTGTTCACAAGACGTGGGGGTTCGAGTCCCTCTATCCGCACCATTTGCCAGGAATGGCAAAT
>CAIMBM010000118.1 GCA_903839205.1 uncultured Holophagaceae bacterium | reverse complement strand
TGCCGGAACCGGTGCGGCTCTGCACCAGCAGGTCGCGGCCCTCGAGGCCGGGCATGATGGTCTGGGCCTGCACGGGCATGGGGGTCTCGAAACCACGCTTGGCCAGGGCAGCCAACAGGGCTTCGCTGCAGCCGAGGGCTGCGAAGGTCGTTTCACTCACTGGTCACTCCCGGGGCTATCCCTGCGCGAGCTGCCAGGTGGCAGTCTCTGTTGGCGGACAGCGCCAGCCGGGAGGGGCCCAAACGGCAAGTATCTCTCAAAATGCCTTGAAAAACAAGGAGAAATGGCGAAGGCCGCGGCTGAGGTTAAGATCGGTGGATGTCCACGCTCCTGCTCATCCGCCACGGCATCGCTGAAGACCCACAGCCAGGGCAGCCGGACGCAGACCGGGCGCTGACGGCCGAAGGCTGGCGGAAGACGCGGGCGGCGATGAAGGGACTGGTGGCCCGGGGCCTTGTCCCCACGCGGGGGTTCAACAGTCCCTACCGGCGGGCTGCCGAAACCATGGCCTGCCTCCAGGAGGCGGCGGGCGCCTTTCCCATGGAGACCCGCCTGGACCTGCGGCCGGACGGCCATCCACCCCAGGTGGACCTCTGGCTGCGCGGTCTGGTGGCCGAGGCGCCCCTGGGCGCCGTGCTGGCCCTCGTCAGCCACCAGCCCTTCCTGAGCGAGCTGATCTTCCACCTCACGGGGCGCCCCGTGGAGGTGAAGAAGGCCAGCTGCACGGTCATCCGGTGGGTGGACGGTGCCTGGCGTTTCGAGCGGCAGCTTGCGCCCGCCGACCTCCGAGGGTAGGGGTGCGCCCGCCGCCCACCTTCGCCACCCTGGCCTCGGGCCTGCGGCTGCACTACCGCGTGCAGGGGACGCCCGGCGCGCCCTGGCTGGTGCTGCTGAACGGTCTGCTGTCGGACTCCACGATGTGGGCAGGCGTGCTCCCGGGACTGTCCGACCGCTTCCGCATCCTCACCTTCGACAGCCGGGGACAGGGCCGGTCTGAGGCGCCCCTGGAGGGCCCCTATCCCACGGCCCTCCTGGCGGCCGAGGCCTGGGAGCTGCTCCGGCTCCTGGACATCGTCCAACCCTGGCTCCTCGGCCTGTCCAACGGCAGCGCCATGAGCCTGGAACTGCTCAGCGACCATCCCGAGGCCTTCGCGGGGGCCGTGCTCACCAGCGCCGTGCCCCGCTTCGATTTCGCCCTGAGCCTCAAGGCCGAGCACTGGGCCCACTGCCTCGAGGTCGGCGGGCCCCTCATGCAGTTCGATGCCGTGGCTCCCTTCCTGTGGGGGGACCGCTTCCTGGAGGCCCGGCACGGGGTGCTGCGGGCTTATCACCAGGTCGTGACGGGCGGCGACAGACCCCAGCATGGGAACCTCCACCAGATCCGCGGGACCCAGGGTTGGGACCTCCGGGACCGGCTGGGGCGCATCCAGGCGCCGGTGCTGCTGCTCAGCGGGGCCGAGGACCTGCTCACGCCCCCCTGGAAGTGCCTGGAGACGGCCCAGGGGGTCCAGGGCGCCCGCTTCGAGGTGGTCCCGGGCATCGGCCACGCCTACCCCGTGGAGGACCCCAAGGCCTTCGTGGCCCGGGCGCGGTCCTTCATCCAGGAGGCCCGCAAGGATTTGGCTGAGGCGCAAATCTGACCTATCCTGTCAGCAATCCCGAGCCAATCCTGACTCACCCTGCCGCCTAGGCGACCTATGGCCACCCCTTCTCCGTCCCCGACCGCCCTGAGCCTGTCCGAGCTCAAGGAACTCTCCATCGGCAAGCTCGCCGAGCTGTCGAAGCTCCTGGAGATCGAGAACCCCCTGGCCATGCGCAAGCAGGAGTTGGTGTTCCGGGTGCTTCAGGCCCAGGCCGAGCGGGAAGGCCAGTTCTTCTCCGAGGGCGTGCTGGAGGTGCTGCCGGAGGGTTTCGGCTTCCTGCGCAGTCCCGACCAGAACTACCTGGCCGGGCCCGAGGACATCTACATCTCGCCCAGCCAGATCCGCAAGTTCAACCTGCGCACGGGCGACACCCTGTCCGGCATGATCCGGGCCCCCAAGGAAGGCGAGAAGTTCTTTGCCCTGCTGCGGGTGGACGCCGTCAATTTCGATCCGCCCGAGTCCGCCAAGGACCGGGTGCATTTCGACGACCTGGTGCCCCTGTACCCGAAATACCACCTGCGCATGGAGCGGGACGCCCAGGAGCTCAGCACCCGGGTCATGGACCTGATGACCCCCCTGGGCAAGGGCCAGCGCGCCCTCATCGTGGCCCCGCCGCGCACGGGCAAGACCGTGCTGCTGCAGAACATCGCCAACTCCATCACCGCCAACCACCCGGAGGTGTTCCTCATCGTCCTGCTCATCGATGAGCGACCGGAGGAGGTCACGGACATGGAGCGCAGCGTCAAGGGCGAAGTGGTCTCCAGCACCTTCGACGAGCCCGCCACCCGCCACGTCCAGGTGGCCGAGATGGTCATCGAGAAGGCCAAGCGCCTCGTGGAGCACCGGAAGGATGTGGTCATCCTGCTGGACTCCATCACGCGTCTGGGCCGCGCATACAACACCGTGGTCCCCCCCAGCGGCAAGGTGCTCTCCGGCGGTGTGGACTCCAACGCGCTTCAACGGCCGAAGCGGTTCTTCGGCGCGGCCCGCAACATCGAGGCGGGCGGCAGCCTCACCATCATCGCCACGGCCCTCATCGAGACAGGCTCCAGAATGGACGACGTGATCTTCGAAGAGTTCAAGGGCACCGGCAACAGCGAGATCGTCCTGGACCGCAAGCTCAGCGACAAGCGCATCTTCCCGGCCATGGACATCCAGAAATCCGGGACCCGCAAGGAGGACCTGCTCATCGAGCCGGCCAAGCTCGCCAAGATCTGGGTGCTGCGGAAGATCCTCAGCGCCAGCGGTCCCAGCGAGAGCATGGAACTCCTGGTGGACCGGCTGGGGAAGACCAAGACCAACGACGAGTTCCTGGCGAACCTGCAGGAGCCACCCCCGCGGCGCTGAAGCGCCGCGCGACCCCCCGTTGGGCGCTGCTGGAGCAGCGTCAAACGGGAGGGTCGATGGGGTGGCTATCAGGCAGGCGTGGGTCGAGGTCAGGACCGGGCGCTGAAGCGCCGCGCGACCCCCCGTTGGGCGCTGCTGGGGCAGCGTCAAACGGGAGGGTCGATGGGGCGGCTATCATCCATCTAGGCGCTTGCGGCTATTCTCTGAGTTCGGCAGGACCGAACCCCGGGTCAGGGTGATCCGCTGCGGAAGGTCCTTTCTAGCCGGCACTCGGAGGTTGAACCATGAGGCAATGCTCAGCGCCACTTCTCCTCGCAGTGCCAGTCCTGGCCCTTCTCGGGTGCACCAAGCCCGACATAGATTTTTCCAGGATCAGGACCGGGATGACCAAGGCGCAGGTGATCGGCCAGGTGGGCAACCCGACCAGGGTGATGACGGCCGACCATTCTGAAATCTTCGAATACGAAGCCTACGACCACTACGGTGCCATGAGAACCAACCTCCGCTCCCAGTTCGTCCGGTTCATCGATGGAAGGGTGGAGTCCTTTGGCAACAAAGGTGACTTCGATCCAGCGAAGGCTCCTGCCGGAGGCGCCAAAGCCGACAGGAAGGCAGGCGCCGATAGACAGGAGGATGCAACGCGCGGAGGGACAGAGGCGACCGCGCCGGTGGCCTTCGACCTGAGGACCGAACTGGAGAAGCTGGAGAAGCTGAGGAAGGATGGCCTGATCACCGACGCCGAGTTCAAGGAGCTTCGGCAACGGGCTTTGGCAAGGGCCATGGCCCAGTGACCTGCGTCGCGGGGGCGCCCCTCATCCACTGAGCCGCTGACCTCTGCGAGGCCTCCCGGGCCATGGAAGGCCGGAGCTGGACCGCCCGGAAGATCCCTAGCGGCGCCGCCGGAGCGCCGCCGCTACACTGGAAGGTCGCCTGTGAGACCTCCCGTGTCCTTTCCCCATGATCCCTTTCGCATCGGTCCCGTCGAGGTGCCCAACCGCCTCGTGATGGCGCCCCTGCACGAGATCACCGACCAGCCCTTCCGCAAGTTCATCCGCGAGATTGGCGGCGTGGGTCTCACGGTCTCGGAGATGATCAGCAGCGAGGCCCTGATCCGGCATGCGGTGAAGGCGGAGCGGATGATGGCGGCCACGGGGGAGAAGCCCCTGTCCATGCAGGTCTCCGGCGGCCGGCCCGAGGCCCTGGCCGAGGGCGCCCGGCTCTGCGAGGCCGCCGGTGCGGACCTGGTGGACCTGAACATGGGCTGCCCGGCCAGCAACGTCACCAAGGGCGGCGCGGGCTCGGCGCTGCTGCGGGACATCCGCCTCGCGGAGCGCTGCGTCACGGCGATGGTGAAGGCCGTGCGGGTGCCCGTCACGGTGAAGATGCGGGCGGGCTGGGACGCCTCCCAGAAGGACCGGGGCGAGTTCCTGGACTTCCTGCGCATGTTCGAGGCCGCTGGCGTGCAGGCCCTGGCCATCCACCCCCGCACCCGGGCCCAGCAGTACGAGGGCCATGCGGACTGGTGCATCATCGCCCGGGCCGTGGAGGCCGGCACCTCGTACCCAGTCATCGGCAACGGCGACGTGAACGAGGCCGCCGATGCCTTCCGCATGGTGGAGGAGACCGGTTGCGCGGCGGTGATGATCGGCCGCGGCGCCCTCTACAACCCCTTCCTCTTCCGCCAGATCCTGGATCCGGGGTTCGCCGTGACCACGGAGATGCGCATCGACGCGACCCTGCGGCTCTTCCAGATCCTCCTGGACCTGCTGGAACCGAGGGAGGCCCTGCACAAGATCAAGAAGATCGGCGCCTGGTTCACCAAGGGCGTCCCCGGCGGCCACGGCTTCCGCCAGAACCTGCACGCCGCCAGCGATGCCCAGGCCCTCCTGGCCGCCATCGACGCCCTGCGGCACCAGGGCGCGGCCTGACTCCTCCGTGCCGGTATATCGAGCCACCAGGGTTCCGGACTCGGAACGTGCCTGGCTTGCCAGGACCTGGCCAACGGCTGCCAGACCCCGGAGTCTGGCCGCACCTATGGAATGACCACGAGCGCATTGACCCACGAGGTGCCGACGGTGCCCGCAGGGTTGGAGCCCGCAGGAATCGGGAGGGCGGTCCACTTCCCATCCACCCAGTAACCGGGGATGCAACTCGTTAAATAACCGGAACTGTTCTGGGCATAGACATCGCCCCCAACGTAGACCCTGCCTCCAGACAGGACGAGGGACTGCGCCTGGCCAAAATCGCTTCCTGCTGGCAGGGGGAGACCGGTCCAGGTCCCGTTCAGCCAATAGCCAGGAAGGGTGCCGGCCCAGTATCCGGAGGCATCGATGGTACCTGCCATGCCTCCGGCATAGACCATGTCTCCGGCAACGACAAGGGTGGTGACTGTGCCGGCATTTGAACCCCGGGGCAAGGGAAGGCCCATCCAGGTTCCGTTCAACCAATAGCCTGGAACCACGCTGCTTCCGCCCGCCGGGAAGGTGTAGCCCGCAACGTAGGTGCCGCTTCCGGACAGGGCGAGGCCGGTGGCCACCCCTCCGACTGAGCCCGATGGAAGGGAAAGTCCGACCCAGGTCCCGTTTGACCAATACCCAGGGCTTGCCAGGTCGGTGCTGCTGTTGATGAGGTACCCCGCGATATCGATGATCTCCCCCGATACCACCATCGCGGAAAGCTGCCCCGGAGTGAAACCTGAGGGCGGGGTGAGGCCAACCCAGGTTCCGTTCAGCCAGTAGCCGAGGACCCTGGAATTGGTGCTATCGATGCTGTTCCCTGCCGCGAAAACCACACCGCCGTTGAGGCAAAGAGAATTTACGATCCCTGAGCCCGGACCGGTGTACCCAGTGGGCAGGCCCACCCAGGATCCGTTCAGCCAATAGCCTGGAGTCCCGAAACCGTCGCTCCCCGCTACATAGACATTGTTCCCAGATGGGCCGGCAGAGACAGCGAGGGAGTTCACCCAGCCTCCGCTCGGGTAGAGGGGGTTCGAGAGTCCAACCCAGGTGCCATTGATCCAGTACC
>CAIMBM010000117.1 GCA_903839205.1 uncultured Holophagaceae bacterium | reverse complement strand
CCCATCTCCACATGGGTCAGTTTCTTTTTCTCCTCCGGGCTCAGGCAGAAGATGCCGCTGCTGCCCGAAAGATCTTTGGGGAGCCAGGTACGCCCGAGGTCAAAATCAACCGTTCCCAATACATCCTTGATCTTCCAGTTCACCTTGTAGGACTGTTCGATGCATCCCGCATAGGAATAGGTGGCCATGTGAACACCTCCTGGCGCCGGGATTCCGAGACGGTCCCCTGGAACTGGAAGTCGAATATGAGTCTCCGTACAAGCTGCGTCAACTGTCCTCCCATGTGATCTCAGGGCTTAGACATTTACAGATAGCTCCGGGCCCCCACGAAGACTTTCCGGTAGTAGCGATCCGAGAGTTGATCCTGGCGTATGCCCTGCCCGGAACGAGGGGCATGAATGAAGGACCCTTGTCCCAGGTAGAGCCCCACGTGGCTGACCCGGTCCCCGCCTCCCATGGCGAAAAAGAGAAGGTCCCCGGCCCGAGCTTGATCCAGATCCACAGGGCTGCCCGCCTGAAATTGGGCCTGGGAGGAGCGCGGCAGCCGCATCCCGTTCAACCGGTACACGGCCCCCGTGAGGCCACTGCAGTCAAAGCCCCGCTCCGTGGTCCCACCAAAGAGATAGGGCACGCCCAGGTAACCTCGGGCGGATTCCACCAAGCTGGCCCGCAGGCCCCGCTCATCGGTGGGGCGGATCCGGATCGGACCGGAAGCCGTCGGGGCCGAGCCATCCGGCGCCACCACCCAGAAGGCCTCGATCACCCCCGCGGCCCTCAGGACCTCGCCCTGGGCCCGGGCCTTCTCTTTAGTGGGGAAGTCCCCGAAGCGCACCCGATAGAGGCCCTCGCCCGAGGCGTAATAGGCCGCCTCCAGACCCTGGGCTTGGAGCGATTCTGAAAACCGTGCGACGTTCTCCACCTTGGCGAAAGCGCCGGCCTGCAGCGTGTAGCCCAACCGGGGGAGGGCTCTGGCCACCGATGATTTTGCCGTAGGATGCTCGGGCACAGGTCGTGGCGGGCGGGAGCAGGCGGTCATAAGCGCCAGGCTCACTGATAGCACGGGAGCCAGCCTCAAAGGCCGCAGGAGATCGGCGGGGACCATGCACAGATCCTAGCAAGCCAGATCCCGATCAGGCCGCTGTCACTTCAGGAAGTCCAGCAGGGGCGCGTGGAACCGCTCCGGCGCTTCCAGGTGGGGGATATGGCCCACGCCGTCGAGCTCCACCAGTTTCGCGCCGGGGATTGATCCCTTCGCGCGGCAGCCGAGCTCGGGATAGCGGCCCAGGGTGGCCAGCACCTCGGGCGGCAGGGCACTGCGGCCCAGGGTGGTGCGATCCACCTGGCCGATGACAAGCAGTGTGGGGACGCTGACCCGTGGCAGATCCTGCACCACGGGCTGGGTGTAGATCATGTCGTAGGTCAGCGCCGAGGCCTTGGCCACCCGGGGCCATTCGCCGCTGAGAGTGGCCCGCCAGGCCTGCTCGGACAAGAGGCCGAACTCAGGCTTCCAGGTGCCGAAGTAGGACCGGTAGAAGCGATCTAGGCTTTCCCGGGTGGGTGTGAGCATCGTGCGATAGGTGGCATCCGCGCTGGTGAAGGGCACCTTCACCCGGTAGTCCTCCAGGCCGATGGGGTTCTCCAGCACCAAGCGCGCGGTGGCCGAGGGATACAACAGCGCGTAGCGTACCGCCAGCATGCCGCCCATGGAGTGGCCCACAACGGTCGCCTTCGTCACGCCCAGGCTGTCCAGCAGGGCCTTGGTGGTCTGCGCCAGCAGTTCGAAGCTGTAGTGTATAT
>CAIMBM010000116.1 GCA_903839205.1 uncultured Holophagaceae bacterium | reverse complement strand
GTAGATGCCCGCGGCGCGCTCCTTCATGCCCTCCTTGTTGTAGAGGTCCGCCAGCTTGACCTTCATCTTCAGGTTCTTGGGGTCCAGGTCGACGACCTTGTTGAACTCCTCCAGGGCCCTCTTGATGAGTCCCTGTTTCTGGAAGTGCTCCGCCACCTGCAGGTGCACCCGCACCGAGTCCACGGGCCGGTTCATCTGACGGTAGAGGTCCGCCAGCCGCTGGGCCGCGTCGATGTCTTCGGGGGCGTTACGGACCACCTTCTGAAAGATGGCCGCGGCCCTGGCATGGAACCCGTCCCGCTCGTAGGCGCTGCCGAGGCGCTTGTGGATCTCGACACCCTCCTTCACCCGGCCGATCTGGACGGAAAGGTCGCCGATCTGATTCAGGGTGTTGTAGTCCTTGGGGTTGTCTTCGATGAGCTTCTGGAATTCATCGATGGCCCGATCCACCTTGCCCGACGACAGCAGCCTGTTGGCTTCCTTCTGGATTTTGCTGCGGTCAATGGCCATTCAGTTGCCTCGGAGTACCAGCCTGTGAGTTCGAAAAGTGTAGGCGGGGCGGCCCGCCCTTGGATAGGCCTAGCGGAAATGCGCGCCCGTGAAGCTGTGGGGGAGCAGGTCCGCCAGGCGATGGAGCTGCCGGGCCTGCCGGTTGGCCAGGAGCACGGGCAGGTCCCCGGCGAACTCGACCAGCGCCTGGCGGCAGGCTCCGCAGGGCGGCGTGAGCTCGGCCACGTCGGTCACCACCACCGCGGCCACCAGGTTGCCGGGCCGGAGACCCGCGGCCACCGCGGCACTCAGGGCCCCGCGCTCGGCACAGAGGCAGACGGGGTAGGCGGCGTTCTCCACGTTGCAGCCCCCAAACACGGTTCCGGCGGAACTCAGCAGGGCTGCGCCCACCTGGAAACCGGAATAGGGCGCATGGGCGTGGCTGCGGGCCTCCCAGGCCGCTTCCAGCAGGGGGGTCCAGGCCGGCGATTGCGGATCGTTGAACACCATCGTCTCCCTCTGTCTGCTTATCTGCCGCCATTGGCCCTTACTAAAAATAGCCTGAATTTTCCAGGGGCAGGAAGTTCCCTAAACCTCGGCGGTCATCTGGCCCCGCTGCATCGAGACGAGGACCAAAGCCAGGGCAGCAGGGGGAGGAGAAAGGGCGGCGAATGGGGGCGTTGACCCGGGTGGGCCGAACGCCATCACAGAGGATGACAAGGGAGGTGGTGATTCTGGGCGGGCAGGGGCGAACCGTGCTGAATTGGGGCGCGAACGGTAGCCTGGGCCCGACTGAGAAGCATCCTGGGCGAACCTCCAGGCCCGGGCACCATCCGGCTTCACGGCGTCCCCGCCGCCTGGGCCTGGGCCAGGGCGCGCCAGCAGGCGGTGTGCCCATGCACTTCGCGGATGCCCTGCACTCCGTGCAGTTCCAGGCTGGCTTCGCGCTTCTGGAGCCTGGCCTGCAGCACGGCGCCGGACAGCTGCTCCAACTCCCGCTCGAAGGGACGGCCGGGGGCCCAGGCGGCGAGGTCCAGGCGGAGGTGCAGGCCCATGGGTCGCTCCTCTTCGAAGGTCCGCACCCAGGGCTGTCGCCGCTGCGCGGTGCGCTTCCAGTGGACCCGGCCCGGCGCATCGCCCATCCGCAGGGGCCGGGCACCCTCGGGGCTGCTGGACCCCTCCCGGGGCAGGGTGCGCTGCCCCTCTCCGCGCCAGCTTGAGGGCTGGGCTGCGGGTGTGCGGGGGTGGGGAAGGACCAGGACCGCCTGATCCAGCTGGAAGAAGCTGGATTTCTCGATCAGGCCGAAGGGGAAGCGGGTCCGGCACTCCAGGGCGCGGACGTGGACCCAGCCCCGGTGGCCGGCCCTGGCCTGCAGCATCACCACGGTCTCTCCGCTGCGGTCGGCCGAGCCCAGGAAGCCGGGTTCCACCGTGCCGTCCTCCATCACCAGATGCAGCTCGAGGCCCCGGATGCGGCCATGTCCGGCGTCCTGGAGGCGCAGCCGGAGGCCGCCCCTGACCCGGGCGAAGAGGTTGCCCTCCTCCAGTCCCAGCACCTTGAGTTCGCGCAGCGCCCGGCGGCTGAGGATGCCTGAAACCAGGAAGAGGCCCAGCATCAGGGCGAACACCAGGTAGAGCAGGTTGTTCCCGGTGTTGACGGAAAAGGCACCCAGCCCCAGCAGGGCCAGCAGGTACTGGCCCCCCAGTCCCGTGAGGGACAGGCGCAGGCGGCGGTCGTTCCAGAGCCTCACGCGGCACCTCCGCCTTTCGCACGCTGCGCTTGCTCCGGCTCGCTCTGCTCGCCGAGGCGGAGCCTCCCTGTGCCGCGCCCCTCATTCGGCCCCTCCTGGGCCCCACCCCGTCGGGGCCGGCCATTCGGCCGGTGGCGCTCGGCTCCTGCCTCGCGCTCGGGCTTCGGCTTGACTCGCGCCGCTGGCGCTCGCCCCTCCGGGGCCGTCTGCTTCGCAGCCGGTCCCATTCGCCTGGGGCGAATGGTCGCCAAAGTGGCACTTCGCTCCTGCTGCGTGCTCATGCGCACTAGACTAACGCCCGCGGGCCCCAGCTGCGTCATGATGGTCCCGACCAGGTGGGTCGCGGAGAAGGCTCCGGGGAGCCTTCGGAGCGGGGCCCCCACAGGAAGGAATCAAGCGACCATGTTCACCGGACTGATCAGGTACCTAGGCACCCTGGAATCCCGGTCCCCCCGTCCGGGGGGGGCGAGGCTGCGCATCGCGGCCCCGCCGGACCTGCTGGCCCGCGCCGAGCGGGGCGCCAGTGTGGCGGTGAACGGAGCCTGCCTCACCAGCGTGGCTGCGGATGGCCGCGCCTGGGAGGCGGAGCTCAGCGAGGAAACGCTGGCGAAGACGACCCTGGGCCGGCTCGCCCTGGGCGCCCGGGTGCATCTGGAACCGGCCCTCTGCGTGGGCGATCCCCTGGATGGCCACCTGGTGTCTGGCCATGTGGATGGGCTCGGCCAGTTGCGGTCGCGGCCCGAGGGGCAGGCCGGCGCCGCTGAGGGCATCTGGCGCTTTTCGATGCCGACGGAACTGGCGGCCATGATGGCGCCCAAAGGGTCCGTGGCCGTGGACGGCATCTCCCTCACGGTGGTCGACTGCGGCTCTGACTGGTTCAGTGTGGCCCTCATCCCCGAGACGGTTGCGTGCACGGCCCTGAAGGGCCTGCGTCCAGGGGATCCCGTCAACCTGGAAGCCGATCCCGTGGGCCGCTTCGTGGCCAGGGCCCTGGCCCTGCGGGGCACCGAGGAGCGGCTCACGAGGTTCGCCCAGGGGGGCTGGAACGGCTGAGGGCTGGAGGCACGATGGAAGATCCCTGTCCGAAGTGCGGTGGCGAGTTCCACCAGACCGACAAGAACACGTTCTCCGGCGAGGTGTGGCGCGAGTACACCTGCCGCCAATGCGGGTTCGTCCTGGAGGTGAACGATGGCCAGGCCCTCTGGCAGGTCCTCCACGACGGGACCCAGAAGGACCGGGACGAACAAGGGAAGCCCTAGATTCTGGAGAGCGGTAGGAAGCCGGTCCGCCTTGCCCGGGCCATGCGCTGTCCTCGGGCCTGTCTTTTAGGATTGCCGTGCTGGCGACATCCGCCATACTTCGCGGGAACGGAGCCCATGTGACCACAGCCTTCAGAATGGTCGGCCCAGCCCTGCTATTCAGCCTCCTGCCCCAAGCGGCCCTGGTGGCCCAGGAGCCTGCGGTGAATTTCACCAACCGCGGCTACGAGAAGTACCAGCGGGGCGATTTCGACGGGGCGATTGCCGATTACACCCTGGCGATCGAAAAGAATCCCCAGGACGCCATTGCCTATGCCGACCGCGGCATTGCCCGGTACGACAAAGGGGACCTGGACGGATGCATTGCCGACTCCACGCGGGCCCTCGCGTTGGATCCCAAATTGGAGATCGCCTACACCAATCGCTCCCTTGCCAGGCGGGACAAGGGGGACGCGGCAGGCGCCGTGCTGGATGCCGGCCGTGCCATCGAGCTCAACCCCCAGTCGTACATCGCCTACACCAACCGGGGCCTTGGCAGACAGGACCTGGGCGATCTCGAGGGCGCGCTCGCCGACTATGAGCGAGCCCTTGTCTTGAACGAGAAGCTCGCCATCGTGCACAGCAACCGTGGCATGCTCCGCGAGGCCAAGGGGGACGCTGATGGGGCCCTCGCAGACTACAATCGCGCCATTGAACTCGACCCAGGGACCTCCCTGGCCTTCTACAACCGCGGCCTATGGAAATACCGGAAGCAGGACGCGAACGGCGCCATCGCTGACTTCACCCGGGCCATCGAGATCCGGCCCCAGCTGGCCGAGCCCTACAACAGCCGCGGCTATGTGCGGATGACCCGGGGCGACTACGACGTGGCGATCGCGGACTTCGACAAGGCCCTCGAGCTGAGGCCCGCCTTCGTGCTCCCGCGGCTCAACCGCGGCGATGCAAGGAAGGCGAGAGGCGATTTTGGCGGGGCCATCGGGGACTACACGGAGGTGATGGCGCTGGCGCCGAAGGATGCCCAGCCCTGGAACAAGCGTGGCGATGCAAAGTTCAAGAAGGGGGACACAGACGGGGCCATCGCCGACTTCGACCGGGCCATCTCCCTCGACCCGACCTTGGGCAGCGCCTACAACAACCGGGCCAAGGCGAGGCGGGCCAAGGAGGACCTGGACGGGGCACTCGCCGACTACGGCAGAGTACTTGAGCTGTTCCCCAAGGCCACTTCCATCTTCATCGCCCGCGGCCGGACCTATTTCGCGAAGGAGCAGTACGATCTGGCGGCGGCTGATTTCCACAGGGCCCTCGAGCTGGACCCCAAGTCGGCCGAGGCCGAGGATGTCCTCGGCGACGTCGCCAAATACCGGAATGACTTCGACGCCGCCATCGCCTTCTACACCAAGGCCATCGAGCTGGATCCGAAATACGGCGATGGCTACTGGGACCGGGGGCGGGCCCACCAGCTCAAGGGCGAGTTCGACCTGGCCGCCGCCGACTTCCGCAGGACCCTCGAGGTCTCACCCGGCTTCGAGTACGCCTACCTCCACCTGCTGATGGCCACCCGGCTCGCCCGGGCCGGAGAACCGGAGGCCGCCGCAGCCTTCAGGGTCTTCGTCGCCGCGAAGGAATCCGCCGCCTGGGTGCGCAGCTTGTCGATCTATTGTCTCGGGCCCGGCGACGAGGAGGCGCTCCTGCTGGCGGCGAACAGGGGCAAGGACGCCAAGACGGTGGGGTACCAGCTTGCAGAAGCCTACTTCTTCATGGGCATCCAGCGGCTCGTGGCCGGGAACCGGGCCGGCATGAAGGACTGCTTCGACCAAAGCTCCAAAGCCAATGCGAAGCGGTACGGCTTCGAGATCCGCGCCCTCCTTGCGCAGATGGACGGCGGCAAGCTCTGACGCTGAAGTCCTGCCCAGGCATCGGGACCCTGTCGTCAACCAGACCGAGGCGGGGATGGGGAAGCGAAGTAGGTTTACATGCTGTTAATTGACGAGCCCTAAAACCAAGCCGAACAGCCTTATGTATAAAAATATTTTTATCGATCTGTAGGATTCCCTGGGGCAGGCCCCGGCTCCGCCGCAAAATGGGATTGTTGAGGTCCCTGCCCCGGGACTTCCGTCCCTCCAGGGAGGATTCATGCTCGTTCGAGACCTGATGACCCAGAAACCCATCGTCGTCGCGCCGGAGATGTCCGTGCCCGATGCCCTGACGCTGCTTCGAGGCCGTAAGATCCATCACCTCCCGGTGGTGGACGAGAAGGGGAGGCTCATCGGCATCGTCACGGAGCAGGACCTCCTGCACGCCTCGGCCTCCTCGGTGACCACCCTCAGCGTCTGGGAACTCCCGAGCCTGCTGGCCAGGATCACCGTGAGCATGGTGATGGTGAAGGAGGTGGAGACGGTGGGCGAAGACACGCCCGTGGAAGAGGCCGCCCGCATCATGGCGGACCAGGGGATCGGCTGCCTGCCCGTGGTGGATGGAACCGGGGGAATGACCGGGCTCGTCACCAAGGCCGACCTGTTCCGGGCCTTCATGGAGCTCCTGGGAGGCCGACGGCGCGGCGTCCGCGTCTGGGCCCAGACCCCGGATACCAAGGGGACCATTGCCAAGATCACGGGGGCCATCGCCGCCATCTCCGGGGACATCGTGGGCCTCGGCTTCAACGAGATCCGCGACCTGAAGGGCTCCCGCTGGGAGATCACCCTCAAGGTCCAGGACGTTAAGGCGGACAAGCTGGCCGAGGCCATCCGGCCCTTCGTGATCGACATCAAGGACGTTCGCGAGAGCTGAGGCCAGCGAGAGGCTGAGCCCCTAGGTCTCAGCAGGCAGCCTCAGGCCGATGTCTCGCAACGAGGGCCGGGTGAGGCAGAAGAGTGCGATGGCGCTGAGGGTGAATCCGGCCCCGGCGAAGAGCCCCGTCAGCGAGATGACCTTGAGCAGGGCGCCTGCCGCGGCTGCGGAGATGGGGCCGACTCCCATGAAGGTGAAGAAGAGGACGCTCATGGTGCGGCCCATCATGGCCGGGGGCACCCGCTGCTGGATCCAGGTCACCAGCACCACCTGTGCGATGCCGGCGAAGCAGCCCAGAACCGCGAGCAGGATGGCGCCGCCGGAGGTGGAGTGGACCTGGGTCAGCCCCGCGAACAGCAGGCCGGCGATCGCGTCGAGGCACAGGATCATGCTGCCCAGGCGCCCTCGCGAGAGCCGCAGGCCCGCGCGAGACAGCAGGTTGCCCAGGAGGATGCCGCCGCCGTGGGCGGTCATCAGGATGCCGAGTGAAGCGGCTCCGTGATGAAGGCGGGTGTCCGCCAGTACGGGCAGTCCCACTTGCACGGGGCCGCCGACGAAAATGGAAACCAGGGCGATGTAAAGGATGAAGGAGCGCAGCTGGAGGTCCGCCCAGATGCTGCGGAGTCCGGCCGCGACATCCTCAAGGACGCCGCCCTCGGGGTTCGGCGGGTGGGTGTCGCTGTGCACGCGGATCAGGTAGAGCGAGGCCAGCGAGAACAGGAAGCTGGCCGCGTCGATGCCGAATGCGAGCCCCATGCCGCTGGCATCGGCCAGGCCGTGTCCCGCCACCACATGGGGGCTGCTGGCGATCAGCAGCCCGGCCAGGACCGGCCCCACGATCATGCTCACCTGGCGCATGCCCATCACCAGGGTGTTGGCCGTCTGCAGGTACCCTGCCTCCACCAACTGCGGCAGGATGGCTGAGCCTGCTGGGTAGGCAAAGGCCGTCGAGAGCCCGATGCCGACGGCGATCAGGTAGAGCATCCACATCTTGATCGCGCCCGTGAGCACCAGTACTGCCAGCAGGGTCACGAAAGCTGCATTCACACTGCGCGAGACGAGCAGCACCCGGCGGGGCGACATCCGGTCCACCACGGCACCGCCGATGAGCATGAAGGCCGCGCGCGGCAGCGCCATGACTGCCAGCACCAGCCCGAGAGCGCCCGGATTGTTGCTGAGCTTCAACACCAGCCAGGGAAGCGCCACGAGGGTGAACTGGTCGCCGATGGCGGAGATGGCGCTGCCGCTGAACAGGAGGACAAAATCACGGTTGGTGAATATCGAGGGAGGCTTGCTGGGCGGTGCCATGGCAGAATCCTGTCTCCTGACCGTGCATATGGACGGAATGATGCATCAAGGTCCCACCGCATGAACAGGGCCTCCGAGCCTTCCCTAGAGGGCCGGAAGCGTCACTCCCGCGCGCCCTTCCGGATGCGGTCCATCTCCCGCTTTTGCTCGCGCTGCTTGAGGGCCTCGCGCTTGTCGCCCACGGCCTTGCCCTCGGCCAGGGCCACCTTCACCTTGATCATGCCCTTGGCGTTCAAGTAGATGGCCAGCGGGATGATGGTGAGGCCCTTGCGCACGACCTTGGCGGTCATCTTGGTGATCTCGGCCTTGTGCAGCAGCAGCTTGCGGGGGCGCAGGGGGTCGTGGTTGGCATAGGTGCCGAACTCGTAGGGCGAGATGTGGGCCTGCTTCAGCCAGAGCTCCCCGCTCGCCACGTCCACATAGGCGTCCTGCAACTGGCCGAGGCCCGCCCGCAGGGCTTTCACCTCGGTGCCCTGGAGGGCGATCCCCGCCTCCCAGGTCTCGAGGACGTGGTAGTTGTGGAAGGCCTTGCGATTGCGGACGAGATCTTCACCCATGGGACCAGTGTATCCACCGCTAGACTGGATCTTTTGGGACACATCCATGCTGCAGAAGCTCCTCGCCCCGGTCGTCGCCTGGATGGTGGCCCTCATGGCCGCCATGGGGCCCCTGGGCGTCATGGTGCTCATGGCCATCGAGAGCGCCTGCATCCCCCTGCCCAGCGAAGTGATCATGCCCTTCGCGGGCTACCTGGCTTTCAAGGGCCAGCTCACCTTCTTCGGCCTGGGCGCGGGCCATCCCGGAGTCCAGATCTGGATCGCGGGGTTCTTCGGGGCCCTGGGCTGCAACCTGGGCAGCATCCCCGCCTACGAGGTGGGGGCCTGGGGCGGGCGGCGGGCCGTGGAGAAGTACGGCCGCTACATCTGGCTGCACACGGGCCACCTGGACCAGGCCCACCGCTTCTTTGAGCGCTATGGATCCGAGGCCATCATCCTGGGCCGCCTGCTGCCGGTCGTGCGCACCTTCATCGCCCTGCCCGCGGGCATCGCCAGGATGGACCGCACCCGCTTCCACCTCTACACCTTCCTGGGCAGCCTGCCCTGGTGCCTCTGCCTCGCCTGGATCGGCTACAAGCTGGGCGAGAAGTGGAACACCCTCGGCACCTATTTCCACAGGCTGGATGCCGTCATCGGCGTGCTGCTCCTGGCGGGTCTGGTGTGGTTCCTGTACGACCACTTCCGGAACCGGCCCCAGGCCTAGGATCCACGCCAGGGGACCCAGGGGGTCGAGCCCTGGTTTAAGACATTCCTCAGGACGCCTGCTCCCGTGCCAGAGCCCGGGCGTGTTCCACGCCCAGCAGGGCCTGTTTCCGCACCGCGCCCCAGTGGTACTCGCCCACGGCACCGGAGGCCCGGATGACCCGGTGGCAGGGGATCAGGTAGCCGATGGGATTCATGGCCAGGGCCGTGCCCACGGCCCGGGAGGCGTTCGGGGCCCCGATGGCCCGGGCCAGGCCCTGGTAGGACGAGACCCCCCCTTCGGGGATGGCGAGCAGTCCTTCCCAGACCTTGGTCTGGAAGGGGGAGCCCTTCAGCACCAGCGCCAGGGGCCGGGACATGGTGCCCCGCATCCGCAAGACGACCTCGGTGGCGAAGGGTTCGGTCTGACGTGGATGCTCGACGAGCCTGGCTTCCGGCCAGCGGGCCTGGAACCGGCCCACGGCCGTGGTCCGGCTCCCGGCCTCCAGGAAGGAGAGCCCGCAGAGCCCGCGAGGGGTGACGGCGAACAGGGCTTCTCCGAAGGGGGTGGCGTGAATGCCCCACTGGATGGTCAGGCCCTGGCCCGCCCGCTTGAATTCACCCGGTGTCATGGCCTCCAGGCTGAGGAAGAGGTCATGGAGGCGACCGGTGCCGGACAGGCCCAGCTCCAGGCTGGTGTCCAGGAGGCTGCTGGAAGCCGCCAGCAGGTCCTTGGCGCGGTTCAGGGTGAGGGACTGGAGAAAATTCTTGGGGGTCACCCCCGCCCAGCGGTGGAAGAGACGCTGGAAGTGGAACTCGCTGAGGCCCACGTGGCCTGCCAGCTCCGCCAGGGAGGGCTGTTCATGGGCGTGAGCCTCTAGGTAGTGGATGGCCCGTTCCACACGGCTGTAGTCGCTTCCGTTCATGGCCTGCCTCCCGGAGTGTCTCCCAGGACGTCCTTCACGGCGGCGATGGTAGCCGTGACATCGGCCTCGGTGGTCAGCCAGTTGCACACGGAGATCCGCATGCAGCGCCTGCCGCGCCAGGTCGTTCCCCCCACGAAGGCGCGACCCGTCTGCACGATGCCGGCGATGACCTGGTCGGTATGGGCGTCATGGTCGGCCTCGGTGGCACTTGGTGAAGGATCCGGGAAGCGGACCAGCCCCTGGTTGATCCGGGGTTCCCTCATCACCTGCGCGCCTGTCAGAGCCCCGATGCCCGTCACCAGGGCCTGGGCGTGGCGGCAGCAGCGCTCCACCAGCTCCCGGAGGCCGTTCCGCCCCAGTTCCCGGAGGGCTGCATAGGTGGCCACGCCCCGTCCCCGCCGAGACCACTCGAGGTTCCAGTCGAAGGGATCCCGCGCCTCCTCGGCATGGACGAGGTAGCTGGCCCGGAGGGACATGGAAGCCCGGTGGGCCCGGGTGTCCGCCACGAAGGCATAGCCGCAGTCGTAGGGGACGTTCAGCCACTTGTGTCCGTCCGTGGCCCAGGAGTCCGCCTGCTCGACCCCCTTGAGCAGATGGCGGAGCCCGGGGCTGGCCTGGACCCAGAGGCCGAAGGCCCCGTCCACGTGCACCCAGGCGCCGTGGGCATGGGCGAGGGGGATGAGCGCCTCGAAGCGGTCGAAGGCCCCGATGTTGATGTCCCCCGCGCAAAGCAGCACCAGGGCGGGTTCCCCCGCGACACCCCGCAGGGCCGCCGCGAGGGCCTCCGGTTCCAGGCGGCCCTCTGCATCCACGGCGAGGTTCTGGACGCACTCGCTGCCCAGGCCCAGGAACCGCAGGGTCCGCTCCACGGAGCCGTGGACCTGGCTGTTGCAGAGCACGCGGATCCGCGGCGCGGCCAGGAGCCCCCTCTTTTCCACGTCCCACCCCTGCCGCGCCAGAATGGCGTTGCGGGCGGCGGCCAGGCAGGTGAAGTGGGCCATCTGGCAGCCCGTGGTCAGGGCGAAGCTGGCGGATGCCGGCAGGCCCAGCAGGTCCTTCAGCCAGCGGCCGCAGGCCTCCTCGATGACGGCCTCGGCGGGCGAGCAGGAATAGAGGGCGGCGTTCTGGTCCCAGGTGGAGGTGAGCCAGTCCGCCGCCAGGGCCGCGGGCAGGGAACCGCCGATGACCCAGGCGAAGAAGCGGCCCCCGGCGGAACCCAGCAGGCCGCCCTCCACCCCGGCCACGAGCTCGCCGATCACCTGGCGGGGGTCCAGGCCGGCCTCGGCCAGGGTGAAGGACAGCCTCCCCCGCAGGTCCTCCAGCGAGGCCGAGGCGGACACCGGGCCCTGCTCCAGCCCCCCCAGATAGGTCAAGGCATGCTGGAGGGTGGCTTCCAGCACCGGTTGGAAATTGGCGCCCGTGCTCATCGTGTCTCTCCTCGGCATGACCCTTCCAGGGAAGGTTCGAGCAAAGGTCTCGGCCGGGCGACCCGATTCTTGCGGCGATCCGCGGGAAGGCGGGTCCCCGCGGTTCAGCCCGCGAACCGGTCCGTGGCCGCCACGAGGGCCCGGGAGATGCCTGGTTCGTAGGCGCTGTGGCCGGCGTCGGGGACGATGACCAGGTCGGCTTCGGGCCAGGCCTTGGAAAGGGCCCAGGCGCTCTCGATGGGGCAGACCATGTCGTAGCGGCCGTTGATGATGGCGCCGGGGATTCCCGCGAGCCTGGGAGCGTCCCGCAGCAGCTGGGCCTCCTCCATCCAGCCCTTGTTCAGGAAGTAGTGGCACTCGATTCGGGCGAAGGCCAGCGTGGTGGCCTCGTCGCCGTAGGAGGCGATGAAGTCGGGATCGGGGATGAGCTTGCTGGTGGCGCCCTCCCAGATGCTCCAGGCCTTCGCGGCGGGCAGGTTCAGGGCCGGGTCCTCGCTGAGCAGACGCTGGGCGTAGGCCCGCAGGAAATCGCCCCGCTCAGCCCCGGGGATGGCCTCCCGGTAGGGCTCCCAGGCATCGGGGAAGATGCGGCTGGCCCCCTCCTGGTAGAGCCAGTCCACCTCCCGCTGGCGCAGGAGGAAGATGCCGCGGAGGAGCAGCTCGGTCACCCGGTCAGGGTGCTTTTCCGCGTAGGCGAGACCCAGGGTGGCCCCCCAGGAACCCCCGAAGACCATCCAGCAGTCGAGGCCCAGGTGCTCCCGGATGCGCTCGAAGTCCGCCACCAGGTCCCAGGTGCTGTTCTCGCGGACCTCGGCGTAGGGCGTGCTCTGGCCGCAGCCCCGCTGGTCGAAGAGGATGATCCGGTAGCGGTCGGGATCGAAGTAGCGCCGGTGCTTGGGGCTGGTGCCGCCGCCGGGGCCGCCGTGCAGGAAGACCACGGGCTTGCCCTCCGGGTTGCCGCTCTCTTCCAGATGCAGTTCATGCAGCTCGGACACCTTCAGGCGCTGCACTTTGAACGGCTCGATGGGTGGGTACAACCAACTGACAGGATCCTTGCGAAGCGACATGAAGACTCCTCTCCTACACGAAGAACAGCGCCGCGGCCCCCGCGAGGGCCAGCAGGGTTCCGAGGATGGCGTGGCCGCCGACCTTTTCCCGGAAGAAGAAGTGGGAGACGGGCAGCAGGACAATGGGCGAGAGGGACATCAGCGTGGCGGCCACGCCCATGGGGGCCCTGGTGATGGCCACGAGGGAGAGCACGACGCCCAGGACGGGCCCCGTGACCGCGCCGAGGCCGATGAAGGCCGTGGCTCGTCCATCGCGCAGGGAGCCTAGGGTGCCCCGCAGGCGGCCCGAGACGCCGAAGTAGAGCAGGAGGGCCGCCACACCCGCCGTGACCCGGATGAGGTTCGCGGAGATGGGGGGGAGGCCCCCGGCCAGGCCGAACTTGCTGAAGACCAGGCCCACGGACTGGCCCAGGGCGCCGCCGATGCCCAGCAGGATGCCGCGCCAGAGGTGGGGATGCTCCTCGTGCTCGCCCCCGCCCCAGACGACCCAGGCGATGCCGCCCAGCGTGACAGCCATGGCGGCCACCTTGGGCAGGCTCAGGCTCTGCCCCAGGAACAGCCAGGCCAGCAGGGCGCTGAAGATGGGCGAGAGGGTCATGAGCAGCATGGCCAGGCGGGCGCCGATGAGCACGAAGGCCTCGAAGAGCACCGCGTCGGCCAGGGCGAAGCCGATGAAGCCTGATGTGGCCAGCCAGCCCAGGCGGGCGGGGCCCGCCTGCAGGGGGAAGAGGCCGCCGTAGATCACCAGGTGCACCAGGACGAGGATTCCCCAGGCCATGAGCAGGCGTCCCAGGTTCACCGCGGCCGAACCCACCCGGCGTCCCGCCACCGTGAAGCACACGGAGTTCAGGGACCAGCAGAGGGACGTGAGCAGGGCGGCGCTTTCGCCGAGGTAAGGCAAGGGGACTCCGCAACGTTCCCCGTCCGGCGGGGCACAGCTATCTTATTACGAGGCTAGACGAACATCTGCAGGATCCCGTTGCTCATGAGCATGCCCCGGGCGCTGAGGCACACCCGGTTCCCCGTCCAGACTGTGAGCCCCTCCTTCTGGAGGCTCCGCAGCTTCGCTTCCCAGGCGTCGCAGAGGGGCCGCAGTTCCAGCCCTTCGGCCCGGCTCCGCAGGCCCCCCCAGTCGAGGCCGCGGTGCAGGCGCAGGCCCAGGAGGGGGATCTCCGCGAGGACCTCGGCAGCGTCCAGTTCCTGGAGGTCGACCTCGCCCCGCCCTTCGATCCAGGCCGGGATGATCCCCGATTCGGTCCAGCGGCGGTTGCCCAGCTGGGAGGCCGCGCTGGGTCCCAGGCCCAGGTAGGGCCGGCGTTCCCAGTAGCGGGTGTTGTGCCTGGACTCGGCGCCAGGGCGCGCATAGTTGCTGATCTCGTAGGGCGCGAGGCCCAGGCGGGGCAGCTCCTCCTGGAGGGCCTCGAAGACATCCGCCACCTCGTCCTCGCCGGGGAGGGCGAGCCGCCCGGCGTCGATCTCTGCGCGCAGGGGACAGGCCTTGTCCAGGTCCAGCAGGTAGACACTCAGGTGCTCGACGCCGGTGCCGGCGAGGGTGCGGGCATCCTCGAGGACCTTGGACAGCGATTGTCCAGGAATGCCCACCATCAAATCAGCGCTGCGCCGCCGGAACCCGACGCGGGCGGCCAGGTCCAGGGCCTCCAGGGCCTGGGCCGAGCCGTGGATGCGGCCCAGGCGGGCCAGCAGCGCATCGTCCAGGGCCTGCACGCCGAGGCTGATGCGGTCCCAGCCCAAGGAGCGGGCCCGCTGGAGCCAGGCCAGATCCACGGTGCCGGGGTTGGCCTCGAGGGTGGCCTCGGCCAGGGGGGACAAATCGTAGGCCCCGCGGATCGCCGCCGTGAGTGCTTCCAATTCCTCGGAGGTGAGCAGGGAGGGCGTGCCGCCCCCGAGGTAGAGGGTGTCCACGGCGGGCCGCCCCAGGTCGGCCCCCCAGGTGGCCGCGTCGGCCATCAGGCGCCGGAGGGCCTGGGGCTGGAGGCTGCGGTCCCGGGTGGTGGCAAAGGAACAGTAGGTGCACCGATCCACGCAGAAGGGCACGTGCAGGTAGAGACCCAGGGGCTCGGCCTGGGCCGCCTCGCGTCCCACCGGCAGCCAGGCCTGGAAGTCAGGGTTCAACCATCACCTGCTTCATGGCCTCCCTCAGGGCCCTCACCTCCAGGGGGAACCGCCAGGGCGGTTGCAGGGGATCCGCCGCCTGGTCCAGGGCCTGGTAGCGCTGCTGCAGCACTTTCTGGAGGTCGGGCCGCGGCGCCCTGCCCGTGCCCAGATGCTGTTCGAGCAGTTCCAGGTTCTGGCGGAGCCGCTGGGCCTGGGGCTGGTACAGGAAGACGTTCAGGAGCAGGTGGCCGAGCGCCAGCCCCAGCAGGAGGAAGCCCCCGACCAGCGGAGCATGCAGGCCCGGGCGAAGGCCGAGGGCCAGCCACCAGCCCAGGAGCCCCAGGAGGGCCACCGACAGGACCGGTGCGGCGGGCAGGGCCCACAGGCCGTGCCCCCAGAGGCAGTCCAGGATGAGGGAATCCGCCACGACCACCGGGGTACGGCGATCACCCTCGCCGCGGGCCTTGGCCAGGCGCCGGTCCAGGGCCTCCCAGGCCTGCTGCTGAACGGGGCTGAGCTGCAGTTGGTGGTGCCCTCCCTGGCCGGTGCTCTGCCGCACCACCTCGGGGTGACCGGCCCGACCGGGCTCCACGGCCGGGGGGGCCGGCGCCTCGAGGACCTCAGCGTTTGGAGGGGGCGGCGTGTTGGTGATGTGGGTCTGCCCGGCCGTGTCCCGCCAGTAGTAGGTGCGCGGGGCCGTCTGCCCCAGGAGCGCCAGGGCCAGGAGGCCGGCCAGGGCCATCACTGGAGTGGCTCAGAAATGGGCATCGAGGGCCTCGCACCAGAAGTGGTAGACCATCTGGTGGATTTCCTGGATGCGGGCCGTGACCGCGGAGGGCACCACCAGGACCTCGTCCATGAGCCCGGCCAGCCTGCCGCCGTCCCGACCCAGCAGGCCCAGGGTCCGGAGACCCAGTTCCTTCGCCGAGGCCACGGCCCGGATCACGTTGGCGCTGTTGCCGCTGGTGCTGAGCCCGATGAGCAGGTCTCCGGGACGACCCAGGGCCTCCACCTGGCGCGAGAACACCTGGTCGAAGCCGTAGTCGTTGCCGATGGCCGTGAGGGCGGAGGTGTCCGTGGTGAGGGCGATGCCCGCCAGGGCGCGCCGCTCCTTGACGTAGCGGCCGCTGAGCTCGGCGGCCAGGTGCTGGGCGTCCGCGGCGCTGCCCCCGTTGCCGCAGACCAGGATCCGGCCGCCCCGGCGCAGCCGTTCGGCCATGTCGTCCGCCTGGGCGACGATGCGGTCCATCTCCTGTTCGAAGAAGGCCTGCTTCAACTGGATGGAGGATTGGACGTGCTGGAGGAGGAGCTGCTTCATGGCAGCGATTGTGACAGGAATTTCAGCCCAATCTTCCGCCCGAGGCTGGCAGACTGCGGGAAGCCCTGCCCTCGACAAGGTGTGGATCCCATGGAATGGATTGCTCTCCAGCACGCGCTGTTATCCCATCTCCCGGTGGCCACCGGCCTGCTGCTCCCCTGGGCTCTGCTGGCCTCCCAGCGGCCGGGACGCGGCATCCGCCCCTGGTGGACCGTGGCTCGCTACCTGGGCTGGGCCGGGATCCTTGGCACGCTGGGCGCCTTCCTGAGCGGGTTCGCCAAGGGCCGGGTCTCGGCCCTTCCCCCAGTCCAGCATCTGCTGACGGCGCTCTTCTCCGGCTCGTCGGGAGCAGACGTGCTGCTCTTCCGGCATCTGGTGCTGGGCGTGGCCTCTCTGCTCGTGGGGATCGCCGCCCTCTGGGCCATGAACCGCCACCGCAAGGACCATGAGAGCCTCGGGTTCCTGGCCCTGGTCCTGGGGTTGGCCTGGTGCGCCGTCCTCCTCGTGGCGGGCGAGGGGGGATACCGCCTGGCCCACCAGGGGCCCGGGGCTCCGGGGACCAAGCCGCCCGTATCCTCGACACCGGGGGCCTCCACACCCTCCGTGCTCTGGGTCGTGCGGGATCCGGATGCGGACCGGCCGGTGCGGGCCCTGGATTACGCCTCCCTGGAACCCATCGGTCCAGACCCGGTGAGATCCCAGGCCCACGGCGGCCGCTGGATTCGCGCCTGGGCCAGCCCCGAGACCGCGGCCGCCTACCGGGCCGGAGAACCCCTCCCCCAGGGGGCCTTCGTAGTGCTCAGCTCAGCCGAGGACCGCTGGGGCCGGCCCGGCAACGACCCCGGCCCACTCTACGCGCTGGAGCTGAAGGCTTCGGGCCCCGCCCTCACCTTCTACTGGCCCCGTGTCCCCATGAATAACCGCCGGGAGTTCGGCGGGGATTCCCGCGTCTACTGGCGGGGCAGCGATGCCCACCTGGAGGCTTGCCGCGCCTGCCATGCCAGCGGCATGGCCGATCCCGCCAAGCGCAGCCGGTGGCGGCCGAAGCGGGTCGTGCCCGAGGAGTGAGCCGGGCGGCGATCAGTCGAGGAGGAACTCGCCGCTCTCGAGGATGGTGATTTCTCCGGCCAGAAACTGGATGTCATAGCCCAGGTCCTTCAGGAGGTGGTAGGCCAGTTCGGCGCGGACCCCGCCGGAGCAGTGGCACAGGATCCTCTTGTCTTTAGGCAGCTCCGAGAGGCGGGCCATGAGCTGGGGCTCGGGGATCGTGAGGGCGCCCTTGATGGTTCCATGCTGGGTCTCGTCAGGATTCCGCACGTCGAGGATCACCACCCCACGCAGCGTGGGGGCCAGGGAGGCGATCCTGGTGAACTCGTCCGGGGAGACTGATCCCGGGCGGGGCCTGGGCGTGAAGACGACTTTGGCCCCCAGCATTCCGGTGGCCACGGGCAGGGCGGCGGCCTGCCAGGCCCTGAAGCCTCCAGTCAGGACATTCACGCCCGTGTAGCCGGCCTGCACCAGGTCCCTGGCGAACGCCTGGGCGCCCTCGCCTCCGGTCTCATCCACCACCACCACCGGGGGCTTCAGCCTGGCGGCCGGGAAGGTCTTCAGCAGGGCGGCCATCCCGGCCGGATCGGCGGTCACCGATCCCTGGATGAACCCCTTGCTGGCCGCGGCCACCGGGCGGACATCGAGGAGGACGAGGGGGGTCTGGGTGTCGAGATAGGCCGCCTTGAGGGAGGGCGGGCTCAGCACGCCCTCGTGCTTCCGGGCCCAGCCGGGCATGCCGTCCACGAACACCTTCGCGTGGGTATAGCCCAGCGCCCTGACCTTCTGCAGGGAACCCGGGCTCATGTTGCAGGTCTTGCCGCTGCAGTAGTAGATGATGAGTTTGTGCTTGTCGGCGGGCAGCTTGTCCACGTTCTTGTCGAAGGCGGGGAAGGGCAGGTTCACGGCCGTCGGAATGGCGCCTTCCATGAAGCGGGCGGCGGGGCGGCAATCCACCAGGAAGTAGTTCCCCTGGTCTGGGCCCAGGGCCACCAGCTTCTCGAGTTCCTCGAGGCCGATGGCGTCCCCGGCGGCCACCTTGACCGGTGGCTTGGCCACGACCAGCACCGCGACCTTCTCGCCAGCCTTCTCCAGATACTGCACCCGCACTTCATGTCCCCTGGCGATGCTCCTCAGGGCCGCCGCCACATCGGCCGCCGGTTCGGGAGTGACGACTTTCAGGGAAGCCTGGTCGAAGCGGAGCACCTCGAAGCGGTCATCGATCCTCACCTGGAAAGAGCTGCTCTTGAGGGCGAGGTTGTCGAAGTTGCCGCGGAAGTTGCCGGGATCCGTGGTGTGGCAGGTGGTGCAGATCTTGGCGGATGCAGCCTTGGGAGAGGCGTCGGCTGCCGCAAGTGACAGACAGGCTCCCGCGAGGCAGAGGGAGATCAGGCTACGAAGTTTCATAGGGCCTCCATGGAGGTGTTCCGGCTATGAATCTAGGGTTGCTGACCCGTAAATCCAGAAAGGTGTGACCAAGGTTTGGTGGGGAATCAGGCCCCTTCCTGGTGCACTGAACCCGAAGCCTGGCCCCGGGGCTATTCAGCCTCGACCAGGACTTCCCGCGGCTTGCCGGCGCCCCGATCCGGGCCCACGATGCCTTCTTCTTCCATGCGGTCGATGAGGCGGGCGGCCCGGCCGTACCCCAGGTTCAGCTTGCGCTGGAGCAGGCTGGTGCTGGCCTTGCGTTCCCGCCGCACCACCGCGAGGGCCCTGGCGTAGATGTCGTCGACCCCGGCCATGTCCGCGTCGTCGAAGAGGGCGGTCTCCTCCTCCGTCTCCATGGCGCTGATGAGGGCCTGGTTGTAGTCTGGCCGGCCCCGCTCCCGGAGCCAGGTGACGAGGCGGAGGGTCTCCTCCTCGCTGAGGAAGGGGGCATGGATGCGCTTCGGATGGCTGGCGCCATTCGGCAGGAACAGCGCGTCGCCGGCCCCCAGCAGCTGCTCGCCGCCGCTGGCGTCGAGGATGGTGCGGCTGTCGATCTTGGTGCGCACCCGGTAGCTGAGGCGGCTCGGCAGGTTGGCCTTGATGACGCCCGTGACCACGTCCACCGAGGGGCGCTGGGTGGCCAGGATCAGGTGGATGCCCACGGCCCGGGCCTTCTGGGCGATGCGGGCGATGCTGTCCTCCACCTCGCTGCGCGCCACCATCATGAGGTCCGCCAGCTCGTCGATCACCACCAGCACGTAGGGCAGGGGCTCCAGCAGGGAGGGGCGGTCGGGCCAGCGGGGATTGGGCGTCCGGTCCGCCAGGTCCAGGGAGCCGCCCGCATCGGCGATCTTGGCGTTGAAGCCCTTGAGGTCGCGCACGCTGAGCAGGGCCAGGCGGCGGTAGCGGTCCTCCATCTGGGCCACCACCCACTTGAGGACGCGGCCCGCCTCCTTCATGTCCGTCACCACCGGGGCCCAGAGGTGGGGGATGTCCTCGTAGACTCCCAGCTCCACCATCTTGGGATCCACCAGGATGAGCTTCACCTCGTTGGGCAGGGCGCGCACCAGGCAGGAGCAGATCATGGCGTTCACGCCCACGCTCTTGCCGCTGCCCGTGCTGCCGCCGATGAGCAGGTGGGGCATCTTGTTCAGGTCCGCCACCACGGGCCGGCCCGCGATGTCCTTGCCCAGGGCCAGGTGGAGCAGGCCGCCCGCCTCGCGGAAGGCCGGGCTGTCGATGACCTCCCGGAAGGTGATGATTTCGCGCTTGGGGTTGGGCACCTCGATCCCCACCAGGTTCTTGCCGGGGATGCGGTCCATGCGCACGGCCTCGGCCTGCAGGGCCAGGGCGAGGTCCTCCTCCATGCCCAGGATGCGCGAAAGCGGGATGCCCGCGTCCGGCTGGAACTCGAAGACGGTGACCACGGGACCTGGCTGCATGCCGGTGACCACGCCCTTGATCTTGAATTCGGACAGTTTCTGTCCAATCTTCTCCTTGATGACTTCCAGAGTGGCCAGCTCCACCTTGGTGTGCTGGCCCGGCGGATCGAAGAGCCGCCGGGGCGGGAGGCTCTCGCGCTCCGCCACCGACGGCCTGGGCGGGTCCGGGGGCAGGGGCGGCAGCGGCCTGGCGGGCGTAGGTTCCGTGAGGGGCAGGGGCGGCTGCACGCTCTCC
>CAIMBM010000115.1 GCA_903839205.1 uncultured Holophagaceae bacterium | reverse complement strand
CGCGTCCTTGTCGTCGATGAGGATGGGGCCGGGGCCGATCACCTCGTACTTGTCGTGGCGCGTGGACTGGAAGAGCAGGGTGAGGTACTTCTCATCCTTGTTCTTCTCGGCCTTGGGGCTGTGCTTGGCGAGCGGCAGCTTCACGCTGCTGTTCACGGCGGGCGTGATCACGATGAAGATGATCAGCAGCACCAGCACGATGTCCACAAGGGGGGTGACGTTGATGTCAGCCTTGACGCCACCCTTCTTGCCTCCACCTGCATCCATGGTGTTCTCCTCTGAATGATCCGGAGGCTCGCGCCCCCGGGCGGGTGGGTGCCTGCCTAGCTCTGGCTCTCGCGGCGGATGAACTCGTCGATCATCTGCGAGGCCGCGTTGTTGATGTTGGTGACGACCACGTCCTGCTTGTTGGTCAGCAGGTTGTAGATCCACACGGCCGGGATGGCCACGAAGAGGCCGAGGGCGGTGGTGGCGAGGGCCTCACCGATGGAGCCGGCCAGGGCGTTGATGTCGCCGGCGCCCTTGCTCTTCAGGTCAGAGAACACCTTGATGATGCCGATCACGGTGCCGAGCAGGCCGATGAAGGGGGCCAGGGCGCCGATGGTGCCCAGGCCGCTCATGCCCTTCTTGAGGAGCTCGACCACCTCGGCGGTGCCGCGCTGGATGGCGCGCTCCACGGGCTGGATGGCGTCATGGTTGGGGTTGGTGGTCTTCAGCTGCTTTTCGTACTGGAAGATGTCCAGGCCATGCTTGAGCACGAGGGCGATGTGGCTCTTGTTGTGGGTGGTGGCGGCCCGCTTGGCGGCCTCGAAGTCCCCGCGCCGGAGGGTGTCCATGAAGAGCTTGAGGAACTTGTCGGAAGCCTGGCTGCTCTGGGCGTAGGTGACGAAGCGCTCCACGGCCACGTAGATCTGGTAGCAGAAGAGGACGATGAGAACGATGATGATCCCCTTGTTGGCGATGGAGGCCGCCTTGAAGAGCTCGACGGGCGAGAAGCTGTCGGTTCCGCCCTCGGCGAGGGCGAGCATCAGGGGGGAGGCAAGCAGGTTCATGGGATTTCCTTATGGAGAAAAGGTGGATGACGGAGGAAGGGTGGGGGCTACCTTAGGCGGAAGGGCATGGTGAGCTTGAAACGGGCGTACTGGGGCTGCCCGTTCAGCAAGGCAGGCTCGAATTTCCACCGCATCGCATAGTCTTCGGCCGTGGCCCGCAACTGGGGCGGGCCGTCCTTGGCCACGGCCGAGGTGGGGATGCCATCGGGACCCACGACGATCTCGACGACCACTGTGCCCTGGATCTTGGCGATCTTGGCGAGCGGGGGATAGGGCGGGGCCGGGGGCTGGTACTTGATCTTGATCTGGCTGAAGTCGAAGTCCACCACCTTGCCCTGGCCGCCGCCGATCACACCGCCCACGACGCCACCGATGACGCCGCCGGGGACGCCGCCGGGAACGCCGCCGGGGACGCCGCCAAGGGAATGATCCTGCTTCGGGAGCTCCTTCGGAGCCTGCTCGGGCACCACTTCCTGCCGGGGATCGATGGGGGTCGTGTCCGCCTTCGAGGCGGAGATGGCCATCGGCGGGGGTGGCGGCGGCGGCGGCGGCGGGGGCGGGGGCGGGGGCGGCGGTGGCGCATCGTCCGCCTTCTCCGCGAGGTCGATGCCCACCGACTTGATCACCTTCTTGCCGGCCTCGGTATGCTTGGCCAACTGGACGGCCACGAACGCGCAGAGGCCGTACATGAGGACCGTGGTCGGGATCGTCACCTTGGGGTTACCCCGCTTGATGGCGTCATTCCCGGCGGAGAGGGAGGATCGGTAGACCGCATCCTCCAGCGACTCCACAGGCGCAGGGGGTTTGGCGGGCACGGGTTTCTGGGGTTCTTTGCTCATGCGGCTCCCTTGAGATTTCAGGAGGAAAAAACAGCGAGCCAAACCGTTGTGAACAGCGGTTTGGCCTCCAAGTGCGGGGTTCAAGAACTGGGGCAAGCCCAGCGGCTAAGATGGCAAAGGGGCGAGGGTTGGTCAAGCATTGAAAAGAAGCGCCACCCCGCCTGAATGCACAGTCCTTCCAATTCCCCAGGATCACCTCAGCGTCCTTAATGCCTGGGTGAGGATGTAACTGTTAACTGCTGTCAAATTCCCCGAGTCCCCATGATGCCGCAGGTCACAAGCCAGAATTTTGCATTCTGTCAAAAATCAGCGAACGGCCTCGCCCCCGCGCGGGCCGGCAGCTTCCTGACCGGCCACGGCGAGGTGCTGACCCCCGCCTTCATGCCCGTGGGCACCCAGGGGACCGTCAAGGGCATCACGCCGGTCCAGCTGGAGCAGATCGGACCCCAGGTGATCCTGGGCAATACCTACCATCTGGGCCTGCGACCCGGCGACGGGCTGGTGGCCAAGCTGGGCGGCCTGCACCGCTTCATGGGCTGGGCCGGACCCATCCTCACGGATTCCGGGGGCTTCCAGGTCTTTTCCCTGGCCTCCCTGCGGAAGATGACCGAGGACGGGGTCACCTTCCAGAGCCACATCGACGGCAGCCCCCAGTTCCTCTCCCCGGAGCGCAGCCTGGAGATCCAGCGCAACCTGGGTTCTGACATCTGCATGGCCCTGGACGAGTGCCCCCCCGGGCGCCTGGAACGGGGGAAGCTGGAACTCAGCATGGCCCGTACCACCCGGTGGCTGGCCCGGAGCCGGGCGGTGCCCCTGCAGCCCCACCAGGGGCTCTTCGCCATCAACCAGGGCGGCACCAGCCTGGAACTGAGGCGCCGGCACCTGGCGGAGGCCCTGGACCTCGACGCGAACACCCCCTTCCAGGGCTTCGCCGTGGGGGGACTCAGCGTGGGCGAGCCCAAGGAGGACATGAACGCCGTCCTGGCCGAGTTCGTGAAGGAGCTGCCCGAGGACCGGCCCCGCTACTTGATGGGAGTGGGGACGCCGGAGGACCTGCTCTTCGGCATCGAGAACGGCGTGGACCTCTTCGACTGCGTCCTGCCCAGCCGGGAGGCCCGCCACGGCCGCATCCTCACCAGCCGGGGCCGGCTCAACCTCAAGAATGCCAGGCACCGGGAGACGGACCTGCCCCTGGACCCGGACTGTGGGTGCTACACCTGCCGCACCTTTTCCAGGGCCTACCTGCACCATTTGTTCCGGTGCGGGGAGCTGCTGGGGTTCACGCTGAACACGATCCACAACCTGAGCTACACTGTGGGACTCACCCGCGCCGCGCGGCAGGCCCTGCTGGAGAACCGGTTTCCGGCCT
>CAIMBM010000114.1 GCA_903839205.1 uncultured Holophagaceae bacterium | reverse complement strand
CTACAACGACGATCTGGGCCTCTACCTGCTGACCTTCATCTGCCGGGGAGGAGGGACTGGCGCCTGGTACTACGCCACGGCCACCAGCCTCGAACGCCAGGACTGGTCCGCGCCGCAGCTGATCCAGAACTCCCAGTTCCCCTTCACCTCGCCCTGCCCAGGCTCGACCACGGGAAGCCAGTTCGACGGCTTCTACCCGTCGTTCATGTCCCCGGGCGCCGCCGCAGGGCATACCAAGCTCACGGGCATGGTCTTCTACATGACCGGCTGCGACACGGGCAAACGCACCTTCATGTCCCGCACCTTCACCATCACCCTCACCGCCCCTACTGGGGCCGCTGGCCTGGTGGCTTCCACCCAGGCGCAACACCTGCCCCGGCGGTTCATCTCCATCGCCTCGGAGTGGTTACCAAAAAACCGACAGCCATAGCCTCGGCTCACCCTGCACGAGTTGGAAAAGATCAAGTGCAGGTACCGGTGATGGCAAGAAGGGCCACCCATCATGCTTCATCACCGGCCGATGACATCCCTGGCAATGCGTCCTGGGGTTTCCGGTTGCGCGCCTGAAAGTCTGCAATGGCCTGGACGCAGGCCTCGGGGCGGGTCTGCAGGAGCCAGTGGGGGCCCTGAAGTGTGACGGTGTCGATGGACCGATGGGTGCGGATCCAGTCCGTGGCTGACCTGGGGACCAGCCGGTCGTGGCTGGCGACCAGGGCGAGGATGGGGACTTGGATCTCGCTGAGCAGGGGCGTGTGATCCACGGCCAGCACCGCCAGGAGCCGGGCCTTTAGCGTGGCGACGGGAGCCTGCGGAAGCATGGCCTGGACAAGGACGGCGAGGGGGCCCGAGTCCCATCGGTCCAGCAGCAGCCGGCGGAGCAGAGGCAGGGGCAGCCGCGAAGGCGGCAAGGCGCGGAGAAGCGGGGCCGTCCAGGCCAGACCGGGCCGGGGATTTCGCGCGAACGTGCCGCAGAGCACCAGGCCTGCCAGCCCGGCGGGCTGTTCCGCCGCCAGGGCGATGGCCACGGGGCCCGAGAAGGACTCCCCCAGCAGGAGGAACCTACGATCCACCGGCAGCTGTGCCCGCGCGAAGGCCACGCAGTCGGGATAGGACGTCAGCGCCACCGGGTACCGCACCACCCGCGCTTCGAGGCCATCGAGAACCCGCAGGAACGGCTCGAACATGATCCCCGTGCCATCCATGCCAGGGAGCAGGACCAGGATGGGAGGCGGCGTGGTGGACATGGGGGAAGTATCCCAGCATCCTGATGCCTGCTGGGGCCGTGAGGCTTTTCTTCGGTGGGGGGAAGGGTAGTTCTTCTAGGCTTAAGATCACCGCCTCACAAGGGATCACGCGAGGCGACGGTCAAGGGCCAACGGCGCTACATGTCCACGAGCTTGGGGTGGACCAGCCGCTCAAAGTCCTTGTAGGCCATGCTGATCAGCTCCGTGTGCGACCCGGCGTTGAAGGCGATGTGATCGTCCTCCGCCAGATGCGGCTCCACGTAGACCGCCATGCCGTAGAGGTTCCCGAAGGGCGGCATGGCGCCGGGCTCGCATTCGGGGAAGTCGCCGATGAACTCTCGCTCGTCTGCCAGCTCCACGGACACGGCCCCGGTGGCCTGGCGCAGGCGCTCCAGGTCCACCTTCCGGTTGGCCGGTACCACTGCCATGGCGAGGTGGCCGTCCAGGTTCACCACCACCGTCTTGGCCATCTCCTTCCCATGGATATGCGCCGCCCCGGCCACCGAGGTGGCGGTGAAGGCCAGAGGGTGCGGGATGATGCAATGGGCCACCCCGTGCGCATTGAGGAATTCCTTGAGCTTAGTGGTGGGCATGGCAGCCTCCTTGGGTGGAAAGCAACCCAAGGATGGGTTCCGGATGGGGATGGCGCCAATGAATCAACCGGGGCTGGTTCAGCTGTTCCGGAGGGATTTCGCGGCGAGTTCCTGCTCGGTGAGGCCAAAGAGGGGCGCCACGGTTCGGCCCCGCTGGCTGGCCATGAGGTAGAGCTGGCCGCGGTGGTGGGCCTCGTGCTCGGCCATGGCCCGGAGCCACTTCCAGGTGGCCATCTCCGCCCCTGCGGGGTTCTGGCACGGCGCCAGCAAGTCCGCATCCGAAAGGCGGCCGAAGATCTCCAGGGATTCCGAGTGGCAACGGTCCAGGTAGGCACGAACGCCATCCAGCCCCGAGGCGAGCTCGGGCCCGTGGCCCGGGTAGGCGCTGGGGCGGCCCTGCACGTTCTCGGCGAACATGAAGCGCTCGAGACCGGCTAGGTGCCGGAACAGGTCGCCGAAGGTGAAGGCCCCCGGTATCGGTGCCCACTCCAGATCCTCGGGAGTCAGTGCATCCAGCACCCGCACCGTGCGGGACCGGGCGTTCCGCCAGTAGGACAGGAAGGAGTGGGCGTCCTGGCGCATGGGGGAAGTATCCCAGGAATGGGGCCAGCTATGCGAAGTCCGCGTCGCCATCGCCCCCGGCCATCATCTGGCCCTCTGGAAAAGAGCATCCATGGCCAACCTGCCGCCGAACACATGCACGGCCAAACCAGCCAGGATCAACCCGGCAGCGGTCAGGTGGCTTGGGGTCAGGGTCTCGCCCAGGGCCAGCCACGCCGAGCTGATCCCGAACACCGGGACCAGGAGCGAAAACGGCGCCACCGCCGACGCCCCCTTCTTCACGATCAGCCAGTTCCACAGGCCGTAGCCCACCAGCGTCGACAGGAAGGCCAGGTAGGCGATGGAACCCAGACTGACCCAGCCCAGGTGCCGCAGGGCGGTCATGACCGCGCCGCCCCCATCGAAAGCCCAGGACAGGGCGAAGAGCGGGAGCGGCGGCACCAAGCTCGACCAGACCATCAGGCCCAAGGTATCGACCTTGCCCATCTTCTTGGTCAGGAGGTTGGCGGCGGCCCACATGAAGGCGGCCAGGATTAGCAGCACCAGGGCCGG
>CAIMBM010000113.1 GCA_903839205.1 uncultured Holophagaceae bacterium | reverse complement strand
GAAGACCGACCCCGGCATCAGCACCGGGGCCGAGGAGAAGAAGCTGGGCATCAAGGGCAGCTCCACCCGCACCGTGATCCTGGAGAACTGCCGCATCCCCGAGGACCGCCTCCTGGGCGGCAAGGGCAAGGGGGCCCGCATCGCCCTGGGCATCCTCAACGTGGGCCGCTTCAAGCTGGGCGTGGGCAGCCAGGGCGGCATGAAGCGGATCCTGGAATACGTCATCCGCTACACCTCCGAGCGCCAGCAGTTCGGCAAGCCCATCAATAGCTTCGGCCTCATCCAGCAGAAGGTGGCGGACATGGCCACCAAGATCTTCGTCTGCGAGGCCCTCAACTTCCGCACGGTCGGCTACATCGACGAGGCCCTGCACACCACCAGCTGGGACAGCCCCACGGCCGGGGCCGACAAGATGGCCGCCATCGACGAATACACCATCGAGTGCAGCATCTCCAAGGTCTGGGCCAGCGAGGCCCTCTTCTTCGTGGCGGACGAGGCCGTGCAGGCCTTCGGCGGCTACGGCTTCAGCGCCGAGTACCCCCCCGAGAAGGCCCTGCGCGACTGCCGCATCAACCGTATCTTCGAGGGCACCAATGAGATCAACCGCCTCCTCATCGCCGGCACCCTGCTCAAGCGCGCCATGAAGGGCGACCTGCCCCTCATGCAGTTCGGCCAGCAGGTGGCCAAGGAGATCTCGAATCCCGTCAAGGCCGAGACCTTCACGGGCCCCCTGGCCCGCCTCAAGCACGGGGTGGAGCTGAGCAAGCGCCAGTGCATGCTGGCCGCGGGCCTGGCCGTGCAGGTGCTGGGCCAGAAGCTCATCGACAACCAGGAGGTCATGGCCCGCATGAGCAACATGCTGATGGAGATCTACGCCATGGAAAGCGCCATCGTGCGGGCCGAGCGCATGGTGGAGTCCAGCCACCGCTGGGCCCAGATCGCCCGGGACATGACGGAGCTCTACGTCAACGAAAGCTGGCACAAGGTCCACGGGGACGCCCGCATGCTCTGCGCCGACGTGGTCGAAGGCGAGGCCCTCCGCCACGCCCTGGCTGGCGTGAAGGCCTTCACCGAGTTCCACCCCACCAGCAGTGCCCGTTTGCGCGGACGGATCGCATCGGAGTTGATCCAGAAGGGGATCTATCCCATTGAAGTTGCCTGAGGGGTGCGTCGCCGCTGCAGGGCGGCGATAACAAAAGGGGCCCCTGACGGGGCCCTTTTACTTCAGTACATCGGTTGAACCCATGGAAGGTCAGGTCTGCACAAGGGTGGCGCTCACTCGTGCTTCTTTTCCTCGTGTTTCTTCTCCTCGCGGGGCTTCTCCCGGGCCGGTTCCGGGCGCGGTGCTGGCCGGGCAGGTGCCGGATCCGGCCGGCGCTCCTCGATCCGGGGGCGGGGGTCCACGGGCCGGGCAGGCGCCGGATCCGGGCGGCGCTCCTCGACCCGGGAGCGGGGGTCCACGGGCCGGGCAGACGCCGGATCCGGGCGGCGCTCCTCGACCCGGGAGCGGGGGTCCACGGGCCGGGCAGGCGCCGAGTCGGGTCGGCGCACCTCGAAGGGCGCCCTGGCGGGACCCCCGTCCCCCAGGGGCCGGGGGCCCCTGCCCGGTGGCGGGGTCATCTCATGGCGGAGGATGGTCCGGCCCGTGGCGGCCTGGGCCTGGCGCTCGTAGGCGACCATGCGATCGCGGCGCACCTCCGGGCGGAAGGCGGTCTGGATCTGGCCGGGATTGCGGAACTCGACACTCGACACCATCAGGGGAGACCGCTGCCAGGGGGCATGGAGGTCCCGCCCCCCGGCGGGGCCGTTGAAGGACACGATGATGCGGGGGTCCGAATAGATCCGCGTGCGGACGTTGGCCACATTGATGAAATTGATGGACACCACGTTCCAGGCATAGCCGCCCCTCCAGGCGCCATAGCCCCAGGTGCAGGGGGTGTTGTAGTAGCCCAGGGGCGCCCACCCGCAGTAGCCGGGCGTGTTGTTCCAGGCGACCCAGGCCGGGCTGTAGTTGACGCCGGGGATCCAGCACCAGCCCAGCCCCGCGGCCCAGTGCCAGCGGCCATGGTGGTAGGCGACATAGGCCCAGGGCTCGTCGGACACCCAGGTCATGCCACCCGGGTAGGGGGCCCAGCGTCCGTCGCAGTAAGGGCGCCAGTCCTCGGCCACGCCGTAGGGCTGCCAGACCCAGCCGAACTCGTCGGAGCGGACCCAGCGACCATGGGTGTCGAGGGTGTCGGCGTAGTACCGGAGTTCGGGCGGCACCTTATCCCAACTCTCGCCGCGGGGAACCACCACGGCGCGCTCGCTCCACCGGTCGAACTCGTCCCCGTCATAGGTATTGAAGCCGCGCACTCGGTCGAGACCATCCTGGGGGCTGTAGACCGTCAGCCGCTCGCCCGCGTTGATCCGCGCCTCATTCCGGTCGTTGGCGAAGGTCACCCGTCCGCCCAGGACCTTCAGGCGCACGACCCGGTCCGGGTCGGCCTCCAGGCTGAAGGAGCCCTGGTCGAGGCAGGTGGCCGAGCCCGAGGGGGTGTCCAGGCGGAGCCGGGACTCGCCCTGGCCGCCCAGCAGCACGCGCAGCCGGCCATGGTCCAGGCGCAGGAGCACCTGCCGCTCGCCCTTCCGGTCCGTGAAGAGGGCGGCCACGGTGAAGCGGGTGGCCCCGCCGAAGGCCACGCGGGTGCCATCGCCAAGTTGCAGAACGCCTCGGCCGCGGCTTTCCACGACATCTCCCTCGGCAATGGGTGTGCCCCGAGTCAGCCATTCGTCCAGATCCCCCTTGCGCACGTGCACTTCGCCTTCCAGGGCCCGCACCATGGCGTAGCGGTCCGGCGCTTCGCCCTGGTAGGACTCATCCTCGAGGGGGGCCTGCGCCTGGGGGGCCGCCGCCAGGATGGCTGCAGGCAAGAGCAGGGCGGCGAGTCGTGCGTGGGTGAAGATCGGGTTCATGGGCCCTCCACGGGAATGGGTGCCGTGTCCCTGGGGAACGGTTCCGGGGGTGAAACAGCCAGGGTCGTGCCAAGCGGCTGTCTTCGGTGTTCGGTGGTCAGTCCCCTGGGTTCATTCCTTGGGGAAGGGAACCAGGGCCGTCCCCGCCTTGGTGTGCTCCGCACGGGGCCCCAGGACCGCCAGTCTTGGCAGCAGACCGATCCAGGGAATGGACCACTGCCGCGGGGCCCCCCGGTCCACATCCCCCGCCACCACCTCGAGCCGGTCCGGCAGGAAACGCAGGCTGAGCTCCCGCCCGGGCGGGAGAGGCAGCTGCAGGGCCAGGGCCGTGGCGGGATGGACCACGGTGAGATAGGCCTCCCCGTCCTCCAGAATCCAGAGCAGGCCGCGCAGGAAGGGCCGGAAGTCCTCGGCGACCCACTGCAGCCCGCCCAGCCCGCGGCTGAGGGGCGAGTCCGCTGGAAACAGCCAGGTACCCGAGGGCGGGAAGAGGGGCATGCCCCCATCCCGCCAGGCCTTGAGGGGGCGCCCCGGCAGGCCGGTCTTCAGCCGGATGATGCCGCGGGCATCACGGAGGCTGAGGGTGCCGTCCCCGGTGAGCCTTGCCTCCAGGGGGCCAGTGGAGGCCACCGGGCCCCCCGGCCCCTCGTTCCGAACCGGACCCGGGCCCACCTGCCAATCCAGGGGGGGGAGCCGCTCCCAGGGCAGGGAGGCATGCCCTTGGGCCAAGAGGCTCGGTCCGACCAGGGCCGCCCCGGTCAGGAGGAGGGTACCCAGCCGCATAGGGCCTCCAGGTTGCGAGTGGTCATTTCGGCGAGGCTGGCCATGGAGATTCCGCGCAGTTCCGCGACGGCCTCGGCCGTGAACCTCACGAACCCGGGCTCATTGGGTTTCCCCCGGTAGGGCACCGGGGCCAGGAACGGCGCATCGGTCTCCACCAGGATGCGGTTCCCCGGGGCCCAGGCCGCCACGTCCCGCACCGCCTCGGCCTTCTTGAAGGTGGCGATACCGGAAAAACTCAGGTAGAACCCGAGATCCAGCGCCCGGGCCGCGAAGGCGCGGTCCTCGCTGAAGCAGTGGATGATGCCGCGCACGGTGTCGGCCCCCTCCTCCTCCAGGACGCGGAGGGTGGCCTCCGGGGCCGACCGGGTGTGGATCATCAGGGGCTTCCGGAAGGCCCTCGCCAGACGGATCTGGGCGCGAAACACGGCTTCCTGTTCGGCTCGGGGGCTCAGATCGTAGTGCCAGTCCAGGCCTGTCTCGCCGACGAAGCGCACCGAGGGATCGGCCAGCATGGTCTGGAGGGCCGCCTCCACCTCCGGTGACCAGCTCTTCGCCTCGTGGGGGTGCACCCCCAGACTGGCCTGCACCCCGGGGATCCGAGCGGCCAGGTCCAGCACGGCTCTGGAGTCCTCCAGGTCCGTGCCCACCGCGATGAAGCCTGCCACGCCCTGAGCCCTCGCCCGCAGGAGGGTGGCTTCCACCTGGTCCGCAGCCAGGTGGGATCCGGTGAGGTGACAGTGCGCGTCCACAAGCATGGACCCATGTTCTCACAGCCCCCTGGCGCGCGGGATCAGCCCAGCCGCTTCCTCACCAGGCGCTCCACCGGCGCGCCCCCCTTGATGTGGCCTTCGATGATCTCCGGCACGTCCGCCGGGGTGACGTGGGCGTACCAGATGCCGTCTGGGTACACCAGCACCGCAGGACCGATGGCGCAGAACCCCACCGACCCGCACTGGCAGCACTGCACCTCACCCGCCCGGTTGCCCTTGTAGAACAGCAGGTTCTCCTCGATCAGCCTGGACTTGAAAGCCTCCAGCACCGCCTCGGAGCCGTTGGCCGCGCAGCTTTTCGAGGTGCACACCAGCACCTGCCGCTTGAGGAAGTCGCCCATGATCGGGGTCAGGCCCGCGTCCTGTTCCGGGGTGGGCAGTTCGCTTGGTTCATCCATGGGGGCCTCCCCGGAAACCCACCATAGCAGCCCCATCTCCACCCAAGCGGAGAGATCCAGATTCGTGCCAATCCTGAATTCGAGATCAAATTACTGTGTGGTTATTTAATTAATAGTGATCATAATCACGAACGCCTTGACTCGTTTCACTACCCTATCATCCTCAATAGCGAACCGCTCCGCAGGCCCCTCCGAGAAGGTCCATGCGGACCATCCGTATCCAGTGCCCCTCCCGCTTCGGGATGGCGTCGCCCTGCCCTCAACCCCCTCACAGAAAGGATGTGCTCCATGCGGAACACCCTGAAGCTTTACGTCATGCTCGCCGCCCTCGCGGTGCCCCTGGTAGCCCAGAGCGGCAGTGAATCCAAGGGCAAGTACTACTTCAAGAAGAGCTGCAAGAGCTGCCACGTCGCCGGCGCCGCTGGCGGGGAAGTCACGCCCCTGGTGAAGACCCAGAACCAGTGGAAGGCCTATTTCGCGGCCGGCATGCACAAGAAGGGCGCCGAGAAGCTGAACAGCCTCGTCAAGCCCGAGCAGGTGAAGGACATCCAGGCCTTCCTGACGGCCCACGCCTCCGACTCCCCCCAGCCCAAGACCGGTGGCGGCTGAGCTCGCCCACACACCGCCCCTCTCCCCACCCCCAACCACCCCTAACCAGGAGAACATCCCATGAACTCCCGCATCATGCTCGCCCTCGTCGCCATGCTGGCGCCGGTGGCCCTGAGCGCCCAGTCCAACCAGGACCTGCAGAAGGAGATCGACAACCTCAAGGTCCAGCTGAAGGCGGTCGAAGTGAAGGCCGCTGCCGCCCAGGAAGTCGACAACCGCCTCGTGAAGGTCGAGACCAAGCTCGCCGGCGACAACATCCAGTGGGGCGGCGAACTCCGCACTCGCTTCGACGGGGCCCAGGAGCACTTCAAGCCCTACAACCAGTTCATGGGGTTCATGCAGAACACCCCCAGCGCAACCAACCCGTACCCCTTCGCGCCCATCGCCCAGCCGGTCGGCGCCCAGGACTGGACCAACTCCGTCCAGTGGTCCACCAGGCTCCGCCTGAACATGGGCATCACCATCAATGAGGACGCCAAGGTCATGGGCCGCCTCGTGATGTACAAGATCCACGGGGGGGCGGACGTGCCCACCTTCAACGGCACGCCCAACACGATCAGCACCTCCTTCACTGCCGGCCAGACCCCCGCCACGGACGCCCTCCTGGTGGAGCGGGCCAGCCTGGTCTACCACTTCAACTCGGTCGCCAGCATCCTCTCCATCGGCCGCCAGAACACCTCCGATGGCCCGCCCTTCGAAGTTCGCGAAGGCGGCGAGCGGCAGGCCACGCCCCAGGCCCTGGCCGTGAACGCCACCATCGACGGCATCGGCTGGAAATTCCAGCTCGAGAAGCTCGGCTTCCCCGAAGGCACCCTCCTTGGCTTCTGCTACGGCGTGGGCTACGAAAGCGGCTTCGGCGGCGGCGGCAACGTCAAGCAGAACCAGACCATTGTGGGCATGAACTTCAGCGCCTTCAACGGGACGAATCCCTCCGCCATCACTCCCGTGGTGGGCACCATCGGGCCCCTGAAGGACACCACCGTGCTGGGCTGCATGTACGACATGCCCCTGCTCTTCCAGCTCGGCGATTCCATCCAGAGCGCCAACCTCTACCTGGGCTACAACCGGCTCGGCAACATGACCGACATCCCCTTCGGCAACACCATCAACTTCCCGATCCCTGGCCAGACGCCCTCCACCCAGTACGTCACCGCCACCGCCAACCTTGGCGACATGGATCAGATGACCGCGACCTGGAAGCACAAGATCGGGGACACCTTCACCTACTTCGTGAGCGGCGGCTACCTCAAGAGCCACCCGAACGGACAGGTCTCCCAGTACGGGGCCTACTGGACCTTCCCCAACAATCCGGCCTATGGTCCGATGGCCGGGACCACCCAGCAACTCTCCGGCTTCGGCGGACTGATGGGCGATCCCACGAAGAGCGAGACCGCCACGGCCTACTACGCAGGCATGCGCTACGACCCCACCCCGAATTTCGGCGTCGGCGTGGAGTTCAACCACGGCTCGCCCCGCTGGTGGACCTACACCCCTGCCACCGGGGAGTACACCGACAAGCTCGGCGCCCGCGGCGACGTGTGGGAGGGCTACATCCAGTGGCGGTTCGCCCACAATGCCTCGCTCCGCCTCGGCTACATCGACTACAGCTACACCACCGCCATGAGCGGCTGGCAGATCGGGCCTTCCGCCCAGCCTGGCCAGAACTGGGAATCGGCGATGAACCTCGGCAACACGCCCATGCTCCAGTACGGCTACCCCGCCACGGTGAAGAACTACTACGCATCCCTCGAAGTGAAGTTCTAGATCCTCCCTCCGGGCTCCCGCAGAGCCCGGAGCCATCCACGGAACCGACCCCTTCGCGGGCATGCATAGTCCGCGAAGGGTGTCTAAGGGGGCCTGCCGGTCCCCACAGTCCCAGACCAGCGCTGCCCTTTCTCGTCAAGGAGCCTCCATGCCTCATCCTCTTCGAATACCATCCCCGCCCTGGATGAGGCGGACCCTGCAGACCCTCGTGGGCCTGCTGGCCCTGTCGCTCACCTCTGCCTTTGCCCAGCAGCCGACCGCCCCAGCGCTCTCGGGCCACGGGTCCTACCTGGGCGTGCATGCCAAGCAGGCCAGCCAGCAGACCGCGGACCACAGCAAATTCAAGATCCTCCAGGGCCCCTTCAAGGACGGGGACGGCTCTGCGGTGACCAGGGCCTGCCTCACCTGCCACACCCGGGCGGCCGAGCAGGTGATGGCCACCCAGCACTGGCTCTGGCGCATCCCCGAGAAGGGGCTCGAAGGCTACGGCAAATCCACCAACCTGGTGAACAATTTCTGCATCTCCACCATCGGCGGCAACACTGCCTCCTGTGCCCGGTGCCATGCGGGCTACGGGTACAAGGACAAGACCTTCGACTTCACCAGGGCCGAGAACGTCGACTGCCTCGTTTGCCACGACACCACTGGCGACTACGAGAAGGAAAATGAGGGCCTGCCCAACCCGGCGGTCCCCCTGGCGGATGTGGCCCAGAAGGTGGGCCGTCCCAGCCTCAGGAACTGCGGTGTATGCCACTTTTTCGGCGGTGGCGCCGACGCCACCAAGCATGGCGACCTGGATGACACCATCCTCACCGCGCCGCGGACCGAGGACGTCCACATGTCCAAGCAGGGCGCCGGGATGTACTGCGTCGACTGCCACGTGGCCCCCAGCCACCAGGTGGGCGGCCCCGACTATGTGATCCCAGCCGACCGGCGTGAGCAGCCCAAATACGCAGGGGAGGAGACCTCCCGGATGTCCTGCACGGCCTGCCACTCGAGCATGCCCCACGACTCCTACATCCTGAACCGCCACTACCAGAAGGTCGCCTGTCAGACCTGCCACATCCCCGCTTTCGCCCGCGGCAAGCTGGGCAGCAACCTCTGGTGGGACTGGTCCACCTCGGGTCGCCTGAAGGATGGCAAGCCCTACAAGGAAGAGGATGCCAACGGCTTCGAGATCTACAACAGCATGCATGGCGAGATGACCTGGGGGCGCAACGTCACGCCCACCTACGTCTGGTACAACGGCAACATGAAGTTCACGCGCCTGACGGACACGCTGCCAGCCACGCGTCCAGTGGTGCTCAATCCGACGGAAGGTTCCTACGGGGACCCCAACGCCAAGATCTGGCCCTTCAAGTTCCACGAGGGTAACCAACCCTACGACCCGGTTCTCAACCATCTCATCGCGCCCTATACTGCCGGACCTGCAGGCTCCGGAGCCTACTGGGGCGACTGGAAGTGGGAACCAGCCATCAAAATGGGAATGGCGACAGCGGGCCTCCCCTACAGCGGCAAGTATGATTTCGTCCGCACCACCATGCTGTGGCCCATCACCCACATGGTCGCCCCCAAGGAGGACGCGCTCAAGTGCACCGAGTGCCACGCCAAGAAGGGCCGCCTAGAGGCCGTTCCGGGCTTCTACCTCATCGGTCGTGACCGGGGCACCGGCGTCGACTTCATCGGCATTGCCGTGATCATCCTGACCATCCTCGGCGTGGGTATCCACGGCGTCATTCGCTACCTTCACGGACGCCACTAGGAGATCCCATGCGACGCATCGTTCTTTACGAGAAATTCGAACGTTTCTGGCACTGGGCCCAGGCCCTGATCATCCTCACGATGATGCTCACCGGCTTCGAGATCCGGGGCCTCCTGCCCCACATCTTCGGCTTCCAGCGGGCGGTCACGGTCCACAACATCCTGGCCGTGTCCCTGGTGACGCTCATCGTCTTTGCCATCTTCTGGCATGTCACCACGGGCGAATGGCGCCAGTACATCCCGACCCGGAAGTTCCTGGGCGAGATGGTCGGCTTCTACCTGACCGGCATCTTCAAGGGTGCTCCGCACCCGGTGAAGAAGCACCGCATGGCCAAACTGAACCCCCTCCAGCGCCTGGCCTACCTGGGTTTCAAGGTCATGATCATCCCCGTGCAGGTCACCACCGGCGCCCTCTTCTACTACTACCCGAACCTGCAGCACGCTTTCGGCTGGTCCCCGTCGGTCCTCTGGGTCATCGCCGTGGTCCATGTCCTTGGCGCCTTCGGCCTGGTGGCCTTCCTGTTCGGGCACGTCTACCTGACGACCACCGGACATACACCCACCACCAACATCAAGGCCATGCTCGTCGGATGGGAAGACATTCCGGATGACGAGTACTTCGACGAGGCGGAATAGCCCTGGTAGTGCGCTCCATACCAGTTCTGCCATGCCTAACCGGGGGCCCCGTCAAGGGGCTCCCGGGCTATGGGGCCTGACCAGCTCAGGGTCCAAGCGCCCTTCCCCTGGACCCACCCGAATGGCCCTGGCCCCTCTCGCATGATCCACCCTTCCCAGGAGTTCCCATGAAGGTTGCCATTCCCACCATGGACGAACACTCCCTCTCGGCCCATTTCGGCCGCAGCAAGGCCTTCCTCGTGTTCGACGTCGAGGGGGGTCAAATCCGGAGCCGCGAGGTCCGCCCCAACGTCCATGGCCACCAAGCGCATAGCCCCCACGAGCCCGGGCACGGCGATCAAGGACAAGGGCATGGACACCACGATCACGGCGGCTTCATCTCCCTGCTGCGCGATTGCAGCGTGGTCCTCAGCCGGGGAATGGGTCTTGGCGCCTGGCGGGCCCTGAGGGACGCAGGCATGAAGGTCTACTTGGTCCAGCAGGCTGTCTCGGCGGAGGAAGCCGTAAGCCTGTTCCTGGCAGGCAGCCTACCCGAGAATGAAGCCGCCGTCTGCCAAGGCCATGCCCACACCTGACCATATTCGGGCAGAACCTCCGGCCACTGCCGCGATCCCCCCCAGGAGTGGATGGCCTGATCTTGGATCCCCATGCGGGAAGCCCCCCATCGCGGACCATCGATCGGTTCAACCCTGAAACCGTGCTGCTGGAAAGGGCTGGCGACCATGCTTGGAGTCCTGGCAACGACCCTCGTGCTTGTGAGTGCCGGAATGCTGTGTGGCTCCCTGTACCTCACGCGGCGGTTGACGGCGCAGCTGCCGCAGGGTCCGCTCCGCAACTACTGGTCCGTGATGCTGGTATTCGTCTGTATGTTCATTGTCGGCTACCTGGGCTATGCCTGGTCCTCCCGGCACAGCCACACCAAGCCGAGTGATCTGATTGTCCCCGGCGTGTTTTTCCTGGGCGCCTGCTTCGTCTGGCTGACCTCGAATCTCTCATTGAGAACGGCTGTATCACTCATGAGAATCAGCTTCCTCGAGGAAGAAAACATCTCCGACCCGCTGACCCATGCATTCAACCGCCGCTACCTGGACCGCCGCCTGAGGGAGGAATGCGCCAACGCCCGCCGAACGGGCCTGCCACTGTCCGTGCTCATGCTCGACATCGATCATTTCAAGCGGGTCAACGACAGCTTCGGGCATCAGGCTGGTGACCTGGTGCTGGCCGCGTTCACAGCTCTGGTGAAACAACAGCTCCGCTCCCAGGACATCCTCACCCGGTTCGGGGGCGAAGAATTCGTGGTCATCGCCACCCATACCCCGCTCCCCGGTGCGGTGGAACTTGCAGAGCGCCTGCGCAGCGCCATCCAATCAAACCGTTTCATCCTCATGGACGGGCCGGGCCATGCGCCTGGCATCGGCCTGACCTGCAGCTTTGGCGTGGCAAGCCTGGGTGAGGAGGCCGACCAGGCCTCCGAACTCCTTGGCTTGGCCGACACTCATCTGTACCGGGCCAAACACGAGGGTCGGAATCGGGTCTGCGCAGGCCCCTCGGCCCCCTTGGCATCCCCGGAGCCAGGAACCCAAGCAGAGGCTCCCGCCAAGGCCCTGGCCGGAGGAGGTTCCGGAATCCAGGTCCTGACCTAATGAATCGGTGCATAGGTCAGGCCGCCGTCCGGGGCAAGGAAGACGGCCTCGGTGTCGAGCAGGCCCACCAGCCGATGGCCCGGCTCGAGGGAAGTGGGCAACCATTCCATGGCACCTCCTGCGAGATCGAATCGGGCTAGAACGAGCCCCTTCGAGTTCGGCCCGCCGCAGGATTGAACCTGTTTCGGCGTGAAGACCCCGAAGATCACGTCTCGACCCGCCCAGGAGAGCAAGGGACCGCGGCCGCCAGGCCCAAGCACGGCGCGGCTGGCGACGGGTTGCGGGGTGATGAAAAAGAGCTGCCCGGGGTCTTTCGGCCCCTTCACGGGGTCGAGCACCGTGAGGGCCATCCCGGCACCTTCGGCTATGTAGATCGTGTCATCCGGACCCAGGGCCATGCGGTTGTGGGGAACCTTCATAGGCTCGGCGGCCGCGTCCTTCATCTGGGTCTTGTCCCCGTAGGTCCACAGGACGGTGCCGGCCCTGAGGTCCCGCTTTTCTAGGTAGGGTTTGAGGGTGCGATAGAGGAGGACGATGCCATCCCGCGCCACGGCCATGTCCTCCACCGGGGCCGGAAGCGGAAGCAGGTTCACGGGGGAGCCTTCCTTCCCGATTACCACCAGTCGGCTTTGGCAGACCATCCAGACCCGGTTGTAGGAGTCCAGCACCCAGCGCTCCGGCGCGGTGGGGTTGGGCGCGGGAGCCTCCTGCGGGGACGTTTTTTCTCCCACGGTCGGGACACGCTGTCGCCTCGGAATGCCATAGAGCGTGGCAGCCGCGGCGCTGTAGTCGGACACCCCCCCCGACACAGGGGCCGCCGCGGAGGCTGCGGCCACCGAGGGTTTCTTCTCAGCTGGCAGGGACACCTGGAGGGAGGAGAGCAGGCCGCTCCCCTTTACCCAGGTGCGAAGGGTCTGGGTGGCAGGATCGAAGAACAGGAAGGAACCATCCGCCTCCTGGAAGGCCCAGCCGGACGCGTGCTTGGTCGCATCCCAGGCCTGGGCGCAGAGCGGCCTGGCAGCGGCCAGGCCCATCAGTAGAAGTGTGACGCGGAATAGATGACTCATATATCACCTGCCTATATTTGATTATGCAAATACGAGCTTTTGGTTGAACACCGAAGGCTGTGATCCAAGGCACGACACGGACCATGGACCTTCCGATCCATTGAGGTGGGGCGGCGGCCGAAGCAGAGGTCGGCCTGTCCTGGGGGATCCCGGCTGGACAGCAGCGACATCAGGGGCCCGCAAAGGTCGGCACCCGCCCTCGGGCATGACACCAGCCCCGGGGGGAGCGGGGCCCCGCATTGCACTCAAACCCTATTCCGCCTCGACAGGTGAAGGCTGGACATCGAACCCCCTCTGGGGGAGATCCCGGGACGCATAAGCTGTTCGCATTAATCCAGGCAACCACCTGCTGGACAAAGGCTTGTCCCGCGCCCAGCATGGAGCCATGCGCGCCCCCACAACGATCCTCCTGGTGGATGACGAGCCGGGCATCCGGCGGTCCCTGGGCGAAGCCCTGAAGGACGAGGGCTACCAGGTGGTGAAGGCCGAGCGAGGGGAGCAGGCCATCGACCTGCTCCACAACCCGGACGGGGAAGGGCTCCAGCTCATGCTCCTGGACGTCTGGCTCCCGGGCCAGGATGGCCTCGAGACCCTGAAGCAGGCGAAACAGATCCGGCCCCAGCTGCCGGTGGTGATGATCTCGGGGCATGCCAGCATCGACACGGCCATGCAGGCCACCAAGCTCGGGGCCTTCGACTTTCTCGAGAAGCCCATCGACCTGGACCGGCTGCTCCTGGTGGTGGGCAATGCCCTGCGCCAGTCAAGGCTGGAACAGGAGAACCAGCGCCTCCTCGCCGAAGTGGAGGGGGGCCGCTTCTTCCTGGCGGACAGCCCCGCCATGAAGCGGCTCATGGCCGACGTGGCCCTGGTGGCGCCCACGGAGGGCCGCGTGCTCCTCACCGGCGAGAATGGCAGCGGCAAGGAGGAGGTGGCCCGCCTCATCCATGCGCAGAGTTCCCGCAGGGAGGCCCCCTTCGTCGAAGTGAACTGCGCCGCAATCCCCGAGGAGCTCATCGAGAGCGAGCTGTTCGGCCACCAGAAGGGGGCCTTCACCGGTGCCGTGCGGGACCAGAAGGGCAAGTTCCGCGAGGCGGACGGTGGCACCCTCTTCCTCGATGAAGTGGGCGACATGTCGCTCAAGACCCAGGCCAAGGTGCTGCGCGCCCTCCAGGAGGGCCGTGTGGAGCCCGTGGGCGGGGGCGGCACCGTGGGGGTGGATGTGCGCGTCATCACGGCCACCAACAAGGACCTGCCCGGCGAGATCACCCGGGGGCGCTTCCGCGAAGACCTCTACTTCCGCCTTGCGGTGGTACCCCTGCGAGTCCCGCCCCTGCGGGAGCGCCCTGAGGACATCCTGCCCCTGGCCGAGGCCTTCATCACGCGCATCGCCCAGCAGTACGGCCGCCCGCCCCGACACCTGGGTCCGGAGGCCAAGGACACCCTGCTGCGCCACGACTGGCCGGGCAATGTGCGCGAGCTGAAGAACCTCATGGAACGCGCCGTGATCCTGGGTCGCGGGCACGAGATCGGCCCCCGGGACCTGGGTCCCCTGGCCACGCGCCACCTCGCCGAGCAGGATCCCTTCTCCTTCCCTGAATTCGCCAGCCTCAAGGACGCCAAGGACTGGTTCGAGGCCCAGTACCTCCAGCGCGAGCTGCGCGTCCAGAACGGCAACATGACCCGTGTCGCCGAGCGCGTAGGCATGGACCGCTCCAACCTCTACAAGCGCCTCAAGACCCTGGGCATCGAGCCCAGGGAGAGCTAGTTTATGAGCGACAAGAAGTGGTTCAAAATTGGCGAAGCTGCGGCCCTCATAGGCGTCAACCCCAAGGACCTGCGCTACTGGGAGGATGTCATACCCGACATCAAGCCCCGGCGCAGCAAGGGCAACCTCCGCTACTACCATGTGGACGAACTGCCGCGCCTGAAGCGCATCAAGGGCTGGCTGGCCGAAGGCCTCACCGTGGCCGACTGTGCCGAGCTCCTGGCCCACGGCCATCTGGTCCAGCGCCTTGACCTGGGCCTCGAGGCCGAGGAGCTGCCGGCCCCGCCGGTCCAGAAACCCAAGTCCCCCTTCCCCAGACTCCTTCGCACCAGCTCCGACCTGCAACCCATCCTGAAGTCCGTGCGAGCCCTGTTCGAACGCCTGTCCACGCCACCGAAGCCTTGACCTGAGTGCCTGGCCGTTCTACAGTCAAAGGTTCACGGCGCGTGGCGCAGCCTGGTAGCGCACTACCTTGGGGTGGTAGGGGTCGGAGGTTCGAATCCTCTCGCGCCGACCAAAAACACCTAGAAGGGCCAAGACCTAAGGGTCTTGGCCTTTTGCTTCTCAACCTCCTGCACTGAACCGTGCACCACCCTTGTTTGGGGCCCTGCCCTGGCTCGCGCGACACGACCTCGCGTTGACCCAGGGCATCCCGTCTGGGCCGCAGGCAGGACGGCGTCCCAAGTGACACCATCCTCCATCCATCCCAACGGTTTTCGGTTCGCCTGCGATCAGACCTCCAGGATCGCCTTGAGCGCGTCGGCTGTGCTGTCCCGGCGCTGTTTATCGACCTCCTTGAAATCCACCTCCACGTGTTTCTCGTCCGGTGTGATCTTGAAGAGCGGCTGACCCTTCTGCACGATGGCGCCGTCGGCACCCGTGATCAGGATCTTGTCGATGGTTCCGGAGAAGGGCGCCCTGACCGTGTTGAACATCTTCATGACCTCGATGACGTAGAGCGACTGCCCCTTGTCAAAATGCATGCCTTCGGTCACGAAACGCGGGTGGCCCGGCGCCTCCTGCCCGTAGTACATGCCGCCGCTGACCGCCACGATTTCGTCGGCCTTGGTGGCCGGCGGCGGGACCAGGATCTTCTTCATGCGGGCCTGGAGGTCCGGATCGGAGAGCTCGGCAGGGATGGTGACCTCAAGATCCGCCTCGACCCGGAAATCGAAGAATCGTGCCCTGTCCGCCACCACGAAGAGCAGGCCGAGCAGCTCATTGCCGGCCTCGAAGCCCAGGTGTGCGGAACGGATGCGCGCCCAGGCCTCGGCATCGTAGCCGCCCTGCGGGGCCTCCAGCGCCAGGATGTCGTCGAGCTTGTAGTACTCCTCCTTCTTCAGGCCGAAGACCCGGCGCAGTTCTACGTAGAAGCGGATGGAGCGGCTCAGCAACTCGTGGTCATGCTGCCAGATCACCTCGGCGGCCGGCCGCTGGGGGTCGTAGGCCATGTTCAGGTAGTCGTAGGTATCGCTGAGTACCCCGAGCGGATTGCGGAGCCACGACAGCCG
>CAIMBM010000112.1 GCA_903839205.1 uncultured Holophagaceae bacterium | reverse complement strand
GGGGTTGCCGCCTTCGTCCCGCATGCACTCGCAGTTGCCGTGGTCGGCGGTGATGAAGAGGGCCCCGCCCATGGCCAGGGTGGCGTCCGCAATGCGCCCCACGGCGGCGTCCACGGCCTCGCAGGCGACGGTGGCCGCGGCCAGGTCCCCCGTGTGGCCGATCATGTCCGGGTTTGCTAGGTTGCAGACCAGGAAGCGGTACTGGCCCGAACGGATGGCGTCCTCCAGGCCCCGGCTCACCTCCGGGAGGCTCATCTCCGGCTGCAGGTCGTAGGTGGCCACCTTGGGTGAGGGCACCAGCCGGCGCTCCTCCCCCTCGAAGGGGGCCTCCCGGCCACCATTGAAGAAGTAGGTGACGTGGGCGTATTTCTCCGTCTCGGCGGTGCGGAACTGTCTCCAGCCCCGGGCGCTGATGAGCTCGCCGAGGATGAGATCGAGGCTCTGGGGCGGATAGGCCACCGAGAGGTAGGGCTCGAGTTCGATGTCGTAGGCCGTGAAGGTGACCAGCTTAACCTCGGGCCGATGTTTTGGCCTGAAGCCGGCGAACGCCGGCTCCACCAGGGCATGGCACATCTGCCGGGCCCGGTCGGCGCGGAAGTTGAAGAACAGCACCCCGTCACCGTCGGCAAAGGGATGGAAGGCGTCGAGCCTGGTGGGAGCCACGAACTCGTCGGTCTCGCCACGCCCGTAGGCGGCGGCGACGGCCGCCAGGGCGTCCGGGGCCCGCTGCGGGGCCTCGCCGTCCACGTACAGCTTCCAGGCCTGCTCTGTGCGCTCCCAGCGCTTGTCCCGGTCCATGGCGGTGTAGCGCCCGCACACGGAGCCGATGGTCACCAGGGGGCAGGCCCGCAGCTGGAAGGTGAGCCACTGGAGGAAGCCGTCGGCGCTCTTCTGGGCCGTGTCCCGGCCGTCCGTGATGGCGTGGAGGGTGGTGGGCACTCCCTCGGCCTGGGCCCACTGGGCCAGGGCCACGATGTGGTTCTGGTGGCTGTGGACCCCGCCGTCGCTCACCAGGCCCAGCAGGTGCAGGCGCTTGCCCGAGGCCTTGAGATCCCGCAGCAGGGCGCCGATGGCGGGGTTCTCCCGGAAGGTGCCCCGCCGGATGGCGGCGTCGATGCGGGTGAGCTCCTGCCACACCACCCGTCCCGCGCCGAGGTTCATGTGGCCCACCTCGGAGTTCCCGAACTGTCCCTCCGGTAGGCCCACGGCCTCGCCGCTGGTGACCAGCTGGGTCGTGGCGTAGGCCTTCCGGAGTGCGTTGAAGCGGGGCATGGGGGCCACGAAGGTGGCATCGAAGGCGTTCCTGGGCCCGTCGCCGAAGCCGTCGAGGATGAGGAGGGTGATGGGGCCCTGGATCATGGTTTGGGTCATCCCTTTTTTTCGGAGCGTTGGTGGGCCTTCAGACCCTTGGGCAGGTCTCCGGGGACGAACCCGATGGGGTGTTCGGCCTGGACTTCCCCGGCCTCGTCAGGCTGGAGGGCCTTCAGGAGCGCCTCGAACTTCTGCTCCAGGGCCGTGACCCGGGCAGAGAGCTCCGCCTGGGCCGTCAGTACGTGGCGGCCTTCGGCAAAGCCAGGAAGCAGCGCCAGAAGGGCCGGGTCCTTGCCTGGAAGCAGTCCGGCCAGCAGGGCCGTGCCGGCCTCGGTAAAGGCCAGGACCGGCGCCTCGGGGATCCCCTGGCGCTCCGTGGCCGTGAGGGGAAACACCAGGGATTCATGGAACCGTTCCGGGTGGGCCTGGACCACGGTGGCCAGGTCCTTCGGGTCCAAGCCAAGTAGGTCAGCCAGAACCCCGTCCGGCAGGGCTGCGGTGTCTCTCAACCAGAGCAGGCGGGACAGGATCTCGACTGGAGCGCTCAAGGCACCTGCTCGCCGTGGGGGTTCGACAGCAGGTAGAGCACGGCCATCCGGACCGGGACGCCGTTGGTCACCTGGTCCAGGATGAGGTTGTTGGGGCCGTCCGCCACGTCGCTGGTGATCTCCAGGCCGCGGTTGATGGGACCGGGGTGCAGCACCACCACGTCCTTCCGGGCCCGCTTCATCCGGGCCGGGTTGAGCTGGAAGAAGCGGCTGTACTCGCCCTGGCCCGGGATGTAGGCGCCGGTGCCCCGCTCGAACTGGGCGCGCAGCATCATGATGGCGTCCTGGCTGGGGATGACCGCATCGAAGTCGTGGCAGATCTCGACCTCCGGCCAGGTGGCTTTCAGCTCCTGGGGGACGAGGGTGGGGGGCCCCACCAGGGTCACCTTGGCCCCCATGCGGGTGAGCAGCCAGAGGTTGGAGCGCACCACGCGGCTGTTGCGGATGTCGCCCACGATGGCCACGCTCAGGCCCTCCAGCTTCCCGAAGTGCTTCCGCAGGGTGTAGGCATCCAGCAGGGCCTGGGTGGGGTGCTCGTGCGAGCCGTCTCCGGCGTTCACGATGCTGGCCTTCATGTGCCGGGCCAGGAGGGCGTGGGCCCCCGGGGCGCTGTGGCGCATCACGATGAGGTCCGGGTGCATGGCCTGGAGGTTCATGGCCGTGTCGATGAGGGTCTCCCCCTTGTTCAGGCTGCTGGTGTCCGCGTCGAAGTTGATGATTTCGGCGGAGAGCCGCTTCTCGGCGATCTCGAAGCTGTTCCGGGTGCGGGTGCTGTTCTCGAAGAAGAGGTTCACCACCAGCTTCTTGCGCAGGGCCGGGACGATTTTGATGCTCGGCCGCTCGCAGACCTCCTCGAAGGCCTGGGCCTGGTCCAGGAGGGCCGTGATGTCCCGGGGGCTGAGGGGCTCGATGCCGAGCAGGTGCCGGTGGGGGAAGACATAGCGCTCGGAGGGCATCAGCAGGCCTCCACGGTGACACCGTCCACGCCGTCGATCTCCTTCAACCGGACGGCCACGCGGTGCCCCGGGGGCACCTCCACCCGGAGGCCGGCCAGGTCGGCCTGGATGGGCAGCTCCCGGCCGCTCCGGTCCGCCAGGACCAGGAGCATCACCCGGTGGGGCCGCCCGTGGTCGAGCAGGGCATCCATGGCTGAGCGGACCGTCCGGCCGGTGTAGAGGACGTCATCCACCAGGACGACGGTGCGATCCTTCAGGGTGAAGGGGATCTCCGTGGGCCGCACGATGGGGCTGCCCACCATCTCGGTGAGGTCGTCCCGGTAGAGTGTGATGTCCAGGGAGCCCACGGGCACGGGAGCGCCCGTGGCAGCCCTCAGCAGGGTCGCCAGCCGCTCCGCCAGGGGGAGGCCCCGGGACCGGATGCCCAGCAGGACCACTTCTTCCTCGGGCTTCACCCGGTCCAACAGGTCCTTGGCCAGCCGCTGGAGGGTCAGCTCCACCTGGCCGGGGTCCATGGGGCAGGGGCCTTGGGCAGCGGGCATGGAACCTCCGGGGTGCGCCCCCACGGGACGCGCGCACAATGGACTAAGTCTAGCCGAGGCCGGCCCAGGTCCGGGGGAACCGGGGCCGGATTTGCAGGATTCAAGTCCGGATGCCCCCCCTCCGATGCCCCATCTGAGGACTGCTATGAGCCAGGAACGGAGACAATTCCAACGGATCCCCCTGGAAGCCTCGTTGAGCTTCCAGGAATTGAGCTTCCACAAGGGGGAGGCCCCGGCCACCTGCAGCTACAAGGATGTGTCCGCCGGGGGACTCCTGGTGGATTCTCCCCGGGCCTATCCCCTGGGCACCCTGCTTAAGCTGGAGCTGCGCGTCCCCGGCTGGGGGCGGTTCCAGAACCATTTCGGCCCGGTGCAGGATGCCGAAAGCCGGCCGCTGGTCGCCCTGGGCATGGTCGTCCGCATCGAGCAGATGGACTCGGGGGGTTACGAACTGGGGGTAAAGTTCCAGAATGTCTACCCTGATGACCTCGAAGCCCTCGTGAAGTTCCTGGAAGCCACCGCGCCTCCATCTTCCATCTGACCCACCCCTTTCCAGGAGGCCCCCGTGAAGATCCTCATCGTGGATGATTCCTCGACGATGCGGCGCATCATCATCAACACCCTGTCCCGCATCGGCTACACCGACGTGGTCGAGGGTGAAAACGGCAAGAGCGGGCTCGAGAAGCTCGGCCAGGGCGGGGTGGAAATGATCATCACCGACTGGAACATGCCGGAGATGGATGGCCTCGAATTCGTGAAGACCGTGCGCGGCCAGAATCCGGCCATCCCGATCCTCATGGTGACGACCAACGCCGCCAAGGAGGACATCGTCGAAGCCCTCCAGGCCGGCGTGAACAACTACGTGGTGAAGCCTTTCACCCCGGACACCCTCAAGGAAAAAATCGAGTCCCTCCTTGGGTAGGGAGTAGGCCATGGATCAGTCCGAGATCGACGCCCTCCTCAGCGGAGGCGGGAAAGCCCCCAAGAAGCCGAAGGCCAGTGCCAAGGCCCCGGCGGTGGATGCCGCGGCCACCCCCGTGGCACCTGCCCCGGCGGCCCCCGCTAAGTCCCGGGAAGCGGAGAAGGATGGCCCGCAGAAGGATGGCCGCGGGCACGTGATCTCCGAACTGGATACGGTCACCTCCGTGACCGAACGCGAGTCCAACAAGGTCATGGACCAGCTGGACCAGATCAGCCGCCTGGTGTCACGCCAGCAGCGGCTCATCACGGACATGATGAGCCACGAAGGGACCCAGAGCCCAGGTGTCCAGAGTGCCTTCCACGAGGTCATGGTCGCCAGCAAGGAGATCCAGGACAAGGTCTTCGAGTCGATGGACCTGATGCAGTTCCAGGACATCACCCGGCAGAAGCTGGAGCGGATCGTCCACCACCTGCGGCAGATCCACGACTACATCGCGGAGCTGCTGGGCACTGGCCTGAAAAGCGACGCCGAGCGGCCTTCCGTCAGCCACACCATCGCCCAGACAGGCACCACGCCCGACGAGAACAAGGCCCACGCGGACGCGGTGATCCAGGCCTTCAAATCCCTGAAAAAGGAATAAGCCATGGCCGCCGAGTCCACCCAGGCCCTTCTCGCCACGGAGCTGGTGCCCTCCGGCCAGCTGGTGACCTTTACCCTGGACAATGTGGAGTTCGGCCTGGACATCGACCGGGTGCAGGAGATCACCCATCGCACTGACGTGACCCCGGTTCCCGGGAGCCCGAGCTTCATTCTCGGTGTCATCAACCTGCGGGGTCTCATCATCCCGGTCATCGACAGTCGCGTCCGTTTCCATCTCGCGCCCATGGACACCACTGCCAAGACCCGCATCATCGTCATGCGCCTGGCCAGCGGCCCCACGGGGCTCCAGGTGGATTCTGTCGCAGAAGTGGTGCGCCTGGAGGACCACACCATCCGCGAGACGCCGCCACTGGTGGCGGGCATCCGCGCCGAGTACCTGGCGGGCATGGTCACGGTGGGCACCCGCCTTATCACCCTGATCCACCTCGAGAAGCTACTGGACAGTTCGGAACTGACCCGGCGGGCCGAACTCGAGGAACTCAGCATGGCTGGCACCATCGGAGGCACCGGGGAGGACGGGGGAGAGGAAATCGAGGAGGACGGCCGTCCCTTCGTCACCTTCCGCCTGGGCTCCGAGTCCTTCGGGATCGCGCTGCATCAGGTCGAAGAAATCGTGGAACTACCCCCCGTGACCAAGGTGCCCGACGCGCCGGACTACGTGCTGGGCGTCATCTGCCTGCGGGACCAGGTGATGCCCCTGGTGGACCTCTCCGAGATCATGTCCATCCAGCAGGGCGATGGCGAGCGGAAGCGGGACATGGTGATCCTTCTCTCGTTTGGAAGCGCCAAGATCGGCGTGGTGGTGGACGAGATCCAGGAGATCCTCAGGGTGCAGGACGACCAGGCCCTGCCCCCACCCCAGACCCTGTCGGAGGCGGAGCGGGAGCACCTCGACGGCGTCCTCCTGCTGCCGGGCCGCATGGTGAGCCTCATCAACGTCCTGAAGATCATCACCGGCGACGACCAGGAGAAGATCGCCGCCATGGGCCAGGGACTCGGCCTCATGGACAACCGGGGGCAGGAAACGGTGCCCAGCCTGGAGCTGGTGGTCTTCCGCCTGGGCCCGGAGAGCTACGGCCTCCGCCTCCATGAGGTCCGAGAGATCATCATGGTGGGTCAGATCACGCCCGTGCCCAGGGCCCCTCACTTCGTCGACGGCGTCCTGAACCTGCGCGGCGAAGTCATGCCGGTGGTGGACCTGCGCACTCGCTTCGGCCTGGAGCGGGTCGAGGCGACCAGCATCTCGCGGATCCTCATCACCAGCATCGGCGGCGTGTTCACAGGCCTGGTGGTGGACGCGGTGGATGAGGTCAGGCCCGTGGACTTGCATCGCTTCGGCCCCCCGCCGGCCGTCACCGCCGTGGGCGCCAACCGGTACATCGAGAAGGTGGCCCGCCTGGACAACGGCATGATCTTCCTCCTGGAGCTCACGCAGCTGCTGACCGATGCGGAGACCGAGCAGCTCCAGGGCCTCCAGGGGCGCCGAGGCGCGGCCAACAGGACCGGTGAACCATGAGCGACTTCGCCCTCGACGATCCCAGCTTCTACGAGGACTTCCTCGTCGAGGCGCAGGAACATTTCGAGCAGATCGAGACCAACTTCCTGGCCCTGGAGGAGGCGCCCGGTGACCTGGACCTGCTGAATGCCATCTTCCGCAGCGTGCACACCATCAAGGGCGCCGCCGGCTTCCTCGGTCTCCAGAAGGTCCAGGCCCTCTCCCACATGGGCGAGAACGTGCTGGACGACCTCCGCAAGTCCCGCATGGAGCTCAGCGACCGGGTCATGGAAGTGCTCTTCGAGACCGTGGACATGCTCAAGGTCCTGGTGGAGGACGTGCGCGTCCAGGTGCGGAAGCAGGGCGAAGCCGAGGATCCCGATCCCAGTGAACTGATCCGCAGCCTCGAATCGCTGAAGAAGGGCGGTGCCGTCCCCGCGGCCGTCCAGGCCGCCGCCACCTTCGGCGAGCTGCATCTCCCCGCCGCCCTGTCCGGCCTGGACGTGGCGGGCCGGAAGGCCGCGGCCGCGGCCCTGGCCGAAGGCAAGCCGGTGGTAGGCATCCAGGCCGAACTGGCGGGCTCCATCTACGGAACACCCTTCAATCCCTTCTCGATGTTCCAGATGGTGGAGCTGGTGGGGCGCCTCCTCTACGGGCAGATGGTCCCCCGGGAACCCCTGGTGGATCTGGACAGCTTCGATCCCCGGTCCTTCCACCTCGACATCGTGATGATCATCGAGGCCACGGAGCCCATCGAGGAGATCCGCAAAGTCTTCGGCGCGCTTTCGCACGTGACCCTCACCTGCCATCCCCTGAGCTTTGCGGACGCGTCCAAGCCCGATGCCGATGGCCCCGCCGCCGAGGACCGCCGCAAGACTGGGCGGCGCAACTCGGACGAGAAGACCGCTTCTGACACCATCCGGGTGAGCCAGGCCAAGCTCGAGCAGTTCATGAACATCGTGGCCGAGCTCATCATCAGCAAGACCATGATCAGCCACCTGGTCGAGCGGCTCGTCCCCATGGTCAACGGCCAGCCCGCCGCGGCCGTGGCCAAGGAGCTGGCCCACGCCTCCGTGTACCTGGACCACGTGAGCAAGGAGATCCAGGCCTCGGTCCTGGGCATCCGCATGGTGCCCGTGAAGACCATCTTCTCCAAGTTCCCGCGCATGCTCCGCGACCTGGCCAAGGGCAGCGGCAAGAAGATCGACCTCCAGCTCGTCGGGGAGGACACCGAGATCGACAAGAGCATCATCGAGGAGCTGGGCGATCCGATGATCCACCTCATCCGCAACAGCGCGGATCATGGCATCGAGCTGCCGGCGGACCGGGTGAAGGCAGGCAAATCCGAGGTCGGGACCGTGGTCCTGCGGGCCCGCCACGAGGGGGACAGCGTCGTGGTGGAGATCGAGGACGACGGCAAGGGCATCGACCCCGTCGTCATCCGCGCCAAGGCGGTCGAGAAGGGCCTGATGACCCAGGAGCGGGCCAACGCCATGGCGGACGATGAGGTGGTCGAATTGATCTTCGCCCCCGGGTTCAGCACTGCCGCCAAGGTGACGGACATCTCGGGCCGGGGCGTGGGCATGGACGTGGTGCGCTCGAACGTGCGCAAGCTCAACGGCCGTGTGGGTGTCCGGTCCACCGTGGGCAAGGGGTCGATCTTCACGATCAAGCTGCCCCTGACCCTGGCCATCATCGACGCCCTGCTGGTGAGGAGCGGCAACCAGGTCTTCGCCCTGCCCGGGACCTCCGTCGAGGAGACCCTCATCATCCCGCCGGAGAAGATCTCCCACCTCACCAGCCGCCAGGCCATCAACCTGCGCGGGGAAGTGCTGGGCGTCTGCCGCCTCAAGCACCTGCTGAAATCGGCGGCTCCGGACGAGGGCGCCAATGGCGATGATGGCCTCTGCGTGGTGGTGGTGTCGGCCGCCGGCAGGCGCATGGGCATCATCGTGGATGCCTTCATCCGCCGCCAGGAAGTGGTCATCAAGCCTCTGGCGCCCTACCTCGCCAGCCTGCCCGGCATCAGCGGCGCATCCATCATGGGCGATGGTGGCGTCGTCCTCATCCTGGACCCCGCGGAACTCCTGCAGCTTGCCGTCCAGGAGGCCGTGTGAACCCTGGCACCGCGCCCTCAGCCGAGGCACGGGTCCGCGACAAGGGCCAAGGGTCGGTCCAGCACCGGTTCATGATCTTCTTCCTGAACGACCGTGCCTACGGGCTTCGGCTGCGGCACGTGGCCGAGATCACGCCCTTCCAGAAGCTGAACAAGCTGCCGCACATGCCCCGGAGCGTGGAGGGCATCCTCGACCTGCGCGGCCGCGTGATCCCCGTGGTGAACCTGCGGGTGCACATGTCCATGCCTCCCATGGATCCCTCGAAGACCGGCACCATCCTGGTCCTGGATCTGGCCGGCACGGCCACGGGACTGCTGGTGGACGGGGTGGATGCGGTCGTGAGCATCCCCGAGGAGGACATCGTCCCGGCCAGTCCGCTGCTCGCCGGACTGGATGGCGCCTGGGTGGAGGGTTTCATCGTCCAGGGTGAGCGGGTGATCACCATCCTGGATGCCGCACTGATCGCGAACCGCGGCAACAGGCGTACCCAGGGCAAGGAGGTCCTGGCGACCCTCAGCGTCGAGGAGCGCCTGGACGACAGCCTGCGGCAGCTCATCGAGACGGCGCCTCCCAAGGCGGAGGGCGAGCACCAGCTGCTGCCCCAGATCGAGACCTCCATCTCCTACACCGAGGCCGAGATGACCAAGGTGCTGGAGCGGGTGGAGGGCATGCTGGCCAGTACCGACCGGGTCTTCACCGGTCTCGGCTACCTGAAGCAGGAGGCGGGGCTTGGCCGGTTGAAGGGCCACGAGCGGGACATCGCCGAACTGGAGCGAACGAATCAGGAGATGCAGGATACCGTTTTCGCTCTCATGCAGCAGATGCAGTTCCAGGACATCGCCCGGCAGAAGCTGGAGCGGGTCATGGTCCACCTCAAGGGCATGCAGGGCGCGATCTCCGGCAAGCTGCGGTAGCGTCCCAGCGGCCAGGGCGGAACCGCCACTGGAGCCAGGGCGGTTCCCCGGGCACAATAGGGGTTTCGGCCCAGGAGCCCCCGTGAGCAGCCAGCCCTTCACCGAAGTCCGATTCCTGGCCGGCCAGGTCGGTGAGACCGTCCGGCTGCGGGGCTGGGTCCGCAACGCCCGCACCAGCAAGACCCGCTTCATCGAGCTCCGGGACGGCTCGGGCTTCGTGCAGTGCGTGGTGGGGGCCGCCGAGGCCGATCCTGCGAGCTACGAGCTGGCGGGGAAGCTCACCCAGGAGGCCGCCATCTCGGTGACGGGCCTCGTCCAGCTGCATCCGAAGACGGGCCAACCGGAGCTCCTGGTGAAGTCCCTGGAACTCATCGGCGGCAGCACGGACTTCCCCATCACTCCCAAGGAACACGGCACCGAATTCCTCATGGAGAACCGCCACCTCTGGCTGCGCAGCAAGCGTCAGTGGGCCATCCTGCGGATCCGCCACACCCTGGTCAAGGGCATCCGCGACTTCTTCGACGAGGACGGCTTCACCCTGCTCGACGCGCCCATCCTCACCCCCAGCGCCTGCGAAGGCACCAGCACGCTGTTTGGCACCGATTACTTCCACGAAGGCATGGCCTTCCTCAGCCAGTCGGGCCAGCTCTACCAGGAGCCGGGCATCGCGGCCTTCGGCAAGACCTACTGCTTCGGGCCCACCTTCCGGGCCGAAAAGAGCAAGACGCGCCGCCACCTCACGGAGTTCTGGATGGTGGAGCCGGAAGTGGCCTTCGCCCACCTGGACGACATCATGGTGCTGGGGGAGCGCATGACCAAGTTCCTCATCCAGCGCGTGCTGGAAAGCCGCCAGGAGGAGCTGAAGATCCTCGAGCGAGACCTTGCGCCCCTGGAAACCGCCCTCCACAACAGTTTCGACCGCATGACCTACACCGAGGCCGTGGAGAAGCTGAAGACCCTGGGCAGCGACATCCAGTGGGGCGAGGACTTCGGCAACGACGACGAGACCATCCTCATGAACGCCACGGATCGGCCCCTGTGGGTGCACCGTTTCCCTAAGGTGTTCAAGGCCTTCTACATGGAGCCGGATCCGCTGGATTCACGCCTGGCCCTGGGCGCGGACCTGCTGGCCCCCGAAGGCTACGGCGAAGTGATCGGCGGCGGCGAGCGGGCCAGCGACCTGCAGTTCCTCCTGGACCAGATCCAGCACCACCAGCTCAACCGCGCCGACTACGAGTGGTACCTGGATGTCCGCAAGTACGGCAGCGTCCCCCACGCCGGCTTCGGCATGGGCCTGGAGCGGGCCGTGGCGTGGATCTGCAAGCTGCCGCATGTCCGTGAAACAATTCCTTACCCCAGGATGATGGGCACCCTCCGTCCTTAGCCCCACAGGAGGCGAAGGCGCATCGTGCCGGAGGCATGGCCCGCAGGGGACGGCCCAGGAAGGGCCGCGTGAAGGGGACTTGGAGGCCATAACCAGCCTGGGTTACATGCGCGCGGGCTGCGCATGCGCGTTAACGCAAGTCGCGTACGCGACTTGCGCCATCAGAGCTGCATGACCACTCCGGGCAGCTTCTGGATGGCCTCCCGCAGCGGGGTCTCGGCCTGTGCGTCGGGCAGGGTGATCCAGAAGGTGTAGCTGATGAATGCACCCTTGCAGTTGGCCTGGTGCTGCTCGTCGCCATCGGCCTGGGGTCCGAGGTGGGCGAGAATCAGTTCCAGCACCATGTCCGGGCACAGCTCCTCCATGCGCCCGATGATCTTCATGGGCACTCGGGCGGGATAGGTGATCTCGAGGCGAGGGGCATCTTCCATTCCCCATCCTCCCAGTCTATTTGTTCCCGCTCGACGCGGAGCGCCTACCCGACCTCGATCTCCCGGAGGTCCTTCCCGGGCTTGAAGCGGATGCTCTTTCCCTTGGGGATCTGCACGCTGGCGCCGGTCTTGATGTTCCGGCCCATGCCCCGCTTGCGGGGGCGCGGCTCGAAGACGCCGAAACCGCGGATCTCGATGCGGTGTCCGTTGAGGAGGGCATCCTTCAGCCGTTCGGTGAGAAGATCCACCACCTGGAGGGCGGTGGCGCGGGAGCAGGGATGAACCTTCATCAGTGAATTGGCAATGTCGATCTTGATCATCGGGAACCTCGCGCCATGGGGTGGGAGAGCCAGAATAGGGGAAGGTGGGTCAGCGTGCCAGGGTGATTTTGACATCCGGGGCCGGAGGCATGGCCAGGGGCATGCCCGGCGTCTGGGGCTGGATGGGTGGCAGCGGTGCTGCACCGGACTCCCGGCCTCCGCCCTGGGCGATGGACATGCCGCGCTCCATGTTGGTCTTGGCCATGTCGGCCGTGGCCATGACGCCCTCCAGACGGAGCCTGAACTCGCCCACGTTGGTGGCCCGGAGGAGGGCCTCCTCCTCGGTGATGAGACCCTGGCGCAACAGGAAGTAGAGGCTCTGGTCGAAGGTCTGCATGCCGTACTGGGCCGTGCCCGAGGCGATGACATCCTTCAGCATCTTGGTCTTGTCCCTGTCCTCGATGCAGTCGCGCACGGTCTCGGTCATGACCATGACTTCCACGGCGGGCACGCGGCCATGGCCATCCGCCCGGGGCACCAACCGCTGGGAGATGATGCCCTTGAGCACCGCCGCCAGCTGCAACCGGACCTGCTTCTGGTGGTGGGGGGGGAAGACGGAGATGACGCGGTTGATGGTTTCGGTGGCGTCCAGGGTATGCAGGGTGCTGAAGACCAGGTGGCCGGTCTCGGCGGCATGCAGGGCCGTCTCGATGGTCTCCAGGTCGCGCATCTCGCCCACGAGGATCACGTCCGGATCCTGGCGGAGGGCGGCGCGCAGGGCCGTGGAGAAGGTCTTGCAGTCGGCCTCCACCTCGCGCTGGTTCACGATGCTGAGGTTGTCCCTGTGGAGGTACTCGATGGGATCCTCGATGGTGAGGATGTGCTCGGTCCGGGTGGCGTTGATGAGGTCGATCATCGCCGCCAGGGTGGTGGACTTGCCGGACCCCGTGGTGCCGGTCACCAGCACCATGCCGCGCTGTTCCTGGCAGATGGTCTTGAGCACCTTGGGCAGCATCAGGTCATCGATGGTGTAGATCTTCCGGGGGATCACGCGGAGCACCAGCCCCACGGTGCCGCGCTGGTTGAAGATGTTGCAGCGGAACCGGCCCAGGCTGGGCACCGAGTAGGCGATGTCGATGTCGAGGTTCTCTTTGAACTTCCCCTTCTGCTTCTCGCTGGCCAGGATCGCGTAGGCCATGGCGATGGTGTCCTCCTGCACCAGCCGCTTGAACTGGGTCATGGGGGTGAGCTTGCCCCGGATCCGGGCGATGGGGTGGTTGCCTACCTTCAGGTGGAGGTCGCTGGCGCCCTGCTCGCAGACCACGGTGAGCAGCTCGTTGATGTGCATGGGGTTCTCCCGCGGAGGGTCCGCTTATCTTAGACCCCTATCAACACAATGGAAGGGGTTGCGATTCATGCTCGGAAAACGGCCGGAGGTCTGGTAAAATCGAGGGTTCTGCCCGGCCTTTGCTTGGGCCAAGTCGCAATTCCAATCTCCCAAGTCCTCTCAAACGGGAGGACGACATAAAGGGGCCGTAACGAAACCACCAGGAAAGCACTGGCACTTTCGCAACGGCCCCTAACCAGGAATCCCGATGACCCCTCTCGAGAAGATCCGCAACCTTGCCATCATCGCCCATGTCGATCACGGCAAGACCACCCTTGTGGACGCCCTGTTCAAGGGGGCCCACATGTTCCGGGACAACCAGCGGGTCCAGGAGCGGGCCATGGACAGCAATGACCAGGAACGCGAGCGGGGCATCACCATCCTGGCCAAGACGACCTCCCTGCACTGGGGTGGGTACCGCTTCAACATCGTGGACACGCCCGGGCATGCCGATTTCGGCGGCGAGGTCGAGCGGGTGCTGAGCATGGTGGATTCGGTGCTGCTGGTGGTGGATGCCTTCGACGGCCCCATGCCCCAGACCAAGTTCGTCACCCGCAAGGCCCTGGCCCTGGGCCTGCGGCCCATCGTGGTCATCAACAAGGTGGATCGCCCCGGCGCCCGCCCGGTCTGGTCCCAGGACCAGGTTTTCGACCTCCTCATCGAGCTGGGCGCCACCGAGGAGCAGCTGGACTTCCCCTGCGTCTTCGCCAGCGCCAAGCTGGGCTACGCCATGCTGGACATGAATGACGCCAGCGAGAGCCTGGATCCGCTCTTCGACACCATCGTGAAGCACTGCCCCCATCCCACGGGCAGCCCCGACGCGCCGCTGCAGATGCTGGTCACCCTCATGGACTGGAGCGACTTCGTGGGCCAGATCGGCATCGGCCGCATCGTGAACGGCCGCATCCACGTGGGGGACAGCGTGGCCCTCATCAAGCGCGACGGCACCGTGCAGCAGCAGAAGATCACCCAGCTCTACGGCTTTGAGGGGCTCTCCCGCATCCAGCTCCAGGAGGGCAGCGCCGGCGAGATCGTGGCCATTGCCGGGATCGAGGACATTCGCGTGGGCGAGACCATCGCGGACGCTGCCAGCCCCATGGCCCTGGAATACGTGGACATCGACGAGCCCACCATCTCCATGATGTTCATGGTGAACGCCGGGCCCTTCGCCGGCCAGGACGGCAAGTACATCCAGAGCCGCCGCATCCGGGAGCGCCTCCAGAAGGAGCTCCAGCATAATGTGGCCCTACGGGTGGAGGATACGGACAGCCCCGACTCCTTCAAGGTGAGTGGCCGTGGCGAGCTGCACCTGTCCGTGCTCATCGAGAGCATGCGCCGGGAGGGCTTCGAGCTGTGCGTGAGCCGCCCCGAGGTGATCCTCCACTTCAACGAGCAGGGCGAGAAGATGGAACCCTACGAGGACGTCACCATCGACATCCCCGAGGCCTACATGGGCGTCACCATGGAGCACATGGGCAACCGCAAGGCCGAAATGCAGGACATGGGCAACGAGGGCGGCCGCCTGCGCCTCCACTTCAAGATCCCCAGCCGCGGCCTCATCGGCTTCCGCAACGAGTTCATGACCGACACCCGGGGCGAGGGCATCATCCACAGCCTCTTCAGCCACTACGGCCCCCACAAGGGCGAGCTGACCAGCCGGAAGAACGGCGTGCTCATCAGCATGGACACCTGCGAGGCCGTGGGCTTCGCCCTCATGAACCTCGAGGAGCGTGGCGTCATCTTCATCCAGCCCGGCACCAAGTGCTACGAGGGCATGATCGTGGGCGAGCACGCCCGCGAGAACGACCTGGTGGTGAACGTGGCCAAGGCCAAAAAGCTCTCGAACATGCGTTCCAGCGGCAGCGACGAGGCCACCCGCATCACCCCGCCCCGGGAGCACACCCTGGAGCAGGCCCTGGAGTACATCGAACCCGACGAACTGGTGGAAGTGACGCCGAACTTCATCCGCATGCGCAAGCGGGTGCTGGACACCAACGAACGCAAGAAATCCGAGAAGCGTTCGGACGGCTAAGTCCAAGGCCCATGGTCCAGCCCTACCACGCCCCGCCCCGTGCCAGCTTCCTGCAGAAGCTCGGCCCGGGCGGGGCAGCCTCGCTGGGGCTGGCGGCCCTGACGGTCCTGGGGCTCGCCGGGCTGCCCTGGGCGTACCGGCTCCGGCAGGTGCTCAGGGGCGTCCACGGCGATGACCTGGCCCCCGCGGACGCCATCCTGGTGCTGGGGCGGCGGCTGGAGGCGGACCGGCCCACGCGGGTCTTCGAGTCCCGCCTGGCCCATGCGGAGGCCCTGTGGCGCCGGGGGCTCGCGTCCCGCATCTTCATCGCCGGCGGGACCACGGGGAAAGCCCGGCTCAGCGAGGCGGAGGCGGGCCGGGACTGGCTGGTGGCCCGGGGGGTTCCCGCCTCGGTCCTGCTGCTGGAGGCCCGCAGCCAGCACACCCTGGAGAACCTGTTCAACGTCCGGGCGGACCTGCGCGCGGCGGGTTGGCGGACCCTGCTGATGGTGTCGGATCCCCTGCACCTGGCCCGGGCCCGGGCCACGGCCCGGGGCCTGGACCTGGAGGTGCGCTGCAGCCCCGCCCGGGATGCTCCGCCCGCCCGGGGCTCCCTCGCCTGGCTGCAGCGCGCCGCCCTGGAGGCCTTCCTGCTGCACTGGTACCACACCGGGATGGTCTACAGCCGGATCATCGGGAGCAGACAGCAGCTGGAGCGCGTGACCTAGGGACCCTCTCTGCGAGACCAGGCGAAAGCGCGGCTTGGTTGGGGGGACGCGACGCTCCGCCTGACGCACCCTGCGCAGCAGGGTGCTCCCACTCGCCCTGCGGGTTCGCGGAGTCGGGGCCTCTGTCGAGCCCGATCGAGGGCTGCCAGACTGGATGGATCATGACTGGCCACCTCATCCTCGTCCCCACGCCCATCGGCAACCGGGGG
>CAIMBM010000111.1 GCA_903839205.1 uncultured Holophagaceae bacterium | reverse complement strand
GCCATAGAAAGCGAAAGGCCCGAAACCTAGTGGTGACGGGCCTTTGAAGGTGGTGGCTGGAGGCAGACTCGAACTGCCGACCTAGGGATTATGAGACCCTCGCTCTAACCACCTGAGCTACCCAGCCACGAAGGGACAGTCTAGCGCGGGCGCGGGGCTGGGTCTACGTCAGATCGTCCACCAGCACCACGAGGAGGCGCTTGGGACCGTGGACGCCATAGGCGAGGGTCTGCTCGATGTCGGCGGTCTTGCTGGGACCGGAGATCAGGAGGGCATTGGGTGGGAGGCTGCGACCCCAGCCCAGGTGCTTCACGGCCGACCAGAAACTGTCCTGGATGCTCGAGGCCCGCAGCAGGGCGATGTGGATGGGCGGCACCAGGGACAGGAGACGGGGCTCGGCCGGTCCGGGCGTCAGCAACAACCCGCCGGTCTCGGCGATCCCCCCCACGGTGCCAGTGAATCCAGCGGCCACGCCGGAGAATAGCTCGTCCTTGAAGGCTTCCACCGGACGGTCATAGGGCATCAGCTGCGTGTCCCCGGGCGCCCAGGCCGTGGAAAGCACCGAGCCGGCTTCGCTGGAGGGGCCGAAGAGCAGGTTTGGCAGCCTCTCACATTCGCAGAAGGCGCGCACCACGTCGGGCCAGGTTCCCGGAGTGGCCTCGAGAAATTCCGTGTGGACGGCCTCCATGCCCCTGCGGAGGCGGACCACCCGTTCGGCCGGCGGCCAGTGGCGGCGCTCAAGGATTGCGGTATCGAGGGCGGGCAGGGGGCCGGTCCCGCCGGCCTCGCGCAGGCGGCCTAGAATGGCAGCGCGGGCCTCAGACATGGGGGCCTCCCTCGGCGCGCAGGCGCTCCTGGAGTGAACGGCGGGCCGGGACGGGTTTTGTGCGGGAGCGGGTCCAGTTTCTGAGCAGCGGCGCCCGGGCGGGCAGGAGGTTCCCGAACCGGGTGGCGAACCAGGTGGCGATGCGATAGAGAGCAGGGTGCTTGAGCACCATGGCCCAGAGGCGCCAGGTCCAATCCTCGATGGCCGTATGGCCGGTTCCCCTCCCGGCGACGTTGGATCCGACATCGTCGTGGGTGGCCTCCCGGCGGAGGCGCACCAGGATCTCCGGAATGGGAATCTCCACGGGACACACCTCGGCGCAGGCACCGCAGAGGCTGGAACCGTGGAGGAGGTCGTGGCGGACGCCGACACCTTCCATCTGGGGCGTGAGGATCTTGCCGATGGGGCCGGGATAGACCGCCTCGTAGGCGTGGCCGCCCACCCGCGTGTAGACCGGACAGTGGTTCATGCAGGCGCCGCAGCGGATGCAGCGCAGGGTGGCCCGGAGCCCGGGGTCCGCATAGATCCGTGAGCGGCCGTTGTCGAGGATGACCAGGTGGACTTCCCGCGGCCCATCCTTCTCCTCGGCACCCCGGGGCGCAGTGATCAGGTTGAAGTAGGTGCTCACCGCCTGGCCCGTGGCCGAGCGCGTGAGGATGGCATAGAGGGGTGCCACGTCTTCCAGGGTGGCCACGACCTTCTCCAGGCCCATGACGGCAATGTGGAGGGGCGGCACGTGCGTGCTCATGCGGCCGTTGCCTTCGTTCTCAACGAGGCAGAGCGTCCCCGTCTCGGCCACCGCGAAATTCACGCCCGACAGGCCCGCGTCCGCCTCCAGGAACTTCTGGCGAAGCACCTTGCGCGCCATGGCCGTGAGTTCGTCGACGTCCTCGGTGTACTTCGCGTCCTTGATCTTCTGGCTGAACTGCCGGGCGATCTGGCCCTTGTTCTTGTGGATGGCGGGCATGATGATGTGGCTCGGCGTTTCGCCGTCCAGCTGGATGATGTACTCGCCCAGATCGGACTCCAGGGCCTCGATGCCATGCCGCTCGAGGAAGTCGTTGAGGTGCATCTCCTCGGAGACCATGCTCTTGCCCTTGACCAGGGTCCTGGCGCCCTTCGACCGGAGAATGCCCAGGATCAGCTCATTGGCCTGCTCGCAGGTCTCGGCCCAGTGGACCTGGATGCCGTTGCGGGTGGCCTTGGCCTCGAACTGCTCCAGCAGGTCGGGAAGAGCCAACAGGCTGCGAGTGCGGATGGCCGTGCTGAGGTCCCGCAGTTCCTGCAGGTCCCCGGGGTCCGGAAACTGGGCCCGGCGTTTGGACATGAGTCCGTCCATGGCCCGGCGGAAGTTCGCCCGGAGCTGGGGGTCCAGCAGGGCCTCGGCGGCGGCATCGCGGAAGCTGACTTCATTCTCAGCGTGCACGGGTGCGCTCCCAGAGGAACTCGGCGATGTGCTGGACACGCAACGGGCTCCGTTTCGCTTCCAGGGTACCGTTCACGTTCAGCAGGCAGCCGCCATCGGTGGAGAGCAGCACCGAAGCCCCGGTGGACTCGGCGTCCGCCGCCTTGTCGCAGGACATGGCCCCGGAGATCTCCGGCTGGCGTACGGAGAAGGTGCCGCCGAAGCCGCAGCACTCCTGCTCCCGCGCCAGGGGCGACAGCTCCACGTTCGACAGCTGGCCGATGAGCGCCTGGGGCTCGCCATTCAGTCCCAGGTCCCGGACCGCGTGACAGGAACTGTGCCAGGTGACCTTCACGGGCTCGCCCAGGTCCTTCAGTCTCACGTCCAGCACTTCCACCAGGAACTGGGTCAGTTCATAGACCCGGGCGCTGAAGGCGCGGACCTGTGCTTCATCCGGCTGGCCATGGAACAGCTCGGGGTAGTGGACCTTCATCATGCCCGCGCAGCTTCCGGATGGGAGGACCACCGGCAGGTCCCTCGGGAAGAGGGCGACCTGGGTGCGGGCCACGTCGCGGGCCTCCTCCCAGTAGCCGCAGTTGAAGGCGGGCTGGCCGCAGCAGGTCTGGCCTTCGGGGAAGACCACCCGGACGCCGGCCTGGCGGAGCAGCTGGATGCCGGCCATGCCCGCATCGGGATAGAACAGGTCCACCAGACAGGTGGCATAGAAATAGACCTCTTCCACGCTGTGCCCTTCCTGAAGGGGTCCCGTCCTGAAGCGAGAGCACTTCTGTTGTAACACCTTGGGGAAGCCATGGACCCGGAAGAGTCCTGGACCAGGAGGCCTGGAGACAGTGGACTGGCTTGGTCCTACTTGAACCGTTCCGCGAGGCGCTCGGCCGTGTGCTCCGCGCGAACCGGTGTCCCCTCCTTGTCCAGACCGCCCCGGATCTGCATGACACAGCCAGGGCAGTCCATGACCACCCTGGCAGCGCCCGTGTCCTTGATGTGCTTCAGCTTGCGCTCAAGGATGGGGGCGGAGAGCTCCGGCAGCTTCAAGGAATAGGACCCGGCCATGCCGCAGCAGGTGTCGCATTCGTACATCTCGGTGATCTCGTGGCCGGCTTCTTTGAGGAGTTCCCTGGGTTCCTCGCTGGCCTTCAGGGTCCGCTTCAGGTGGCAGGAGTCGTGGTAGGTGATCTTTCCCAGGTCCTCCCCCTCCTTGAAGGTGAGCCGGCCCTCATCCACCAGCTTCTTGACCAGGGTGGAGAAGTCGATGGTCTTGGCGGCCAGTTTCCCGGCGGCCTCCATGGCGTCGGTTTCACCCACGCTCCTGAAGGTGTCGATGAAATCGTGTTTCAGAGCCACGGTGCAGGTGGGGCAGGCCGACACTACGAAGCTGACGTCGGTCTCCAGCAGGGCCTTGATGTTGTCCCGGGCGTTCTGGGCGGCCACCTCGTAGGCGCCGTTGTAGCGGGCCGGGGCGCCGCAGCAGGTCTGGCCCTCGGGGAAGAGGACCTCGATGCCGGCCTTGTTCAGGATCTTCACCAGGGACTCGCCCATCTCCGGATAGCAGAAATCGATGAGGCAACCGGCGAAGAAGGCGATCTTCTCTCCGCCCTCAGGCTGCCGGATCTTCCTGATCGTGTCCCGCAGAGGAACCTCCGCCACGGCGGGCAGGCTGCGGAAATCGGTCATGTCCGACAGGAACAGGGGGAGGTGCCGGATGAACCGCCCCTGCTTGAAGGGCTTCTGGGTGACCGAGGCCATGCGCAGCATGGAGTGGAAGAGGCGGCGGTTGTTCACCACGCCGAAGATGGCCTTCATGGCCAGCGACTGGCCCTTCTCGACCACCAGGCGCCGCCGCAGTTCCAGGATGAGCCTCGGGATGTCGATCTTGCCGGGGCACAGGGGCACACAGCTGCCGCACTGGATGCAGAGTCCCTGGATGTCCTCGGACTTCTTCAGCTCGTCGAACCAGGCCGTGAGGATGGTGCCGATGCCCCCGGTGTAGGTCTTGCCGAACACGTGGCCGCCCACCAGGCGGAAGACGGGACACACATTCAGGCAAGTGGCGCAGCGGATGCACTGGAGCGCCTCCTTGAACATGGGGTCCTTGGCCATGTCCGACCGGTGGTTGTCCATGAGGATGATGTGGAGCTCCTTGGGCGTCCCATCGGTGTTCGGCACCGGCCCCGAGATGATCGAGACGTAGCTGGTGAGCAGCTGCCCCGTGGCGCTGCGGGGCAGGGCGGTGAGGATGGGCTGGATGTCCTTGACGAGGCCCACGAGTTTTTCGATGCCCACGATGGCCACGTGGATCTTCGGGAGGGTGGTCACCAGCCGGGCGTTTCCCTCGTTGGTGACGATCACCAGGCTGCCGGTCTCGGCCACGGCGATGTTGGCGCCCGTGATGCCCATGTCCGCCTGCAGGAACTTGGGGCGGAGCTTGGCCCGGGCGAATTTCACCAGCTTGGGGATGTCGGGGGCCTGGCCTTCCTCGACTTCCTGATTGAAGACCTCCGTGACTTCCTCCTTGGTCATGTGGATGGCGGGCATCACCATGTGCGACGGGGTCTGGTGGGCCAGCTGGATGATCCACTCGCCCAGGTCTGTCTCATCCACCACGATGCCGGCCTGCTCGAAGGCCTTGTTGAGGTGGATCTCTTCGGAGGCCATGGACTTGGACTTGACCACCCGTTTGACCCCTTTTTCCTTGGCCAGGTCGAGGATGTATTTCTTCACCTGCGCTGGATCGGAGGTCCGGAAGACCTTGGCGCCCCGGGCCTCCGCGCTGGCCTTGAACCGCTCGGCCAGAACTTCGAAGTTGGAGGAGGCGCTGGCCTTGATCTCCACGATCTGGTCTCGCACTGCCTCGAAGTCGATGCCCTCGTAGGCCTTGGCACGGCTGGTCCGGTAGGCCTCGGAGAAGCGGCCCAGGGCGCCCGCGAGGTTCGGGTTGTGGAGGGCGGTCTCGATGGATTCCCGGAATTGGGTTGTCATGACGCCACCTGTTCGAATCCGTCGATCACGACGATGACGAGCCGCCCCGGTCCATGGACCCCGATGGTGAGCACTCGCTCGATGTCGGCCGTGCGGCTGGGGCCAGAGATGAAGGAGATGTAATTGAGCTGGTCCGGGCGGAGACGCTCGAGCACCGACCCCATGTCCTCCAGGATCCGGTCGCCGCCGATGATCGCCACGTGGATGGGGGGCAGGGTGGAGACCAGGCGCGTCTCGACGGCCGTGGCATCCTGGACCAGAGTGCCCGTTCCGGCGATGGCCCAGTCCATCTGGCTGAGTCCCACCCTGGCGGCCGCCGATCCCTCCCGGCTGACTTCGAAGCTGAGGCCCGGCACCTCGGCCCGGAGTTTGTCGGTTCCAGCCCAATCCAGGAAGCTGCCCGCCGACCAGACCGCGCCGCACTGAGGCGCATCGGACACTCCCGCCTCCTTCAGGAAGGCCAGCACAAAGGCCAGCGCCTCTTCCTTGCCTACGAAGCGATGGACTTCGGCACTGACGGCCTCCGCCCGGGTCTTGAAAGCCTCGAAATGGGAACTCATCGGGACTCCTTTCACCGTGTGGCCAATTCCAGCAGGTAGAGGAAGCTGCGGTAGACCTCGCCCGTGGAGCGGGTCATGCCCACTTCGCAGGTGCGGCTGCTGGCGTAGTGGCCATCAAAGGTTTGGGTCTTCACTTCATCGGCTTCGTGCTTCGTCGCGGAAGCTGTCAGTTCGGGAAGCATGAACCCCCGGTCGCCCGCGAACCCGCAGCAGCCGGCATCCCGGGGCACCACGACCTTGTCGGCGCAGGCCGCGGCCACGCCTTCCAGCTGCGGCAGCAGGTTCATCTTGGTCACGGAACAGACCGGATGGAGCACCACCGAGCCGACTTTTCGGGTCACCTTCAGCCGTGGCAGGAGCACTTCGTGGGCGAAGGCCGTGCTGTCGAGGATCTTCAACCTGTCGAATTTGGCCTGGTTCTCGGACGTGAGGTAGGCGCGGCTGGTGATCACCCCATGGGTGCAGGGGCTGGTGTCCATGACGATGGGCAGGCGGCCCTCCTGGCTCCACTCCCAGAATTTCTCGATGGCGCGGTTCACCGTGAACTTGTGCGCCAGGTCGAACCCCTTGGAGGAAAAGGGCACGCCGCAGCAGGTCCCCTCGACGTCCAGGGGGATGTGGACCGGAACGCCGGCCCGCTCGGCAACCCTCACCAGGGCCTCCACCAGGCTCAGCTCCGTGGGCTCGCCCGGCAGGTGGCCCATCATGCGGGAGATGCAGGCCGGGAAGTAGATGGCCTGCGCCCCCTCCAGGGAGGTCCTGGGCAGTGGGGCCTTGGCGGCCTTCGGCATCTCGGGGCTCCACTGGTGCCCCGAACCGATGGGCTTGAGGAGCCGGGTGATGAAGGGCAGCACCTTGGGGCCGAAGATGCTCTGGACCAGGTGTCCGGCCCGGAGGGCCACGCGCATGACCGGCTCGAGGGTGGCGAAGTTGCGGGCCACCGTCAGCGCGAGCTTCTGCGCACGGCGGCCATGGCTGGCGCGGCGGAAGCGCTTGGTGAGCTGGCCCGTGTCGATGCTGACGGGACAGGCCGTGGCGCACAGGCCATCCACGGCACAGGTATCGAGAGCCATGTAGGGGAAGGCTTCCCGCAGGGAGGAGAGCAGGGCAGGGTCCTCATGGTTGGCCTCGAGGCGTGCCATCTCCCGGCGCACGACGATGCGCTGCCGGGGTGTCAGCGAGAGCTCGCGGCTGGGGCACTTGGGCTCGCAGTAGCCGCACTCGATGCACTTGTCGACCTCCTCTTCCACGCCGGGCATGGGCTTGAGGTCGGCCAGGTGGCACATGGGATCGGCATTGAGGATGACTCCCGGATTCAGGAGACGCCTGGGATCCACCAGATCCTTGAGCTGCTCCATGACGGCCTTGGCTTCGGGCCCCCACTCGGCCTCCACGAAGGGCGCCATGTTGCGGCCCGTCCCGTGCTCGGCCTTCAGCGCCCCGTCGTATTTCTTCACGACCAGTTCGACGACGTCATCGATGAACCGGGCGTAGCGGTCCACGGCCGTCTGGTCGTTGAAGGACTGGGTGATGACGAAGTGGAGGTTCCCGTCCTTCGCGTGGCCGAAGATAATGCCCTCGTCGTAGCCGTGCTTGGCGAAGAGCTTCGTGAGGTCCACGGCGGCATCGGCCAGGCTCGCGATGGGGAAGGCCACATCCTCGATGAGCACGGTGGTGCCACGCTTCCGGACAGCCCCCACGGATGGGAACGTGCCCGACCGGATTTTCCAGAACAGGGCCTGCTCGATGGGATCGTGGGTGAACCGGGCGGGTTCCATCAGCTTGAGCCCGGCCGTCGTGGCGAGCGCGGTGCGTTCCAGCTCGGCGCGGACGGATTCGTCCCGGCCCTGGAACTCCACCAGCAGTCCGGCGGCCCCTTCGGGCAGAGCCTTGATGCTGGGGGGAATGCCCGGCTGGTTCTCGACGGACCTCAGGGACGCGCGGTCCAGCAGCTCCAGGGCCGCGGCGCCGGCGTCCCGGAGGGGAACGATGGACGCGCAGGCGGCATGGAGGTCGGGGAAGAGGAGGAAGGCGGTCACCTTCACCGGCAGGTCAGGCACGGACTTCAGGACGGCCTCCGCAATGAAGGCCAAGGTGCCCTCAGAACCCACCAGCAGGTTGCGGAAGATGTCCACGGGCCGGTCGAAATCGATGAAGGCGTTCAGCGAGTAGCCCGTGGTGTTCTTGGTCAAGTATTTCGACCGGATGCGCGCCGCCAGGGCCGGATTCGACTGCAGGTCCGCCTTCAGCCTCAGGAGTCCCTCCGCCAGGGCGGGTTCGGCCGCGCGGAAGCGCTCATCCGCATCGGGCGCCGCCGTATCGATGACCGTGCCGGAAGGAAGCACGAAGGTCAGGGATTCCAGCGTATGGTAGGCATTCTGCGAGACACCGCAGCACATGCCGCTGGAATTGTTGGACAGGATGCCGCCCACGGTGCAGGTGTTGATGGAAGCCGGATCGGGGCCCATCTTGGCCTTGAAGAATTTGAGGGCATGGTTCACATGGGCGCCGATGACGCCGGGCTGGACCTTCACCTTGGCGCCGCCGTCCAGCACCTGGATGCCGCGCCAGTTGCGCGCAACCTCCACCAGGATGCCGTCCGAGACGGACTGGCCCGACAGGCTGGTGCCCGCGGCCCGGAAGGTCATGGGGAGGTTCCGCTCGTGGCTGAGCCGGAAGAGGCCCCGGATGTCCTCGACGCTCCCGGCAAAGGCCACCGCCTTCGGAATGAGCCTGTAGAAGCTGGCATCCGAGGCGAAGGCGATCAGATCCACGGGGCGGTCGAGGACACGGTCAGGGCCCACGATCGCCACGAGGGAATCCTTGAGGGAGGAGGTGGTGGTGGTCATGGGAACATTCTCTCCCTAAGGGCGGCAGCCGGAGGTCCCGCCGACCTCAGGAATGTCGGCGGGACCGGTTGCAAGTCAAGATTTCCCTGGCTACTTGGCCGGGGCAGGGGCGGCGTTGGGAGCGGCTGGAACAACAGGCGCGGGGACCGTCGTGACCACCGCCGGGGCGGGCGCCGGGGGTGCCGGCATCCAGCTGGCGGGAAGGATCTTCGCATAGAAGAAGATGACGACGCCCACGAGGGCGGCCAAGGCAAGGCTATGGAAGAACACATAGCGGAGGATGGTGCCCTCTTCACCCTGCTGGTTGGTGGCCACCGAAGCGACCACGATGCTCTGGGCGTCGATCATCTTGCCCATCACGCCGCCGGCACTGTTGGCGGCCGCCGTGAGAATCGGGTTCAGGCCCAGCTGCTGGGCGGTGACCTTCTGGAGGCCCCCGAACAGCACGTTCGAGGAGGTGTCGCTGCCGGTGAGGGCCACCCCCAGCCAGCCCAGCATGGCACTGAAGAAGGGGAAGAGGGCGCCGGTGGCGGCGAAGGCCAGACCCATGGTGGCATCCAGACCCGCCCCCTTGGTGGTGTAGCCCAGGGCGAGCATGGCGGCAATGGTCAGCAGCGAGATCCGCACCCGGTAGATGGTGTGGCCAAAGATCTTGAGCAGCTCCAGGGGGCCGAAACCGAGGAGCAGGCCACTGCAGATGCCCGCGAGGAACAGACTGGTGCCCGTGGTGGAGAGCCAGTTGAAGGTGTAGACCGCCACCTCAGGGGTGGCTTTGGAGACCACTGGGGGGGCTTTGATGATGTTCTTGTGGATCAGGGGCATCTCATAGGACTTGACCGTGATTCCCATGAGGAGATTGGGCTGGTTCTTGGGGCCGCCATTCAGGAAGGCCTTGACGTGAGGGGTGCCCCAGGCGAACACGAACACCGACAGGAAGACCCAGGGCATCCAGGCCTTCACGACCTTGCCGCTGCCCTGCTCCACCTTCGCGCCCACGGCCTCATCGTGCTCATAGCGCCAGATGTTCCTGGGCTGCCAGAACTTGAGCAAGATGACGGTGGCAACCATGGAGACGATGGCACCGATGATGTCCACCAGCCAGGGGCCGTGGTAGTTGCTCACGAGGAACTGGGTGATGGCGAAGCTGGCACCGGCGGTGAGGCAGGCCGGCCAGACTTCCAACATGGCCTTGCGACCGGCCATGGTCCAGATGATCCAGAAGGGCACGATCAGCGAGAAGATGGGCAGGATCCGTCCGACGGCAGCACTGAGGTGATCCAAGGGGAGCCCCGTCACGCCGGCCAGCGCGATGATGGGTGTGCCCAGGGCGCCGTAGGCGACGGGGGCGGTGTTACCGATAAGGGCAATGCCGGCGGCCTGCAGGGGACGGAAGCCGAGGCCGATGAGCATGGCGGCCGAAATCGCCACCGGAGTGCCGAATCCCGCGGCGCCCTCGATGAAGGCCCCAAAGCTGAAGGCGATGAGCAGGGCCTGGATGCGGCGGTCCGAGGCCAGACCGGCGATGGAGTGCTTCACCACCTCAAAATCACCTGATTTCACGGTGATGTCATAGATGAAGATGGCGTTCAGCACGATCCAGCCGATGGGCACCAGGCCCACGAGGGCTCCCTGGACGGCCGACATTCCCGCCAAACCAGCTGGCATCCGGTAGACGAAGATGGCCACGGCCAGAGAGGCGACCAGCCCAAGGATGGCTGCATAGTGCGCCTTCACATGCTTGGCCAGGAGGCCCAGCAGCACGAAGACCGGCAAGGCGGCCACCAGGGCCGAAAGAAAGATATTCCCCATGACGGGGGAATAGACTTGGGTCCATGGAGTCATGGAGCCTCCTGAAGGAAGAGGGTGTTGTTGGCTTGAGATGTTTAGGAAAGAACCTGGGGCGAAGACTACAATAGGTCTAGTGGTCAGACCACACTTGAGTGACACATTTTGATCACACTTTTTATCTATGTAATTTTGCTGCATTTATATTTTTTGATTAGGGTATAGCCATGGAATTCACGCCCATCAAGACCAAGCGCCTCTACGAGGAAATCGTGGAGCAGATCAAGCAGCTCATCACCGACGGGAAGCTGAAGCCCGGGGACAAGCTGCTGGGGGAGCGCGAACTTGCAGACCAGTTCCAGGTCAGCCGGGCCTCGGTCCGCGAAGCCATCCGGACGCTGGAGATGCTGGGCGTGATCGACATCCGACCGGGGGAGGGGACCTTTGTCCGGAGCAGCGGGGCCGACGACATCATCCGCCCCCTGGCCATGTTCCTGGCCGTGGAACGCAGTTCGATCCTCGACATGTTCGAGATGCGCCGGGTCTTCGAGACCGCCACGGCAGGGCTGGCCGCCGAGCGGGCGAGCAGCGAGGAAATCGACCAGATCCACGCCACCCTGGAGAGCATGAAGGAACGGCTCAATGTGCAGGACCCGGAGAAGGGCCAGGAATTCGACGCCGCTTTCCACTACGCGGTGGCCGAAGCCACGCACAACAGTCTGCTGATCAAGCTGTTCAAGACCGTGTCGGAGGAGTTCGTCAAGGCCAACTCCGCCGCGCGGCGTCGGCTCTACCACGACAGCGCCCATAACGCCCAGCGGATCATCGACCAGCACTCGGAGATCTTCGAAGCCATCCGCTCCCGTTCTCCCCTGGCGGCCTCCAAGGCCATGCTGGAGCACCTGCTCTTTGCCGAGGGGGAGATGCGGAAGTGGATCGTCTAGGCAGGGATCCGCTGTAGTCCTGGCAGGGGGCGGCGAGGGCACCTCCT
>CAIMBM010000110.1 GCA_903839205.1 uncultured Holophagaceae bacterium | reverse complement strand
GTAGATGCGATGGCCCTGGCGCTTCAGCCGATGCAGCAGGTGGAAGATGCCAGGGTACAACTCGTGCTCGAAGACGCCCTCCTCGCGGTAGCGCTCCCAATAGAAATCGAGCGCCGCCTCGAGACGGGACGAATCCTCAAGGCCCTTGAGGGTGGCCAGGGACTCCCGCATGCCGAAGCCGATCCAGCCGCGGAGGGTGGTCTCGTCGGGCATGGCCAGATCGAAGGCCGCGCAGGTCTTCGCCAAGCCGTGCTGGACCCCCAGCAGGGGATCCACCAGGGTCCCGTCCAGGTCGAAGCAGACGAGCCCGGGGGCCGCCTCCTGTCCCACCGTCCCCCCTACTTCTTCTTTTTCGGTTGCTTGGCGTAGGCCTCGATGGAGGCCCGCAGGAAGGCATGGGCCTCGTCCTTGCCCCCCCAGCCATCGCTGGAGACGGTCTTGCGCTCCAGATCCTTGTAGGTGAGGAAGAAGTGTTCCACCTCGAGCAGGAAGTGCGGGGGCAGGTCGCTCCGGGAGGTCACGTGCGCATAGGTGGGATCGTCGGTGGCCACGGCGAGGATCTTGGCATCGGGTCCGTTGTCGTCGGTCATCCGGAGCAGGCCGATGGGGCGGGCCCGGATCACCACGCCGGGATAGGTCGACCCGTTGATGAGCACAAGGATATCGGCGGGATCCCCGTCCTCAGCCAGGGTGCCCGGCACGAAGCCGTACTCGGCGGGATAGTGGAAGGGCGAGAACAGCACGCGGTCCACATGCACCAGCCCGGTGTGGTGGTCGATCTCGTACTTGATGCGGGAACCGGTCGGGATCTCGATGATGGCGTTGACGATCTCGGGCGCCTGCTTGCCGGGGTGAAGGTGAAGAAAGGACATGGGCGCTCCGCGGGCACCGATTTTCGCATGTTCCACGCCCGGCGTCACGCGACAGGGGCCGCCGCCAGCCTGAGATGGACCGTCGTGCCCCGGCCCGCCTGGCTCTCAATGAACAGCAGGCCCTCGTGGGCCACGATGATGCGGTGGCAGACGGCCAGGCCCAGCCCCGTGCCCCCGCCGAAGGTGCTAAAGAAGGGGTCGAAGACCTTGGCCAGCGCCTCGGCGGGAATGCCGCAGCCGTTGTCGGACAGGGTGAGGTGCCAGCAGGGCTGCCCATCCAGCCGTTCCTCGACGGCCGCCAGGACGATGCGGGGCCTTTCAGCTTCCTCCAGGGCCCGGACGGCGTTCTGGAGTAGGTTCTGGGCAACCTGGCGCAGGAGGTCCGAGTCGCCCCGCCAGGTGGCCTTGGCGGGAATCTGGTTCTTCCAGGAGACGGCCCCGGCCAGGGCCGCTGACCTGAACACCTCTTCCCAGAACTCCCGCAAGGGGACGGCATCGGTCCTGGGATGGAGGTCCCGGCTGAAGGCCAGGGTGTTGCCCACCAGGGTGTTCAGCCGGCCCACGCCTTCCTGCATCTTGCGGGCCAGTTCAAGGGGGCCCGCCTGGTCCCCGAGATCCTCCACGAGCATGCCGGAAAAGAGGGCCAGGCTGCCGAGGGGGTTCCGGATCTCATGGGCCAGTTCCGCGGCCATGCGGCCCATGGCGGCCAGGCGGTCCTCCCGGGTGGCCTGCTGGGCCCGCAGGACGGCCTCCGTCACATCCCGGAGGATGACGATGGTGCCGCCGTGGGGAGCTGAGCGCCGTTCCTCCTCGAAGATCAGCTCCCGGCCCTCGGCGGTCTGGAAGCGGCGCTGGCCCCCGGGGCTACCCGCCTCCCAGGGCGCCGGGTCCTGCAGGAATCGCCCTTCGAGTCCCTGGGGCCGGTTGGTGAACCGCAGCGAGCCATCTTCGGCCAGGACCCAGATGGCGAAGGGGACGGCCTCGATCACGGTCTGGAGCTCCCCCTGGAGCTGGCCGAGCTGGGACTGGAGGGCCTCGTAGCGGGCCTGGAGGTGCTCGGAGGCCGCCGTGAAGGCTTCAAAGGCCTCCAGCAGCTGGCGCGGATCCGGATGGGCCTGGGCCCCGGTCACGGCGCCGCCGACCGATCCAGGAGGCGGCGCAGCATCTCCCGCTCCTCGCCCTTCGGCTCGCTGTCCAGCGCCTTCTGGAGCGCAGCACCGGACTCGGCTGTCCCGAGGGAGGCCAGCGCCTTGGCCGCCGCCATGCGGATGCCGGGGGGTTCTCCCTGACTGAAGAACCCCTTTCGCCGCATGCAATCCAGCAGGACTGGCATGGCCTTGGGCGAGGCGATGCTGCCGAGGGTGTCCAGGGCCTGGATCCGGATCCGTTCCTGCACCCGCTTGTCCTGGGCCAGGGCGATGACCTGGGGCAGGCTGTTCTCGGAGCGCAGCTGCCCGAGGGCGAAGAGGATCTCCTGCATCGTCTCCGCATCGGTTTCCTTCATGCGGGCCAGCAGGTGCGGTTCAGCCACGGGGCCCCCCAGCTTCCACAGGGCGCGCACGGCTGTGCGCCGAACCCGGGGCTCCGGATGCTGCAGCAGGGGAAGGATGGGGGGGATGCAGCCGGTGTCTCCGATGTCGGACAGGAGGGTCAGCGCGTTGCGCACCAGGAACCAGGCCGGAGCGGTGAGGACGTCGATGAGGGCGGGCAGCGAGATGGATCCCACGCTCCGGATGGCTTCGACCAGTCGTCCCCGCCGGGTCCGATCGGTCTCTTCGCCCAGGCGGTCCACCATCCGCCTGACCATGGGATCGCCCAACAATTCCAGATAGGGATGGACCTCCTGGATCATCTGCTCCCGTTTCAGCGTGAAGATCTGGTTGATGGCCAGGTCGAGGAACTGCGGCCGCTGGAGGGCCGCATGGAGGCGCACCAGCGCGTCGGAGCGCCAGGGCTGCTGTTCTTCCAGGAAGGCGCAGAGGCTCTCGAGTTCCTGCAGGTCCACGACCACGGATTCGAGTTCCCCCCGGTGAACCATGGCCGCCAGGATCGATTCCAGCGCCTCGGTGGACCACCGGTGGAGCGGAGGATCGGGCTCCCAGGCGAAGTGGGCCCGGAGGGCCTCCGACAGGGGCCCCTCGCCGCCGGGCGGCAGGCCCGGGTCCTGGGCCCACCGAGAGAGGCCGGCCAGGGTCTGGATGGCCTTGAGGCGCAGGTCAGAGTGGTCCTCGCGGAGGGTCTCGATGAGGACCTCCTGGATGCTCAGGAACTCCTCGAAACGTCGGAGGTCCAGCAGTTCGCGCAGGAAGGCCAGGCGCTGCTCCAGGCTCAGCTCGAACAGATGCCCACCTTCCAGAATCTTGAGCAGCTTGGCTTCCAGGCTCAGGGCTTCCCACTCCAGGTGGCGGATGATGGCGGCGACCTGGGAGGCGTCCTGACCGCTGACATGCAGGTGGGCCGACAGGGTGCGCAGCATGAGATCCCGGTCCTGAAGGGGGCGGAGAATGTCCAGGATCGGGCCCCGCAGCTGGGCCCAGGAGGCCCCCTTGGCCAGGAGCGCGCTGGTCGCATTGGCGAGGATCTCGCCGGCCAGGGCCTTCATCCCCAGGGCCAGCCCAGCCGGCTCCGCCGGAAGGGTGCCGAGGCTCGCCAGGAGGCCCATCTGGCCTTCGGGGGTGAGGCCCATCATGGCCTCGCGGAGGGTGCCGAGCTGGCCGGAGGTCGGCATGCCGTCCCCGATCCCGAGCTCCTCGGCCAGGCTGCCGAGATCACCGAGATCTCCGGGGCCGAGACCGGATTCCTCCAGGCCACCATCCTCGAACATGCCCCCCGGTGACCCGCTCTCCTCGCCACCGCCGGACCCGCTGAGGGCGGCGCCGGCGGCGGTGCCCTTGCTGCCCGAGGCGGAGCCCCCGGCGGCCCGGAGGGAGGCTCCCCGGGCGATGGCGGCCATCAGGGCTTCCTGGAGGGCTTTGGCGGAATTCTTCGGCGGAGGTGCCGGGGCCGGAGGGGCCGGGGCAAAGGCAGGAGCCTTGTCCCCCCCCCCGGTTTCCTCCCCGTCGAGGACTTCCTGGTACCGGGTCTGCGAGACCCGGATGTGGGTCACGCCCGAGGCCTTGAGGAGGGCCTCAAAGCCGCCCTGCTCCTCCAGTCTCGCGGGCTTGAGGGTGAATCCATGGAGGAAGGCCAGGAGCTCCTCGAGGGTCACGCCCCGCTCGAAGATGAAGCCCCCGATTCCACGCTCGGAGATGAGCCGCACCAGCGAAGTGATGTGGGGATTCTTCGGGTCCTGCACCTGCCCGTCCACGAAGGCCTTGGGTCCCGAGATGACGAACTGGAGGCGTTCCTGTTCCGCCAGCCAGCGATCGAGCTTCGCATGGGCCACGGCGGCGGATTCCTGGCTCCGCGGGTGCGAGGCCGTGTACATCTGCAGCGCCTTCAGGGCCACGGTCAGGTTCTGGGCCAGGGGCAGGAAATCCGTCATGGCGGAGTCACCTCCATGGGATCCGACCATTCCCGCCGCAGCTGGGCGTAGTGGGCTTCGATGAAGGCGAGCCGCCTCCGGCCCTCCGCCCTTGCGGGTTCCGTATTGAAGCAGGCAGTGATCCCGCGAGCCAGGTCCAGCCAGGCCACGCCCCGGCGGAGGATCTCCCCGGTGGTGATGGGCTGGAAGGCGCCGCTGATGCAGCCGAAGTGGATGAGGCTGGCCGCGCCGATCTTGCTGAGCTTGTCGCAGTCCCAGAGGCAGGCCGTCTCCAGGGGTTCGAGGGGTTTCTCGAGTTTCAGGCCCACGTGACGCTCGATGGCATGGCGGACCGCGGGGATCTTGCCGGGCGGGAAGTCCGAACCGGCGAGGATCTCCTCCACCAGGACGGAAGCGTCCTGGGCATGCGCGTCCTTCGTGTGGGGCGCCTTCAGGCGCTTGGCCACGTCATGCAGCCAGGCGGCGCATTCCACCACTTCCGGATCCGCTCCGGTCGCTGGCGCCAGCCAGCGGGCCAACAGCACGACGGCGTAGGTGTGCTCGAAGCGGTAGTTGAAGATGGGCTGATAGGTGCCGTCCACCTCGTGACCGATGCCCCAGAACCGGATCGAATCCGCGTCCGAGAAGCGCCGCAGCGCCTGTTCGCAGGTGGTTCGCCAGGGGGTGGGCTGGGTCATGGGAGGGCTTCTTCGTGGGTGCGGAGGGCCTGGAGGGTCGCGTGGATCTCCTCAAACATGGCGCGGTCAGCCCAGGGTGCGCAAGCCTCTGAAAGGCGGTCCATCAGGGGCTGCAGCCCGGTGCCGGGGGCCAGCCCGAGGATGCGCAGGCCCTCCAGGGCCATGCGTGCCTCGATGGCCAGCACCTGTTCCAGGGCATCCACGGCGCGAAGCAGCTTGCGGGCCGCGATGGGGCCCATGCTCACGTGGTCCTCCTTGCCCGCGCTGGTGGGAATGCTATCCACGCAGGCCGGGTGGGCCAGTCCCTTCATCTCGCTGACCAGGGCCGCCGAGGTGACATGGGCCATCATGAAGCCCGATTCAAGGCCGCCGTTCCGGGTGAGGAAGGCCGGGAGGTCCGAGTAGGCCGGGTTCACCAGGCGCTCCTGCCGCCGCTCGGAGATGCTGGCGAGGTCCGCCGCGGCGATGGCGAGCACGTCGCAGGCGAAGGCGGGGTACTGGCCGTGGAAATTGCCCCCGGACCTGGATTCCTGGGTCTCCGTGAAGATCATCGGGTTGTCGGTGGCGCTGTTGAGTTCCCGCTCCAGGATGGCCCCGGCGAATTCGAGGGCATCCCGCGTCACTCCGTGCACCTGGGGGATGCAGCGCAGGCTGTAGGCGTCCTGCACCCGGTGGCAGTCGCGGTGGCTGTCGGAGACGGCGCTGGAGGGGCCCAGGAGCCGCCGCATGTGTTCGGCGACCAGGGCCTGTCCGGGATGGGGCCTGGCCGCATGGATCCGCCGGTCGAAGGCCGAGCGGGTGCCGCGCAGGGCCTCCAGGCTCAGGCCCGCGATCTCGTCCGCCAGGCTGGCCAGCCGCCTGAACCTCACCAGGGCCAGGTTACCGAGGGCCGTGATGAGCTGGGTGCCGTTGATGAGGGCCAGCCCCTCCTTGGCCTGGAGGGTCACCGGGGATAGTCCCGCTTCGGCCAGGGCCAGCCCGCCCGGGACAGGCTGGCCCGAACCCGACCAGGCCAGGCCTTCCCCCACGAGCAGCAGGGCCATGTGGGCCAGGGGCGCCAGATCTCCGCTGGCGCCCACGCTGCCCTGGCAGGGCACCACGGGCACCACGTCCACGTTCAGGCAGGCCGCCAGCAGGCGGATGGGGTCGGGCCGTATGCCGCTGTGGGCCTTCAGGAGGCAGTTGATGCGGGCCGCCATGAGGGCCCGGGTCTGGTCCCTCGGCAGGGGCTCGCCCACGCCCGCGGCGTGGCTGCGGATGAGGTTGAGCTGGAGCAGCTGGAGCTGGTCCGGGGGGATGACGACGGTGGCGAACTGGCCGAATCCCGTATTGATGCCGTAGACGGTGCGGCCTTCGGCCACGATCCGATCCACCACGGTCCGGTTCTCGGCCACCCGGGCCATGGCGCCCTCGTCCAGCGAGACCCCTTCCCCCAAGGCGATGCGCGCCAGCAGAGGCGAGGTCAAGGAACGTCCATCCAGACAGATCATCGCGCCGCTTTCGGGGAGATGGTCATCGCGAGCACCAGGGCCAGGCCCAGGGTCAGGCCGGCAAGGGTGTAGGTGGCCTGGCCACCCCAGCGGGCCAGGACGAAGGTGCCCAAGGCCGGGCCGATGATGCGCCCCACCCCGGTCATGGCGTTGATCACGCCGAAGAGGCCGCCCTGGTCCTCAGGGGGAGTCAGCCGGCTGGCGAGGGCCGTGCCTGCGGTGTTGCCCATGCCACTGCCCCAGGAGAGCGGAATCAGGAGGAGGAGGAAGGGCCACATCCAGGGCGCCTTCGGCATGAGCGGCAGGGCCAGGGCCATGACCACGAGGCCGATGATGAGCGCCGCGCGCTCGGGGATGCGCTTGGCGACCAGGCGCACCAGGCCCCCCTGGTAGATCACCAGCAGCACGCCGATGCCCGCGAAGAGGAAGCCCACTTCACGCTGGTGGAACCCGAACCGCTCCTGGACCAGGAGGGCGAAGGTCCCCTCCATCATGGCGAAGCCGGCCATGGAGAGAAGGGACACCCCGAGGATCTGGGGCATGCCGGCTCGCTTCAGGGCCCTGACCACCGCGTGGCCCCGGCTCTCGTGGGACCGGGCCCGGGCCCGCACCTCATCCGTGAGCGTCTCCTGCAGCCAGAAAAGGACCATCATCGAGGCCAGGAGGGACAGGCCCGCCGCCACGAAGAAGGGCAGGTGCCAGCCCCGGCTCGCCAGCAGCTGATGGCCGAAGGCGCTACCGCTCAGGACACCGGCCATGGCCGGGCCCAGCACGAAACCCAGGCCGAAGGCGGCTCCGATCATGCCCATGACCTTGGAGCGTTCCTCCGGCATGGAACTGTCGGCCATGGCCGCCTGGGCCACGGAGATGTTGCCGCCGGTGAGGCCATCCAGGAGGCGGGCTGCAAGCATCCACTCGAAGCGGCTGGTGAGCGCGAGCATGAGGTAGCCGATGGCCGAGCCGATGAGGCTGATCCAGAGCACGGGCTTCCGGCCGATGAGATCCGAAACCCGTCCCAGGATGGGCGAGGCGATGAACTGCATGAGGCTGAAGCTGAGGAAGACCACGCCGGCCCAGAAGGCGCCGGGCTGGGTGCCGGTTCCACCGAGCCCCAGGAAGTGGTTCACGCCCGCCATCCATGCGCTCGGATGGTTGGCGATGGCCTCCGCATAGAGAGGGAGGATCGGAATGACGATGCCGAAGCCCAGAAGGTCGACGAAGACCGTGAAGAAGATGGCCGTCCGGGCTCGCTTGGAAGACTGCATGGGGCTCTCCAGCCCCCCAGTGTAGCCCGTTGACGTCGCTAGCCGCCCAGCACCCGCTGGAGCAATTGACGAAGCTCCTTGATCTGGTAGGGCTTCTGGATGAACCCGGTCGGGTTCGGTCCAGACGGGGTCTGGACGGAGTCCTGCTCCGAGAATCCACTGCTCAGCACGATGGGGACGGAGGGATCGAGGTCGTGCATGGCCTGGAAGGCCTCCCTCCCATCCATGCGGGGCATGGTGAGGTCCATCAGGACCAGGTCGGGCCGCGGCTGAGCCTCCCTGAACCGCTCCAGGGCCTCCCGCCCATCCCTTGCCGTCAGGACCTCCAAGCCGAGGGTCTGGAGGGCGGCTCCGATGACCTGCAGGATGAGGTCCTCGTCATCCACCAGCAGGACCCGGCCCCGAAGCGGGCCCGAGGTCGCCTTCTCGATCTCCTGCGCGGTCACGGGGGCCTCCTGGCTGGAGGCCGGGAAGCAGATTCGGAAGGTGCTGCCCCTTCCCACAGTGCTGGTGATCCGCAGTCCGGCCCCATGGCCCCGGAGGATGCCGAGCATGGCCGAGAGGCCCAGGCCGCGTCCGGCCCCCTTGGTGGTGAAGAAGGGGTCGAAGATCCGGGCCAGCACCTCCGGGGCCATGCCCGCGCCGGTGTCGGCCACATCCAAGAAGTTGAAGGGGCCGGGCTTCAGCGTGTCCCCCCGGTAGTCGGACTGGAGTTCAGACTCACCGAGGTACCCCGTGGTAGTGGCGAGGCGGATGACGCCTTCCCGCTCTCCGATGGCGTCCGAGGCGTTGGTGACCAGGTTCATGACCACCTGCTGGATCTGGGCGGCATCCGCCAGGAGGGCTGGAAGGCCCGGTTCCAGGTCGAACTCGAGCCGGATCTTCTTCGAGATGGACACCGCGAGCAGGTGCGTGACCTCACGCACCACTTCATTGAGGTCCTGGGGAACCACCTGGAAATGGCCCCGCCCCGAGTAGGCCAGCATCTGCTTGGTGAGCTCCGTGGCCTTCAGCACCGTGGTCTCCATGGTGGCCAGGTAGGCTTGGGCCTTGGCCTCCTCCGGGACGTGCATCTGGGCCAGGTTGAGGTTGGCCAGCATCACCGTGAGCAGGTTGTTGAAGTCGTGGGCGATGCCGCCGGCGAGGATGCCCAGGCTCTCCAGCTTCTGGGCCTGGCGGAGGGCGTCCTCGGCCCGCCTGCGATCCGTGATGTCCAGCATGTAGCCCAGGTAGTAGGGGGGATTTGCGTCGGCGGTGGCGGGGGCCGTGAAGTCGTGGAACCAGCGGTACTCCCCCGAGGCCATCCTCATCCGGTATTCCTGCTCATAGTGCAGGATGCCCTTGCGCTTCAACTCATGGGCTTCCCGGTGGACACGATCCCGGTCCTCGGGGTGGACCAGCGAATCGAACAGGATCCGTCCGGAGGTCAGGTCCTCCTGGGCATAGCCCAGGATCGAGCTGACGTTCGAACTGACATAGTCAACCCGCCAGTTGGGGGGAGCGGCCCGCCAGCGCAGCACCATCACGGGCCCCCCCACAAAGAGCCCGCGTTCCGCCCGAAGGTCTTCCTCCATCCGCTTGCGGTCGGTGATGTCGCGGGTGATGGAGAGCAGGCAGGGGATGCCGCCCACTTCCATGTTCTTCCCCGACATCAGGCCCGTCAGCGTGGAGCCGTCCTTCCTGCGGAAGGGGATCTCCAGGCCTGTGTATTCGCCATGGTCCCGGATCAAGTCGACGACTTTCTGGCGATCAGCCGGATCGACCCAGATCGCCAGGTCGAGGGCGGTCCTGCCGATGGACTCGGCCCTCGCCCAACCCGTGAGCCGCTCGAATCCCTCGCTGACCTCCAGGTAGGTGCCATCGTCCAGACGAGTCAGGTTGATGGCGTCGGGGCTGCCATGGAAAGCCCGGGAGAACTTGTCCTCGCTGAAGCGGAGGGCGGCTTCCGCCGCCTTCCGGTCGATGGCCATGGCGATCTGGGCCGAGATGAAGGAGAGGATCTCGAGGTCCTCAGCCAGGTAGCGGTACCCGCCTTCATAGCTCCGGATGACCAGGGCGCCAAACACTCGCCGGTCATTCTTCAGGGGGACGCCCATCCAGGCCACGGGCCCGATGCCCGAGCCCCGGGCCTCACCGGCATCCGCCATGGCCGCCAGGCGGCTTCCGTCGAGCAACTGGGGCCGGCCCGAGCGGATGACGAACTCGGCCAGTCCCCGCCCGAAGGGGCGGGGGGGCGGGGCCTCGTTCACCTGGTCCACCCAGTAGGGCCAGCTGACCAAGTCCGTTTTCCCGTCATGCAGGGCGATGTAGCAATTCTCGGCCGGCAGCAGGGTGCGCAGGGTCTCGTGGACGGACCGGTAGAGGGCCTGCAGGTCCTTCGCCCCCAGGCTGGCCTCGGAGATCCGGTAGGCGGCGTCCCGGATCTGTTCGGCCCGCTTCCGTCCGGAGATGTCTTGGGATATGGCGATGACGGCCTTTTCTCCCAGGTAGGATCCAGGGTAGAGGCGCACCTCCTTGGGGAAGACGGAACCATCGGCCTTGCGGCCCCAGAACTCGAACTGCTGGGGTTCCCCCTGGAGGACCCGGGTGAAGGCCCGGGCCACGGCCTCCAGGTCGTTGCGCCCCGGGGCCGACAGGACCTCCGAAGTCTTGCCGAGGAAGAAGTCCCTGGGGTAGCCGTACATCCGCACGGCGCCCTCGTTGACGTCCAGGAAGCGTCCATCGGCATCCTGGATGTAGATGGCCTCGGCAATGGCATCGAGAATCCCCTGAATGCCATCAAGGCGCACCTGCAACGCCTCCGCCCGCAGCTGGAAGGCGTCGAGGGTTCTCCGCAACTCCTTTTCGGGTGGATGGTCCATCATGCCCTCAGCATCGACCAGGAGACGGAAGGTGCATAGTCCAATCGACGTTCAGGCCCACCGGAATCGGCGGACCGCGAGAAGGAAGGCCGCCAGGGCCCAGGCCCCGACGATGGCCAGACCCAGCCCGTGGCCCGCCAGGCTGGCCCCGTCGTTGAACACGGCCCTCAGGGCCCGGATGAAGGGCGCCAGGGGCAGCAGTGCCACCGTGTGCTGGAGCCAGGCGGGGGCCGCGTCCAGGGTGAAGTAGACGCCGCTCAGCATCATGAGGGGGAAGAACACCAGGTTCGACAGGGCGGCGTAGCCTTCGGAGGTCTCCGCGAAGCCGCTCAGGGCGAAGCCGAAGGCCATGAAGCAGCCCGTGCCCAGGGTCATGATGAGCAGCAGGTCCAGGAAGGAACCCTGGTTCTGGATGCCGAAAGCCAGGCGGCCCACGAGGAGCAGGATGCCGGCCTGGACCACGGTCACGGTGAGCCGGTGCAGCACCTGGCCCAGCAGGAAGATCCACTTGGGCAGTGGGGTCACGGCCAGGCGGCGGAACTTCCCCTTCTCCCGATAGGACACGTTGACCATGCCCACGCTGAAGAGGCCCATGCTGACCAGGTTCAGGCCCAGCAATCCCGGCAGCAGGAAGGTCACGTAGCTGGCTGACCGCTTGTGCCCGGGGCTCTCCATCTGGATGGGGATCCGCTGGGGTTCCGGGGCGCCGCTCAGCCGGGCCTGGGCCATGAGGTAGGCCTGGTTGACCAGTCCCGCCGTGGCGCCGGCCTGGGCCATGAGGTAGCTGTTCAGGCGCAGGCGGTACCCCGCGCCGGCGGGTTCCAGCTGGGCCGCCGTCTCGCCCCGGCTCCAGCGCGACTCGGCCTCGGCTTTCGAAAGGGTCTGGACGTTCAGTTGCAGGTCCACCAGGGCCTTTCCCAGCGCCGCGTCGCTCGGAGAAGGAGACTGGGGCAGCACCCGCACCAGTGAAAGCCTGGGACCCCCGCCGTCCCGGAACATGGTCCCGAAGCCCAGCAGCAGGAGCACCGGGAAGGCCATGGTCCAGAACATGGCCACCCGGTCACGGCTGTAGAGCCGCCATTCCATCACGAACTGCCGCCAGAGCATCATGGTCACTCCCTCAGGCTTCGGCCGGTGCGCTGCAGGAACACATCCTCCAGCGTGGCGCGGCGGATGTGGACCTGCTGGAAGGGGACGTCACCGACCTCGGCGGCTTCCAGGAGCCTGGGCAGCAGGGCCTTGGGATCGGGCGTGCGGATCTCCCAGAGGTCCGCGCGGGGCTCCACGGCCTGGCCCAGCCGTGCGGCAAAGGCCGAGGAATCTGGCGCCATACCCTCGAAGGTGAGCTCCACCACGCTGGGCATGGCCAGATCCGAGATGAGAGAGGCCGGTGTGCCGGTGGCGATGACCTGTCCGCGGTCCATGATGGCCAGCCGATCGCAGAGGGCCTCGGCCTCGTCCATGTAGTGCGTGGTCAGCACCACAGTGCGCCCTTCGCCCTTCATGCGCCGCACCACGTCCCAGAGGCTGCGCCGGGCCTGGGGGTCGAGCCCGGTGGTGGGCTCATCGAGGAAGACCAGTTCAGGGTCATTCACCAGGGCCAGGGCCAGGGCCAGCCGCTGCTGCTGCCCGCCGCTCAGGGTGATGTGGTAGGCATCGGCCTTCTCCTCCAGCTGGACCAGGGCCAGTAGCTCGGCGGTGCTGCGGCGCTTCGGGTAGTAGCTGCCGTAGAGGTCCAGGGCCTCCCGGGGGGTGATCTTGTTGAAGAGGCTGGTGCTCTGCAGCTGCACGCCGATGCGGGACCGGATCTCCTGCCCATGGATCTCCCAGGTGAGGCCGAGGATCTCGATCGTGCCGGAATCGGCCGCGGTGAGGCCCTCGATGATTTCCAGGGTGGTGGTCTTGCCCGCCCCATTGGGACCCAGCAGGCCGAAGACCTCGCCCCGGGCCACTTCCAGGTCCACACCGTCCACGGCCAGGACCCTGGGAAAGGCCTTGCGGAGACCGCGGATGCGCAGGGAGGGCGTGGACATGGATACCTCTGGATGGACCATCATGCCCGGCTTTGATCAATGTGGGGACAGCGGCTTCACCAGAGGTGGGCCAGGGGAATGAGCCCGAACCACAGCAGGTGGGTGAGGGCCAGGACCATGATCCCGTTGATGCGCCTGCAGGGCGCTCCCAGATGCAGATACCGGAGAATCGCCCCTGCGAGGACGAGGCCGTGGGCCACGGACAGCCAAGTGGCGAGGGCGCTGTGGCCTCCGTACATGCCGCGCCAGAGCCAGATCAGTCCGCACAAGGTGGCGGTGGCCGTGGAGCCGAGGGCGGCCCAGGCGGCGCCCCTCCGGCCCAGGAGCACGGCCAGGGTCCGCTTGGCCACGGCGGCGTCGGCGACCTGGTCCGGGAGGGCCGACAGGGTGATGGCTGCCAGGGTGGCGAAGAAGAGGGGCAGCCCGATGAGCCAGGGGAAGGCATCCCGCCACCCCCCCGATTGGAGCAGGTAGCCGCAGAGGATGACCCCGACGCTGTGAGTGAAGGCCACGTCGAGTTCCCCCAGGCCGCGGTAGATGAACTTCAGCGGAGGCACCGTGTAGCTCAGGGCGATCCAGCTGAGGGCGACCATGCACACCAGGCCCGGTCTGGCCGAAGGGGGAAGAACCGCTGCTAGAGCGGCCAGGCCCAGACCCAAGAGCAGGGCCAGCCCCAGCATGGCCCGGTGGACGGATCCCAAATCCAAGTCCCCTTCCACCAGTACCCGTGACCCGCCGTTGAAGGGTCCGGCGTGGCGATTGAGCCGGTCCGTGTCCTGGTCGAACCACTCGTTGCTGAGGACGGTCAGCGCCTCCGTCAGGAACAGACAGAGGTAGCCAAGCCAGTAGATGCGCGAAGAAAAGGCCCCGACGTGGTGCCGGGCCCCTAAGGCGCCGATCGTGTAGGCCACCCAGGCCATGGGGTAGAACTGGAGCCGGAGGAGGCGCAGCCAGGCCCCGGCCCGCCGCGTTCTTGTGTCCTTTCTGCTCTTTGTGGCCAATGCCGCTTTTCCATCGGATCTTGCGGATTAAGGATAGGAATGTACGAGCCACAAAGGGCGCAAAAGCCGCGAAGAAGAAGGTTGAAAGTGTAGGCGGGCTTCCCAGAACTTTGGCGGAATCTAGATGGGCCAGATCCGCCATTGGCCGTGTTCTGCCGAGATCCGTTCCATCGCGGCAGCCCGGTCTGAGGTGGAATTGTACCGCGCCGCCCAGCAGCTGCCCGAGCCGCAAAGCAGCGGCTCCCCGCCGGAGTCCCGGAGGGCGTCCCGCACCTCCGCCAGGGGCGGGCAGACCCACAGGGCCGCTCCGGTCAGGTCGTTGCGCCAGGGGGGCACCTCCCCGTCCGCCTGGGAGGGCAGGGGCTCGGGAAAGGGGTATCCCACGTTCTGCAGCGCCCGGTACACGCTGGGCGTGCTCACATGCAGCCCGGCATGAACGAGGAGCATGGGCTCGAGGGGGACCGGGCGGAGGGGGAAGACCCGTTCGCCGCGGCCGAGGCCCAGCACGGTGCCGCCCAGGAGGAACAGGGGCACATCGCTCCCCAGGCGGGCGGCCAGGCCGAGGAGGGCACTCTCCGCGAGGCCCAGCCTGAAGAGAGCATTGCCCAGCCTCAGCGCCGCCGCCGCGTCACTGCTTCCGCCGCCCAGTCCGGCACCATGGGGGATGCGCTTCTCCAGGCGGAGGGTGGCGGGCAGGGGACACCCGGCCGCAGTCTCCAGCAGGCGCCAGGCCCGGAGCACCAGGTTGCTCTCGTCGGTCCCCAGGCCCTCGCCCATGGGCCCGGAGATGGTGAGGGTGAGTTCAGCCGCCGGCACCCCATCGAGCCGGTCCATCAGGTCGGGGACCTGCTCCAGCACGGTGGTGACCAGCTCCAGGTCATGGAAGCCATCGGCTCGCCGTCCGAGCACGGCGAGAAATCGGTTCAGTTTGGCGGGGCATAGCTCCGTGGGCATCGGACCTCCGGGCCCAGCTTAGACGCCGAGACGGGGTTTTGCCCAGACGCGAGGCTCCCGCTCCCGCTGCGCGGAGCGCAGAGACGGAGCCTCCCCCCGGGACAGCATCAGAGCAGGTAGGTCTTCCCGTAGCTGAGGTAGCGATCCACGCTGCGGGCGGTGTTGCGCCCCTCGTGGATGGCCCAGACCACCAGGGACTGGCCCCGGACCATGTCGCCGGCCGCGAACACGCCCGGGAGGCTGGTCATGCGCTGGCCGTCCGCCACCACGTTCCCGCGGCCGTCCAGCTTGAGGCCCAGCTCGGTGATGGGGCCCTTCCGCTCGGGGCCGAGGAAGCCCAGGGCCAGCAGCACCAGGTCCGCGGGGATCACGCGCTCGCTGTCCGGGACCACCTCGTTCTGCATGCGGCCCTCGGGGCTGCGGGACCACTTCAGGCCCGCGGTGTGGACTTCCCGGACGGTGCCCCCCTCGCCCGCGAAGCGCAGGGTCTGGGTGGCGTAGACGCGGGGATCGGCGCCCTGGAGGGCGGCGGCCTCCTGCTGGCCGTAGTCCATGGAGCTCACCTTGGGCCACTGGGGCCAGGGGTTGTCCGGCGCCCGCCGCTCCGGCGGCTGGGGCAGGATCTCCAGCTGGGTGACGGACCGCGCCCCGTGCCTCAGGGCCGTGCCCACGCAGTCGGTCCCGGTGTCGCCGCCGCCGATGACCACCACGTGCTTCCCCTTGGCGGAGATGTAGGCCCCGTCAGCGTGGCTGCTGTCCAGGAGGCTCTTGGTGTTCAGGGTGAGGAAGTCCATGGCCTGGTGCACGCCCTGGAGCTGGCGGCCCTCCACGTCCAGGTCCCGGGGGAGGGTGGAGCCGCAGCACAGCACGGTGGCGTGGTAGTCCCTCAGGAGGCTCTCGGAGGAGATGTCCCGGCCGATCTCCACGCCGGTGACGAAGCGGACCCCGTTCCGGGCCATGAGCCCCACCCGGCGCTCCACCAGGCGCTTGTCGAGCTTCATGTTGGGGATGCCGTACATCAGCAGCCCGCCCACCCGGTCGGCCCGCTCGAAGACCGTCACCGTGTGCCCGGCCCGGTTGAGCTGGGCGGCGCAGGCCAGGCCCGCGGGGCCGGAGCCCACGATGGCCACGGTCTTCCCGGTGAGCACCTGGGGAATCTCGGGCCCGATCCAGCCTTCCTCGAAGGCCTTGTCGATGATGGAGACCTCGATGGCCTTGATGGTGACGGGATCGCCACCGAGGCCCACGGTGCAGGATCCTTCGCAGGGGGCGGGGCAGACCCGCCCCGTGAACTCCGGGAAGTTGTTGGTGCGGAGCAGGCGGCGGAGGGCCCGCTGCCACTGGCCCCGGTAGACCAGGTCGTTCCAGTCGGGGATGAGGTTGTTGAGCGGGCAGCCCGAGGCCATGCCGCCCATGAGCTTGCCCGTGTGGCAGTAAGGCGTGCCGCAGTCCATGCAGCGCGCCCCCTGGCGCTGGAGCAGTTCGTCGGGAACCCGGGGGTGGGACTCGTTCCAGTCCAGCACCCGTTCCAGGGGCGCCCGGTCCTCGGGCAGTTCACGCTGATACTCGATGAAGCCAGTGGTCTTCCCCATGTCAGCCCCTAGTTCCCATCGGCGCGGGCGAGGCTCCGCGCGTTCTCTTCAAAGGCCGCGAGCACGGCCTCGTCCTCGGGCAGCCCCTTCTCCCGCATCCGGGCCTGGCTCTCGAGCACCCGCTCATAGTCGTAGGGCATGACCCGCACGAAGCGGGGCAGCCAGGTCTCCCAGTCCCGGAGGATCGCGGCGGCCCGCCGGCTGTGGGTGGCGGTCACGTGGCGGGTGATGAGGTCCTTCAGGTGCTCCGCCTCCAGGGCGTCTTCGACCGGCCCCATGCCCACGAGATCCAGGTTGGACCTGGCCGGGAAGTCGCCGGTCTCATCCAGCACCCAGGCGATGCCGCCGGACATGCCGGCCCCGAAGTTGCGGCCGGCCCTGCCGAGGATCACCACCTCCCCGCCGGTCATGTACTCGCAGCCGTGGTCTCCGATGCCTTCCACCACGGCGGTCGCGCCGGAGTTGCGCACGCAGAACCGTTCGCCGGCCAGCCCGCGGATGAAGGTCTCTCCTGCGGTGGCACCGTAGCAGGCCACGTTGCCGATGATGACGTTCTCCTCGGGCACGAAGGTGGCCGTGCTGGGGGGGAAGACCACGATGCGCCCGCCGGAGAGGCCCTTGCCCAGGTAGTCATTGGCATCACCCTCCAGGGACAGGGTGAGCCCCCTGGGGATGAAGGCGCCGAAGCTCTGGCCCGCCGAGCCCTGGAAGCGCAGCCGGATGGTGTCCTCGGGCAGGCCCTCGGCGCCCCAGCGGCGGGTGATCTCGCTGCCCAGCATGGTGCCCACGGTCCGGTTGACGTTTGAAATGGGCAGGGTGGCCGACACCGGGGTCCGGGCCTCGATGGCGGGCCGGCAGAGGGGAATGAGGGTCGTGGCGTCGAGGGCCTTCTCGAGGCCGTGCTCCTGGCTCATGCGGAAGGTCCGCTTGACGTCCTTGGACACGGTGGGCTTCCAGAGCAGGCGCGAGAAATCGAGTGTCCTGGCCTTCCAGTGGTCGATGCCGCGACGCATTTCCAGGTGCTCGCTGCGGCCCACCATCTTGTAGAACTGGCGGTAGCCCATCTGGGCCATCAGTTCCCGGACCTCCATGGCGATGAAGCGCATGAAGTTCACCACGTGCTGGGGATCCCCGTTGAAGCGCTTGCGCAGTTCCGGGTCCTGGGTGGCCACGCCCACGGGGCAGGTGTTCTTGTGGCAGGCCCGCATCATCACGCAGCCCAGGGCCAGGAGTGGGGCCGTGGCGAAGCCGAATTCCTCGGCGCCCAGCAGGGCGGCAACGACCACGTCGCGGCCGGACTTCAGCTGGCCGTCCGTCTCGAGGACGACGCGGCTGCGCAGGTTGTTCATCACCAGCACCTGTTGCGCTTCGGCCAGGCCGAGCTCCCAGGGGGCGCCGGTGTGGCGGATGCTGGTGAGGGGGGCGGCCCCGGTGCCCCCATCGAAGCCGCTGATGAGGATGACGTCCGCATGGGCCTTGGCGACCCCGGCGGCGATGGTCCCCACGCCGCTTTCCGAGACGAGCTTCACGCTGACCCGGGCGCCCGGATTGGCGTTCTTCAGGTCGTGGATGAGCTGGGCCAGGTCCTCGATGGAGTAGATGTCATGATGGGGCGGCGGGGAGATCAGGCCCACACCCGGGGTGGCGTGGCGCACCTTGGCGATCCAGGGATAGACCTTGGGGCCCGGCAGCTGGCCGCCCTCGCCGGGCTTGGCGCCCTGGGCCATCTTGATCTGGATCTCCTTGGCCTCGACCAGGTACTGGCTGGTGACGCCGAAGCGCCCGGAGGCCACCTGCTTGATGGCGCTGTTCTTGGAATCACCGTTGGCCAAGGGTTCGTAGCGGGCCGGATCCTCGCCGCCCTCGCCGGTGTTGCTCTTGGCCCCGATGCGGTTCATGGCGATGGCCAGGGCCTCGTGGGCCTCCTGGCTGATAGAGCCGTAGGACATGGCCCCGGTCTTGAAGCGCGCCAGGATGGCCTCGATGGGTTCCACCTCGTCGATGGGCACGGGGCGGGCCTGGGACCGGAAGTCCAGCAGCCCCCGGAGGGTGATGGGCTGCTTGCCCGGGTGGTCGATGAGTTCCGTGTAGCGCTTGAACAGCTTGTAGTCCCCGGTCCGGCAGGCGGACTGGAGCAGGTGGATGGCCTCGGGGGAATTGAGGTGTGCTTCGCCGTCCCGCCGGTACTTGTAGCGGCCGCCGGAACTGAGGCTGGGGGCATCGGCCGGGCGCTCGGGGTAGGCCTGGTCATGGCGCATGCCCACTTCCTTGGCGATCACGTCGATGCCCACGCCGCCCATGCGGGTCGGCGTGCCGGCGAAATACTCGTCGACGAAGTCCTGGCTGAGGCCCAGGGCCTCGAAGATCTGGGCGCCGTGGTAGCTCTGCACGGCGGAGATGCCCATCTTGGACATCACCTTCACGATGCCCTTGTTGACCGCCTTGACATAGCGCATCTCGGCCTTGTCGGCGTCGCCGGTGATCATCCCCTGGCGCAGCTGGTCGTGGATGGTCTCAAAGGCCAGGTAGGGGTTGACGGCGCTGGCGCCGTAGCCGATGAGGGTGCAGAAGTGGTGGACCTCCCGCGGCTCGCCGGTCTCCAGCACCAGGCAGACCTTCTCGCGATCGCCGGCCCGAAGCAGGTGGTGCTGGACCGCGGCGATGCCCAGCAGGGCGGGGATGGGCGCGTCGGTGGCGTCATGGCCCCGGTCCGAGAGGATGAGGATGTTGTGGCCTTCGGCGATGGCCTCGCTGCAGTGCCGGCGGAGGTCCTCGATGGCCTTGCGGAGGCCCTTCCCGCCCGCATCCGCCTTGAAGAGCATGGGCAGAGTGATGGAGTGGAAGCCCCTGGAGCCGGGGCGGCCGTCCAGGGAACGGATCTTCTCCAACTCCCGGTTCAGCAGGACCGGCGTGGGCAGCGTGAAGTGGAGGGCCGATGCCGCCACGGGTTCCAGCAGGTTGCCCTCTGGTCCGATGGCCGTGTCCACGGCGAGCACGATGCTCTCGCGGTCGGCGTCCACCGGGGGGTTGGTCACCTGCGCGAACAGCTGGCGGAAGTAGTCGTAGAGCAGCTGGGGTTTTTCGGAGAGCACGGCCAGGGGGATGTCGGTGCCCATGCTGCCGAT
>CAIMBM010000109.1 GCA_903839205.1 uncultured Holophagaceae bacterium | reverse complement strand
CCCTGAACCCCGTCCCGGCCGTCCTGGTGGCCCAGGGCTTCGAGGCCCGCCAGCTCCACAGCGGGGGGGCCCTCAGCGACGTGGCGCCCACCCTGCTGAGCCTCCTCGGCCTCGAGCAGCCCGGAGTCATGGACGGAAAGAGTCTGTTATTTTGAAAGTGGCATTCATCGGCACCCACGGCGTGGGGAAGACCACCCTCTGCTACGAGCTGGCCGCCGCCCTCAAGCGGGAGGGCATCCACGTGGACATCGTGAAGGAAGTGGCGCGGCTCTCGCCGCTGCCCATCAACCAGAAGACCTCCCTGGAGGCCCAGACCTGGATCTTCCTCACCCAGATGGCCGAGGAGATCCGCTCGGGCAGCCAGCACGACGTGCTGGTCTGCGACCGCAGCGTCCTGGACAACTACGCCTACATGATGCTGTCCTGCGGCCGCCAGCTGCCCATCGAGCGGTTCATGTACCACTGGATGAAGAGCTACGACCTGCTCTTCAAGGTGCCCTACAGCGGCCAGCTCACCCCCGACGGCGTGCGGGACACCGACACCTTCTTTGCCGAGGCCGTGGACCAGCTGGTGGACCAGCTGCTCGGGGAACGGGCCCTGCCCCACCATCGACTGGAGCCAGGGGCCCGGCCCACCTGGATTGAACGGGCGAGGCAGGTGGTGCTGGACCACCCCAAGGGGCGGAAACGGCTTATTTGACCCAGAGATCTCATTTGTGATCGAGGTCTCCTGACTCCAGGTAGAAGATGCTGGGGAGGGAGGCTTCCGTGGCTCTGAACGAACCCCATCTGGTACGCGGCGGCAGTTTCATGTTCCATCCGGCGGGCTCGATGCCCCAGTTCACGCCGGAGGAGAACAGCGAGGAGGCGCTGGCCATCGCCGAGGCCGCCCGGGACTTCATGAACGGCGAGATCCTGCCCCGGGACGAGGCCATCGACCACCTGGACCTGGACCTCACCCGCGAGCTGCTGGCCAAGGCCGGGGACCTGGGCATCCTGGGGATGGAGGTCCCGGAGGCCTACGGCGGGCTGGACCTGGACAAGAAGACGGCCCTGCTGGTGCTGGAGGAGATGGCCAAGCAGGCGAGCTTCTCCACCAGCTACACCGCCCACACCAGCATCGGCACGCTGCCCATCGTCTACTTCGGGAACCCCGAGCAGAAGGCCAAGTACCTGCCCAGGCTGGCCTCGGGCGAATGGTGCGCGGCCTACGCCCTGACGGAGGCCGGCAGCGGTTCCGACGCCCTGGGGGCCAGGGCCACCGCCGTGCTGCAGGACGGCCACTGGGTGCTGAACGGCACCAAGGCCTGGATCACCAATGCCGGCTTCGCCGATGTCTTCGTGATCTTCGCCAAGATCAACGGCAGCCACCTCAGCGCCTTCATCGTCGAGAAGACCGACCCCGGCATCAGCACCGGGGCCGAGGAGAAGAAGCTGGGCATCAAGGGCAGCTCCACCCGCACCGTGATCCTGGAGAACTGCCGCATCCCCGAGGACCGCCTCCTGGGCGGCAAGGGCAAGGGGGCCCGCAT
>CAIMBM010000108.1 GCA_903839205.1 uncultured Holophagaceae bacterium | reverse complement strand
TCAGGTCCCTTGAACAACGAACCACGTTGCCCTGCGGGCCCTTCCTTGCGGTGCATCCCGCCTGGATTCATCGCGGCCTCGTCGAGTTTTGTTATGACCTCTAAGGCAGTATCGGATGATTCCGGACCGATTCAAGTCACGGCCAGTTCCATTCCTTGACGGAAAGGGGAGGACTGCGATCCTGGGGCTCACCTCTCCTTCCGGGTCACCCGAGCCGCACCCATGGATCCTCACTCAATGAAGGATGCTCCACCCACTCCATCCGGCCGAGAGGCCGGGTTCGTGCGCTATGAGTACTACCTGGCCCTGGCTCTTGGGTTGGTGGCCCTGGCTCTGGTGGTCCCCAGGCTCCTCCATGGGGACTGGCGTGGCGCAGCGGTTTCCCTCTTCTCCCTGGCTGGACTTGTCCTGGCGGGTCTTGGGAGTCTGGTGGCCGCCCTCTGGCTGTGGGAGCAGGCAGATGGAGTGGGCTGGAGGCGCGGCCTTTCCATGAGCCTTGGTGCCCTGCTTCGCTTTGGGCTGTTCGGGTTCACCGGTGCCGTCCTCGCCTCCGGCCTGGCGGCGAACCACCACCTGGGCGCCCACGGCGCGGATCTGGTTGGCGGGGTGGCTGGCGGAGTGGCGGGCCTTATCGGCACCGGTCTCTATCATCACTTGGGGAAGGCACGATTCTGGCCCCTGTTCGGGTGGTTCGCCCTGTCTCTGTTGGGATCCTTCGTGGGGGCCATCCTCGGGATCTTGGGGCCTGAACCCTGGTCCATCGACGCGGGTGTCTTGATCCCCCTGGTCCTGTTCCTCATCCTCGCCCTATCGGGCCGCCTCGGGGCCCGGCAGCCGGAGACACCATCCGATGCCGGGGGCCGGTCATGAACCTGCCCTCCCTGTCCTTGTCGCTCTGCCTCCTTCTCGGGGCGCTCACCGCCTGGCCTGCAGCGGGAACGGCTCAGACCGAGGAGGTCCAGGAGTGGCGGGGACAGTACGGAGGCGAGGAAGCTCCGGTCGCGGAAGTGGTCACCCACCCGGCCCGGTTGGCCAAGCTCTGCCGACGGCTGGACCTGAAGCTGCCGCAGATTGATTTCAAGAAGGACAGCGCCGTGGTGGCCCACGCCGGCCTGCGGCCCACGGGCGGCTACGCCGTCGAATTTCTGGACCCGGTCCCACAGGGGGATGACCTCCTCGTCCGCTGGAGGGTCCGCCGCCCGGCGCCCGGCAGCTACGTGACCCAGGCCCTGACCCGGCCCTGGAAAGTCAAGATCTTCGCCAGGCCCAAGGGAACCCTCAAGGTGGAGCAGGTGAAGGACTGACGGCGCGACAGCTGGTCGTGGATCAGAACCCGAAGAGGTGCCCGGTGACGATGACGAGCACCAGGGTGAAGAGGGCGATGGCGATCTCGCCGATGAAGCCGACCACAAATGGCCGGAGGCCCTGCTTGCGCATCTCCCGGAAGTTGGTGCGGAGGCCCACGCCCGCGAAGGTGAGCAGGAAGGCCCAGCGCGAGAGGTTGGCCAGGGCCGTGTTCTGAACCTTGGTGAAGAAACCGACGGTGGCCAGCAGCGAGATCAGCAGGAATCCCAGGACGAATTTCGGGAACTTCTGCCACAGGAAGGCGGCCTTGTGACCGACAGCGTGGGCCTCGCCCTTCCGGGCCCAGTGGATGGCGTAGCCGAGCACCACAAAGCCGATGAGGGCATTGCGGGTGGTCTTCGTAAGGATCGCGAGTTTGGCCGCGGCGTCGGAATACAGGGCCCCTGCGGCGGCGGCCTCGGCGGTGTTGTCGACGGCAAGGCCGGCCCAGACACCGTAGGCGTGATCGGAGAGATGGAGCGCATGACCGATGAGGGGAAAGGTGAAGAGCGCGATGGCGCCGAGGGCGAGGATGGCCGCGATGGCGAAGGAGGAATCCTGCTCGTCCGCATCGATGGCGCCCTTGGTGGCGATGATGGCGCTCACACCGCACACCGCGGAGCCGACGGCAAGGAGGGTGGTCAGCTTGGGCCGGAGGCCGAAGGCCTGGCCCAGGAAGGTCATGAAGGCGAGGGAGCCTGCGATTTCAATGGCCACCAGGAGCAGGCTGACGCCGCCCAATTTCCAGACATCGCCCAGGAGGAAGCGCGAGCCCAGGAGGACGATGCCTGCCTTCAGCCAGAACTCGTAGGTGGCGACGCCGGGCTTGAAGATCTCCGCGAGGCCGAAGACATTGGAAATGACCAGGCCAATGAGGATGGCCCAGAGGACGTACTCGATGTTGGGGACAGCCAGATGGTGGCCCTTGGCATAGGCATTGATGTTTTTTTCGAGGAGCTTGCCGGCGAAACCGATGGCAAAGAGCAGGGCCAGACCGGGAAGGAGCCGGAGGAATTTGGTGCTGACGGAGCTGGGTGGATCCTGTGGCAGGGCGATGGCAGCAGCCATGGATGACCTCGCTGGGTGGCGTAGGAAACAGAAGGGGCGAGAAATGAGGAACTGAGAGGTCAGAAGGGCGGCCTCACGGAGCCGGGCGCCGACTCACGGAGCGCTCCTGCTACCAGGGGACCCTGGGGATCAGGCCAAAGCGGATCAGGGCCGCGGCGAAGAGGGCGACCAGGACGGCCCAGGTGTCGAGGGAGAACTCTGGGGTCGATTTTCTCTCGGCCTGAGGTTGTTCCGACATGACACTTCTCCTTCGTTTAAGGTAGGGGAGAATCGCTGGTCCAGGGTAGAGGGGAAACACGGTCGGCCTCGGCCTTGAGTTCGAGGACCTGCCTCAGTTCGTCGGCACCCAGTCGGGCTGTGAAATCGCCGAAGGCTTCGCGTTGAAGTCCCTGTGTCGCCCAGGCGGCGAAGAGGCGGTCCAGGGCTGAGGGGAATTCCTCCAGGGTCAGCTTGTGGGCCACGGGGAAGGCCAGCCTCGTGCCCTCGGGATCGCCGCCCGCGTACAAGGCGTAGCTCTTCGCGGTCTGACCTACTAGGGCGAGTTCGGCGGTATAGGGCCGGGCGCAGCCGTTGGCGCAGCCGGTCATGCGGAAGATGAGGCTCCGGTCCCCGAGCCCCTGGCGCGACAGGGCCCCACGGATGTTGTCGAGGCGGTCCGGGAGAATCCGCTCCGCCTCGGCGAGGGCCAGGCCGCACAGGGGCAGCGCCACGCAGGCCATGGCCCGGGCGGCCAGGGGGTCCAACGCTTTCAAAGGGTGACCATGCCTGGAGAAGACCACCTCCACCAAGGCCCGATCCTCAGGCCTCAGGCCCAGGAGGATCAGGTCCTGATCCGGGCTGAGCTGAAGCGCAGGACGGAAGGTCCTGACCACTTCCTGCAGGGCTGCCTTGAGGGGCCCCCCGATGCGCCCGGAACGGATGGAGAGCCCCAGGGCCAGGCTGCCATCCGCGCGGTCCAGCCAGCCCAGCACCGGCGTCGTGTGCCAGGGCGGAATGGCGCGGGCTTCGAAGGTAATTCCAGCCCTGGCCTCCACCTCGGCCCTGAACCAGGGTAGCCCTTTGCGGGCGATGACGTACTTCAGGCGGGCCCGCTTCCGGTCCTCGCGATTGCCCTCGTCGCGGTGCACGCCCACCACGGCCTCGGCCACCGGGAGCAGGGCCGCGGGCGGGATCCAGCCCAGGAGATCGGCCACCCGCGGAAAGGTGGTGTCATCCCCGTGGGTCATGCCCATGCCCCCGCCGGCCAGCACGAAGAAACCATCCAGGAACCCTTTCGAGTCGAAGGAGGCGGCCAGCCCCAGGTCGTTGGTGTAGAGGTCCACCAGGTTCTCCCCGGTGACGGTGACGCTGATCTTGAACTTGCGGGGCAGGTAGGTGGGCCCGTAGAGGCGCTCCTGCTCCCGTTCTGGGTCCACGCGCTCGCCATCCAGCCAGATCTCAGCGTAGGCATTCGAAGTGGCCTGGAAATGCGAAGCGAGGCGGTCCACCACCACGTCCAGCTGGGCCAGATCGGGCCGCAGCCAGGGATTGGGGGCCTGGGTGACCGTGCGGACCACATCTCCGCAGGCGCCCTTGGTCGTTTGCAGGGCGGCCTGGAGGCCCTGCAGGGTGGCCTTCACGTCGCCCTTGAGGACGCCGTGCAGCTCGAGGCTCTGGCGGGACGTGAGGCGCAGGGTGCCGTCACCATTGCTGTCCGCCAGGTGGTCCCAGGCCAGGTACTGCTCGGCGCTGAGGCGTCCCCCGGGAATGCGGCCCCGCAGCATCAGGACCGGCGGTTTCGTCTTCTCGAAGCGGTCCTTCTGCTGGTAGAAACCATGGAACTTGACGAGAACCTGGCCATCCTTGGAAAAGGACGGGTCTGGGCTGGCCACTTCCTCCGCCAGGTTCCCCCGCAGGTGGCTGGAGGCGGCCTTGAGGGCTTCAACAGGGTGGTCGGTCATTGGTTGGAGGCCTTGGGAAGGAGGGTGTCCTGCTGGATCTGCCAGAGGATGTCGCGGAGGTACTCGGCCCGCTGGTGGGGATCGGGAAGGGTCTGCTTGAGTTGCTGGCGGAGCTCCACCAGGGCCTCGAACTCCGGGACGGTGGCGTCGGGCACCAGTCCCTCCAATGCTTCCCGGACCACCCGGCTTAGCCCCGCAAAAGCCCCCTCCGTGCTGATGGCGGCCACGAAGGGTCCCCGGCGGAGGATGCTGGGAAACAGGGCATCGCAGGACGCGGCATCATCCACGGCATTCACCCAGAGGCCCAGTGAACGGGCATGGGCGGCGACGATCCAGTTGGCCGCCGAGTCATTGGTGGCGCTGATAATCAGGTGCACGCCCTCCAGATCAGCGGGCTGGAAGGCCCGGTGATGGCGCTCGACGTCGAAGCCATCCAGCGCCTCCAGGAAGGCCGGTGCAAAGGTCAGGGACACCACCCGGAGGCTGCACCCTGTGGGGCGGAGGGCCAGGACCTTAGCTCGCGCGACGTTCCCGCCGCCCACCACGAGCACGCGCTTCCCGCGCAGATCCAGAAACAGGGGCAAGAGGCTCATGAGGGATCTCCAGGGTGGGGTGGAAGCGGTGGTTCAAGGCCTCGCCGATGAAGAAGAGTCCGGGGCCGGGGGTGGTAGGACGCAGGGCGCCAGCGGCCGCATGGCCCAGGGTCGAGAAGGTGCTGGTCTGGCCAGGACTCTGGGCCCGCTCCACCAGCGCCACGGGCAGGGTGGGCGGGGCGCCGTGCTCCAGCAGGGACCGGGACAGGGCCTGCAGGGTGCGGGTGCCCATGTAGACGGCCATGGTCCCGCCGCTGGCCGCCAGGTCCCGCCAGGCCGCCGCCGTGTCTGGCAGGTGGTGGCCCTCCAGGATCGTAATGCGGCGGCTGACCTCCCGGTGCGTGAGAGGGAATCCCGCGCCGGCAGCGGCGGCCTGGAGGGCGCTGACCCCGGGGATCACCTCGAAGGAGATGCCGGCGGCCTCGAGGGCCCGGGCCTCCTCGCCGCCCCGGCCGAAGACCAGGGGATCCCCCCCCTTGAGGCGCACCACCCGCCGTCCGCCCCTGGCGTGATCGATCATCAGGCGGTGGATGTCGGACTGTTCGACCTGGGCCTGTCCGCCGCGCTTGCCCACGGAGAGGGCGAGGGCCTGTTGGGGAAAATACTCGGTGAAGCTGGGGTCCAGCAGGGCGTCGTAGAGAACCACTTCAGCGGCCGCCAGCGACTTGAGGCCTCGCAGGGTGATCAGGTCAGGGCAACCCGGGCCGGCACCCACAAGGCTGACGAAACCTGAGGGAGCAGAGGCGGGCAGAATCCGGGGGCCAGCGGACGGATGGCAATCGGGAAGGGGGTCGTCGTGAGTGGAGCCGGGCATGGCGCTCTCCGAAAGGGGGTGGGGCAAACCCCAGGCATCCAGCATCGTTGAAATCAAATTCATTGTCAAGTTAGTTAATTAAAATAATTAAGTATTAATACAACTGAGACCTCTCCAGGCCCCCTTGCTGTCTTAGGTGGGCCGCCAGATCTTGTTCCTTCGGTTTGGATCCCGGTTCCGGTCGGAACCGGGAGGGCGTCAGGGAAACGTCAGGGCCTGGGCCAGGTCCGAGCGCAGGTCCTCCACATTCTCCAGGCCGATGGAAAGGCGGATGAGGTCGTCACTGATGCCGGCGCTCCGGCGGGCCTCGGGCGTCATGGAGGCATGGGTCATGGAGGCGGGGTGGGCCACCAGGGATTCCACGCCGCCCAGGCTCTCGGCCAGGGTGAACCACTTCAGGCTTCGCAGCACATGGTTCAGCCGCTTGTTGCCGCCCTCCTTCAGCTCGAAGCTGAGCATGCCGCCGAAGCCCTTCTGTTGACGCTGTGCGAGGTCGTGCTGCGGATGGCTGGGCAGGCCCGGGTAGTGGACCTTCCCCACGGCGGGGTGGGCCAGGAGGAACTCCGCGAGCTGCTGGGCCGTGGCCTCGTGCTGGCGCATGCGCAGGGGCAGGGTCTTCAGGCCGCGGAGCACCAGGAAACAGTCGTGGGGCGACTGGGAGGTGCCCAGCAGATTGTTCACGCTCTGGATCTGCTGGGTGAGCAGGGGTCGGCCCGGTCCCGATACCACGGCCCCGCCCACCACGTCGCTATGCCCGTTGAGGTACTTCGTCGTGGAGTGGATGACGAGGTCGGCCCCGAGGGCGAAGGGTCGCTGGAAGAAGGGCGAGAGGAAGGTGTTGTCCACGGCCACCAGGCAGTCCGGGTGGCGATGGCCCATCGCGGCCACGGCGGCGATGTCCGTGAGCCGGAGCAGGGGATTGGAGGGCGTCTCGATCCAGATCATGCGCGTGTGGGGCCGGAGGGCCGCCTGCAGGGCCCCGAGGTCCGCCAGGTCCAGGTAGGTGACCTCCAGGCCGTAGAACCGCCGGGCATGCTCCAGCAGCCGGAAAGTACCTCCATAACAATCCACAGTGGCGATGAGGTGGCTGCCGTGGGGCAGCAGGTTCAGGGCCACCAGGATGGCGCTCATGCCCGTGCTGGTGCAGGTGGCGCCGTGGCCCCCCTCCAGCAGGGCGAGGGCCTCCTCCAGGGCCGTGCGGGTGGGGTTGCCGCTGCGGGTGTAGTCGTAGCCCGCGTTGGTGCAGATGTCCTTGAAGGCGAAGGTGGACGACAGGTAGAGCGGTGGCATGACCGCGCCGTAGGCGGGGTCCGGCTGCACGCCCCCGTGCACGCACTGGGTGGCCAGGCCCGCATCCGGCACCAGCTCGGGCCGGCGGAGCCAACCGGCCCCGCCCTCCCGGACGGGGGGCTGGATGGTGAAGTGGTAGGCCGGGTTGCCTGGCACGTTGGTATCGAGGAACTGCTCGCTCATAAGAGCCTCCATGAATGAAGGGATCTCATCGTTTCACGGCGATCCAAAAAAGCAGACGGGCCCGATTTCTCGGGCCCGTCTGCTGTCAGTTCATGACACTTCAGCATCTCTCCGCGATGACTCGCGGCAGGAATTGGCACCTTGCTTCCGCAGGTTGCCAAGGTTTCACAGGGCCCGTCCCTCCACCTTTCTGGATATCGCGTGATGAAACTGACAAAGATCCTGCAAAAACATAGTATGCGGCACCTGGGCCGGACTGCCAAGGGGGCGCTCCGGGTCGGGCTGCGCCTATCCGGCGAGTTCCGTGAGTCGGGCATTGATCTGCCGCTTGCCCAGGCCCCTCAGGGCCGCGATGGCCTCCAGCTGTTGTTGGCGCGGTCGGGATTTGCCCGCCTCCCAGTTGTAGATGGTCTGTGCGGAGACCCCCAGGAGAAGCCCCATATCCCCGGCGGCCAGCCCCAGGCGCTGCCTTTTGGAGGCCAGGCCCTTGGCGCTGAACCGCACGGGGATCGCCTCAGCAGAACCCTCCGGGGCCTGGCTGCTCTTGGATTTTTTCTCAACCCGGGACACCTGCTTTTCCAGGGCTTCGACTCGCCGCTTCAGCGCGGCTATGTCAGACCGATATTGGGACGAGGCCTTCTTCAGCCTTTCGGTCTCACTGCGCAGTTCCTTCCGAGCGAGTCGGACGATTTCCTCTTTCAGAGCCGAGGCAAAATTGGGCATGGCGCATCTCCATTCGCACGGGCTGGCGGTGCGGGAAAGGAGGATTCATCTCCCCAAAAACCAATCCAACACTGCCAACTAACCTTCAACATCTAAAATGGCAGAGGGTAGAGAAGGATACAATAAGGACCTGGGACCGCTTGAAAACCAACGCCGAACTTCGCACCGGCACGCGGTTTGGATCTTGGGAAGCCAGCACCTGGACAGGCCCCACGGAGGAGGAATCATGAAAACCCGCACCCTTGGCCATTCCAACCTGGAGATTTCCGCCCTGGGCCTCGGCTGCATGGGCATGAGCGAGTTCTACAAGAGCGGGACCGAAGCCGAGTCCATCGCCACCCTCCACCACGCCCTCGACCGCGGCCTGAACTTCCTGGACACCGCCGACATGTACGGGCCATTCAAGAACGAGGAACTGGTGGGTCGGGCCATCCGGGGCCGTCGGCCAGAGGTGGTACTGGCCACCAAGTTCGGCAACATGCGGGGCCAAGATGGGAGCTTCAAGGGGGTGAACGGACGGCCCGACTATGTCAGGGCCTGCTGTGACGATTCCCTCAGGCGCCTGGGTGTGGAGCACATCGATCTCTACTACCAGCATCGGGTGGACCGGACCGTTCCCATCGAGGAGACCGTGGGAACCATGGCCGATCTGGTGAAGGCCGGGAAGGTGCGATACCTGGGACTCTCCGAGGCCTCCCCGGCCACCATCCGCAGGGCCCATGCCGTCCATCCCATCTCCGCCTTGCAGACGGAGTATTCCCTCTGGACGCGGGACCCCGAGGACGCAATCCTCCCCACGGTCCGGGAACTGGGCATCACCTTCGTGGCCTACAGCCCCCTGGGCCGCGGGTTCCTCACGGCCCGGTTCCGCAAGCTGGAGGACATTCCCGAAGGCGACTACCGGCGGAATGCGCCGCGGTTCCAAGGGGAGAACTTCCAGAAGAATCTGGATCTGGTGGCGAAGATCGAGGGGCTCTCCCGCCAGAAGGGCGTCAGCACTTCCCAGCTGGCCCTGGCCTGGGTGTTGGCCCAGGGAGAGGACATCGTGCCCATCCCCGGCACCACGCACCGCAGCCACCTGGTCGAGAACCTCGCCGCGCTGGAGATCGTGCTCACCTCCGGTGAGCTGGCCCAGATCGAGGCCGTGGCGCCGCCGGGGATCGCCGCCGGACTGAGGTACCCCGAGGCCACCCTGGTCCATGTGAACGGCTGAATGGACCGGCTCCTGTTCAGCCCCCTCAGTCTCGGCGGCACCCGGCTGCCCAACCGGATCGTCAGCCTGCCGCTCTACCTCGCCTATCCCCGCGAGGACCACGAGGTGGACGACCTCGTGCTCGACTACTACGACGAGATGGCCCGATCGGGCGTGGGCCTGGTCGTCGTGGAGAACGTGACCGTCGAGCCCTGCGGTCTTGGCAGTCCCCGGACCCTGCTCATTTCCGAGGACCGCTTCATCCCGGGGCTGGCCAGGCTGGCACGCACCATCCAGCGCCAGGGCATCCCCGCGGTGCTGCAGATCCACCACGCGGGCCGCTACGCGAACCGGCCGGACCGGATCGCGCCCTCACCCTTCGAAACCTGGGGCGTGGTACCCCGGGCCATGGACCAGGGCTGCATCGACCGGGTCGTGCAGGCCTTTGCCGCCGGGGCCCGGCGCGCCCGGGAAGCCGGGTTCGACGGGGTGGAGCTGCACGGCGGCACGGGCTACCTGCTTCCGCAGTTCCTGTCCCCCCGCACGAACTTCCGAGAGGATGCCTACGGCGGAGACGCCTCGCGGCGCATGCGCTTCCCCCTCGAAGTCCTGGCCGCCGTCCGGGCCGAGGTGGGCAGCGCCTTCACGGTCGGCTACCGGTTCCTCGCGGATGAGTACGTGCCCGGCGGCCTGACCCTGGCGGACACCCTCCCCTTCGCCCGGGAGCTGGCCAAGGCCGGGATCACCTACCTGTCGGTGATGACCGGGTGCTACGACGCCTTCCAGCTCCCCCGGTACGTGGAAGACGACGCGAAGGAGGGCTTCATGGTCCCCTACGCCCAGGCCATCAAGCAGGCCCTTCCCGGAATCCCCGTCGTGGCCGCCGGGCGCATCCAGAGCCCGGACACGGCGGAAGCCATCCTCCGGGAGGGCATGGCCGACCTCGTGGGCCTGGGGCGGGTGCTCTTCGCCGATCCCCTCTGGCCGCGGAAGGCGCGGGGAGAGATCGCGGAACTGATCAATCCCTGCACCCCCGGCTGCCTCCTCTGCCTGAGGCGGGTGAAGGAGCAGAAACCGGCCTTCTGCGGGCGCTGGCCCCGGGAGCGCCGGGAGCGATTCCTGGAACGGGTCGGGGGCTGAGAACCTACTGGCCGGATGGCCCCCCTGCGGGGGTCGCCTAGAATTAATCCAGTGCGGAACCGCTTCCGAAATAGAACTACCTTCCGGAGGCGTCATTTGGCGTTGGTCCCCCGAGTGCCCCTGCTCCTGGTCTGTACCATCGGTTTCGGTCAGCAGGCCCAGGGTCCGGCTTCGGGCGATGGGAGCAGGCTCCTGGACCTCCTCGACACGCCGATCACGGTCGCTTCCTACGTTCCCCTGTCCATTCGGGACAGCCCTGGCATCGTCACGCTGCTGCGCGGGGATGACATCCGATCGAGCGGGGCCAAGGATCTGATGGATGTCCTCCGTACCCTGGCCGATTTCGAGTTCGCCTCGGACACCCAGGGGGTCGTCGGGGTGGCCACCCGGGGCAATTTCGGTCACTACGGCAAGGTCTTGCTGCTCGTGGACGGGCAGGAGATGAACGAGACCCAGTACGGGACCACGCAGTTCGGCTGGCACTATCCGGTTCAGACCATCGACAAGATCGAGATCATCCGGGGGCCCGGCTCGGTGCTCTACGGGGGCTACGCCGAATGCGCGGTCATCAAGGTCAGCACGGTGCAGGGTGCCCAGATGGACGGGGTCAGCGGAAGCCTCACCGGGGTCTCCATGGGGGGCCAACTGGAGCGGCAGGCCACTGTAGCCTTCGGCAAGGCATGGTCCGGCACCGACTTTTCCCTCAGCTACGCCGGTGGCCTCGGCCTCGGAGGGCAGGGGGCCTTCCCTGTTTCGGATTCAGTCGCGGTCCCCGTGGATCGCCGTGGTCAGCTGGGCATGAATTTCCTGAACATGGGGTTGAAGTCCGGTAGCCTCGACGTCCGGTACATCCGCGACGACTACCTGGTCCGGGACTACACCCAGGAGTTCCTGCCGGGTACCAACCCGCCCATGACCTTCAGGAGCGACCTCCTCTCCCTGGCCTACCAGGTGGATCTCGGCGCCTGGAGCCTGAAACCGTACGTGAGCTACAAGGAACAGCAGCCCTGGTACTACACCGAGATCGGGACCCAGGACAGCACCCGGACCGTGGCGGGAATCCAGGCCAAGTGGTCTTCCGGCTCAGACCTGAGCGCCCTCGTGGGCGCAGAGCAGACCCGGGATCACTCGGTCCAGTACCACCGCCCAGCCACGAACCCGAGAACCGGCACCTGGGATTTCATGAACAATGCCCTGATGCTCCAGACCCTCTGGGCACCGGGGTGGCTTTCCCTGGATCTCGGGGCCCGGGTGGACAACCACAGCCTGTTCGGCAGCGTCACCAGCCCCCGCCTTGCGGTCATGCATTCAGAACAGGACTGGCACCTGAAGGTCATCGCTTCCGGCGCCTTCTGCGCCCCGGCCATCGCCGAACTGCGGGATGACCCGACCATCCGGCCCGAGCGGACGACCACCTATGAGATGGAACTGGGACACCGGGTGGGCTCCAGTACCTATGCCACGGCCAATCTGTTCTGGATCCAGATCCGGGACCCCATCAGCTACATCTACCTGCCCGGGGAGGGGGATGTGTTCACCAACCTGCCCAGGACGGGGTCCAGGGGCATCGAGTTGGAGACGCAGACCCACGTCGAAGCGGGGTGGATCAAGGCCTCCTTCTGCTATACCCAGGCTCAGGCCCCGTCGCCCGGGGATTTGAGTTCGTACTGGGACCTGCCCTTGGGCCACCAGGGCTTCCATGTGGGACTCCCCGACCTGAAGCTCTCCCTCCAGGGGCATCTGCATGTCACTCCGGCCTGGGCCCTCGATGGGGGTGCGATCCAACTCGGGCCTCGGTATGGGTATGCAGGCTTCACGCCGACCTCCACCCGGTTCGCCCCGGTCACCCTGGTCAACCTTTTTGCCACTTACAATGCTCCCCTGGTCAGGAAGCTGGAGGTGGGGGTTGGGGTGTCCAACTTGCTGGGCTCCCAGAATCCCTACATCCAGGGGTATGGTGACCCCACCCAGGGCGGCAATTCCCCCCTCCCAGGTCCCGGCAGAGAGGTGTCCTTCCGTGTCTCCTACAATTTCTAGCGGGAGACCCGGGTTGATGCACATCTGGAGCAGGCTTGTGGATTCCCTGCCGCACCGGGCCCTCGTGGCGCTACTGCCCTTGCTCCTGGTGCCCACGGGCTGCCTCATGGCTGCGCCGGTCTTCACCCTGGCACCGGCCGGGCAGGGGGAATGGACCCTCAAGGCGCAGTTCATCATTGAACTGGCGTCCTTCCTCCAGTTCCCCAGGCCGAAGGATGCAGCTTCGCCCTTCGTGATCGTCGTGCTCGGGGAGTCCCCATTCCACGGTGAGCTTGAGAACTATGCCAAGGGGCGCCTGATCCAGGGGCGCCCCATCCGCATCCGCTACCTGCCGCATGTGCCTGAAGGTCAGGACTGCGACTTGCTCTTCATCTGCCGATCAGAGAGCGCCCGAGCCAGGGCCATTGTCGCCTGGTGCCGCTCACGGGCCATTCTCACCGTGGCCGAAGGCGACCAGTTGGCTGCCCAGGGGGTCATGGTGAACCTCCTGGTCGAGGGGACCTACCTGAGGCTCGGCCTCAACCAGCGGGCCCTCGAAGAGGAGGGCTTCGCCATCGGGGCCCAGGTGCTGAAGGTGGCCCGAGTCCTTGTTCCGCCCAAGCGGCGTCCCTGAGCCATGGTCATGCTCGCCTCTGCCAAACCCTCCATCCGACACCGAACCCTCGCGATCCTCCTGGGGACCGCAGGGCTGGGCATTCTTGTCGCCGGGTCGTTCTTCTTCCTGTTCCTGGTCCAGAATTCGCGTCGGACCGCCAGGCAGGATCTGGGGAGTCTCGGGGTCCTGTTGGCCTACAACGCCGCGCCCATGGTCTCCTTCGAGGACCCGGCCTCGGCTGCCAAGCTCCTGGAGGCCCTTCGGCAGCGCCCCGACATCATGCAGGCCCAGATCCTCCGAGCCGACAGGTCCGTGCTGGCGGTGTATTCGCGTGGCGGTGGCATTCCCCGCAAGCTGGCTGCCAGGGAACTGGATGAGGGCCTTTATGAGGCTGGGGGTGGGCTGCTGGTGTCCAGCAGAATCCGAAGCACGGACGGCCATCAGGTGGGCACCCTGGTCCTGGAGTCCGACCTCGCCGAACTGCACCGCCAGATCCGGACGGGTGCCATCGCACTGACCACCGCCATCGCCATCATCGGCGCAGGGCTCTTCCTGATCTCACTGAGGCTTCAACATGTCCTGACTGGTCCGATCTTGAACCTGGCAAGGCTGGCTGAGGCCGTTTCCGAGAAGAAGAACTTCGGCCTCCGGGCAGAGAGGCAGAAAACGCGTGAATTCGATGCCCTCGCAGGATCCTTGAACGGCATGCTGGAGAAGATCCAGGAACAGGACCAGGACCTGGCTCACCACCTGGGTCAACTTGCGCAGGAGTTGCAGGAGCGCAAGCAGGCCGAGGCGGCGATGCGTGAGAGCGAGCGGAAGACGCGGGCCATCTTCGACCTCTCCTACGGATTCGTCGGGCTTCTCTCTCCGGAGGGAATCCTGCTGGAGGTCAATCAGACCGCGCTTGATTTCATTGGGGCAGCAATCCCGGAGGTGACCGGGAAGCCCTTCTGGGAGGGCCCTTGGTGGGCGCATTCCCCAGAGGAACAGGGGCGGCTCCGGGACGCCATCCAGCGGGCGGCCCGGGGAGAGACCCTGCGCTACGAAACCACGCACGCCGATGTCGAAGGGACCATTCACATCGTCGATTTCTCCCTGAAGCCGGTGTTCGACGAAGAGGGGAAGGTCGCCCTCCTGATTCCCGAGGGTCGCGACATCACTGAGCGGAAGCAGGCTGAGGAGGCCAGAGGGCACCTGCAGGATCAGTTGCTCCAATCCCAGAAGATGGAAGTCGTTGGCCGTCTGGCGGGTGGCGTGGCGCATGATTTCAACAACATGCTCGGCGTCATCATGGGCCGGACGGACCTCGCGCTGTCCCAGGCGGACCCTGGGGATCCGATCACGAACTCTTTGCGGGAGATCATGAAGGCCGCCGAGCGTTCCGCGGGACTGACAAGGCAGCTGCTCGCCTTCGCCCGGAAGCAGACCGTGTCGCCCCGTGCCCTGGACCTCAATGACACGATCGAGGGCACGCTCACCATGCTCCGGCGGCTGCTCGGCGAGGATATCGAGCTCATCTGGACGCCGGCGCAGAGGCTAGGCCCCATTCGCATGGACCCCTCCCAGATTGACCAGATCCTGGCCAATCTTTGCGTCAACGCCAGGGATGCCATCCAGGGCGTGGGCAGGATCAGCATCGAGACGCGCAACGCCGTCATCGATGCTGGATTCTGCGCTTCGCACTTCGGGGCGGTGCCCGGGGAGTATGTCCTGCTCCTGGTCCGCGACAGTGGGTGCGGCATGACCCCAGACATCCTCGAACACATGTTCGAACCCTTCTTTACCACCAAGGGTTTGGGAAAAGGGACGGGGCTGGGCCTTGCCACGGTCTATGGCATCGTGCAGCAGAATCATGGGGTCATCGAGGTCCAGAGCGAACCCGGGCAGGGGAGCTCGTTCAGGATCTACCTGCCCAGGATTGAGGAGATGGCGCACCAGGCGCCGCCAGAACCAGTACAGGGTCTGTCGGGGGGGCACGGAGAGACACTCCTCGTCGTGGAAGACGATGACAGCCTCCGTGCGCTAACGCTGGAAGCCCTGGAGTCCCTGGGCTACCGGGCCCTGGTGGCTGGCGCACCGGAAGAGGCCTTGCGACTCGTGGAGAGGAACCTAGACGCGGTTTCCCTACTCATCACCGACCTGGTGATGCCGGGCATGAACGGGCGGGAACTGGCGGAGCGTCTTTGCCAGCGGAAGCCGGACCTGAAGTGCCTGTTCGTCTCCGGCTACACCGCCGACATCATCGCCAACCAGGGGGTCCTCCTGGAAGGGGTCACCTTCCTACAAAAGCCCTACACCATCCGTGAATTGGCTGCCAGAGTGCGGGAAGTCCTCGATTCCACATGAGCGGCTCTCGGCGTGAGGTGGGGGAAATGGGAACCTTTCTGGAATGACCTCTGACCATGGACTCACGGGGCTCTCCCCTCTGCTCGTCCTGATCATGGCCACGGCCACGGGGCTGGCGGTGGCGAGCAACTACTTCCCGCAGCCCCTCCTGCCCACCATGGCCAGGGACCTGGGGTTGTCGACGACCAAGGCCGGCGTCATCGTGACCACCGCCCAGCTGGGCTATGCCGCCGGACTCCTGTTCCTCGTGCCGCTGGGGGACCTGATCGAGCGGCGGGGACTGATCGTGGTCATGGCGCTCCTGTCGGCGGCGGGGCTGCTGACCACGGCCCTGGCACCCACCCTTTCCATGGTGCTGGTGGGGACGGCCCTCACGGGGCTCTTCTCGGTCGTGGCCCAGATCCTGGTCCCGTTTGCGGCCACCCTGGCCGCCCCGGAAAAGCGGGGCAAGGTGGTGGGGACCATCATGAGCGGACTGCTGCTGGGCATCCTCCTCGCCCGCACGGTGGCGGGGGCCCTGACCTCCCTGGGCGGCTGGCGCACCGTCTATTTCACGGGGGCGGGGGCGATGGTCGTGGCCACCCTGGTGCTGCGGCGCGCCCTGCCTCGGTACCATCAGCCCGTGGACCTTTCCTACTTCAGGCTGCTCCTCTCCATCTTCGCGCTGTTCCGGGACGAGCCGGTCCTGCGCCTCCGGGCCCTCATCGGGGCTGCCACCTTCGGGACCTTCAGCGTGTTCTGGACCTCCATGGCCTTCCAGCTGGCGGGGCCGCCCCACCGGATGTCGCCGAGCACCATCGGCCTCTTCGGGCTGGTGGGTGTGGCCGGGGCCCTGGCCGCCTCCAGTGCAGGCCGCCTTGCCGACCGGGGGAAGGGCGGCTGGGCCACGGGGGGTGGGCTCCTGGTCCTCCTGGGTTCCTGGGCACCCCTGGCCCTGGTCAGGTATTCCATGGCGGCCTTCCTGGTCGGCGTGCTGCTCCTGGACCTGGCGGTCCAGGGCGTGCACATCAGCAACCAGGCCGCCATCTACCGGATCCGCCCCGAGGCCCGGAACCGCCTCACCGCCGCCTACATGACCAGCTATTTCCTCGGCGGAGCGGCCGGGTCTCTGGGCTCGGCTGCGGCTTTCGGCCGCTTCGGGTGGATGGGCGTGGTCGTCCTGGGGGCCACCTTGAGCGCCTTCGGAGGGATCGTGTGGACGGTCGTCCAGCTGAGGGTGCGAGGGGGGCATCCCCGCTGAGGCTCGAATCCCTGCTCCCCCTGTCGACGATGCGGTGCGGGAGCGCAACTTCGCCCGGAACCACGCCTCCAAGCCCATCCAGACCCCTACGGATCTGCTCAACTTGCAGGCCCTGCCCCCGGCTCGGACACCTTCTGGCGCCAATACCCAAGATATCTGCCGAAGGTGCCGAGATGAGCTTGAGCCGTGGCCGGGGCGTTCGCCTTATTCTCCCTAGCGGAGCCCCTTGACTCCGGCCCTGTCTTGAAGGAGCTCGGCGATGAATGTTGGAGCCCGATGCATTCCAACTCCTGCGGCAGGGGGGATGGACGGGCCGCACATCATCGATGCGTTCGCCCACCGGATGATGTATTCGATCGCCAAGGACCATCACACCGCCACCGATTTCAATGTCTACCAGGGGCTGTCCCTGGCGGTCCGCGACCGGCTCATGGAGCGCTGGTTCAAGACCCAGAGCACCTATTACCACCAGGATGCGAAACGTGTGTACTACCTGTCCCTGGAATTCCTCATGGGCAGGGCCCTGCTCAATAACGTGGTGAACCTGGGCGCTGAGGACGCCTATAGCCGGGCCATGCAGGACCTCGGCTACCGGCTCGAGGACATCGGGGAACAGGAGTGGGACGCGGGGCTGGGCAACGGGGGACTCGGCCGTCTGGCCGCCTGCATCCTGGATGCGGCCGCCACCCTGGAGCTGCCCTTCTATGGCTATGGCATCCGCTACGAGTACGGGATCTTCTACCAGAAAATCGTCGATGGCCAGCAGGTCGAGTACCCCGACGGCTGGCTGCGCTATGGCAACCCCTGGGAGATCCAGCGACCCGATGCCATCTTCCCGGTCCGGTTCCACGGCCACACCCACGGGTACGTGGACGAGACGGGGCGGTACCGGGTGGATTGGCGCGATACCCAGGACGTCTGGGCCGTGGCCTACGACACCCCCGTGGCCGGATTCCGGAACGGGACCGTCAACACCCTGCGCCTCTGGTCCGCCAAGTCCAGCCGCGAGTTCAACCTGGCCCGGTTCAACACCGGCGATTATGTGCAGGCCGTCGAGGACAAGACGGTGTCCGAGAACATCTCGAAGGTCCTCTACCCGGCGGATGACCAGAGTGCCGGCAAGGAACTGCGCCTGAAACAGCAGTACTTCTTCGTTTCGGCCACGCTCCAGGACGTGATCCGCCGCTTCAAGAAGCGCCCCGGCTGCCGCTGGGAGGACCTCCCGGACAAGGTCGCCATCCAGATGAACGACACGCACCCGGCCCTGGTGGTCCCCGAGCTGATGCGGGTGCTGGTGGACCAGGAGTCCCTGGAATGGGACCTGGCCTGGGCTTTGACCCAGCAGGTCTGCGCCTATACCAACCACACGATCCTTCCCGAGGCCATGGAGATCTGGCCCCTGGAGCTCTGGCGCCACCTGCTGCCCCGCCACGTGGAGATCGTGGAGGAGATCGACCGCCGGTTCCGCATGACCGTGCGGGAACGCTATCCCTTCGACGATGCCAAGCTCGAGCGGCTCGCCATCGTCGACCATGGCCACAGCGTTCGGATGGCCCACCTGGCCATCGTGGGGAGCCATTCCGTCAATGGGGTGGCCCAGCTGCACACGGACATCCTGAAGGCCTCCACCTTTGCGGAGATGAACGAGCTCTTCCCGGGCCGGATCAACAACAAGACCAACGGGATCACGCCCCGGCGCTGGCTCCTCAAGTGCAATCCGGACCTGGCCCGCCTGATCACCGAGGCCATCGGCGAGACCTGGACCCGGGACCTGGACGCCCTGCGGGGGCTCGAACCCTTTGCAGTGGACCGGGCCTTCCAGGAGCGCTGGACCCGGATCAAGCGGTCCAACAAGGAACGCCTGGCCGCCTGGGCTGGGGAAGGCCATGCCTTCACCCTCGATCCGGAGCTCCTGTTCGATGTCCAGGTGAAGCGGATCCACGAGTACAAGCGGCAGCTGCTGAACCTGCTCCACGTCGCCACGCTCTGGAACCGCCTGCGGGATGGCGTGGATGCGGGCGTCCCCCGGGTCGCCCTCATCGGGGGGAAGGCCGCGCCGGCCTACTGGGTGGCCAAACAGATCATCCACCTCACGAATGCCATGGCCCGGGCCATCGAGGCGGATCCGGCCGCCAGGGGCCGCCTGGGCGTGGCCTTCCTGCCCAACTACCGCGTATCCCTCGCGGAACTGATCTTCCCTGCCGCCGAGCTCTCGGAGCAGATCTCCACCGCAGGCACCGAGGCCTCCGGCACGGGCAACATGAAGGCGGCCCTCAACGGCGCCCTCACCATCGGTACCCTGGATGGGGCCAATGTCGAGATCCGCGAGGAGGTGGGCGAGGCCAACATATTCATCTTCGGGCACACGGCCGCTGGCATCGTGGGTCTCAGGGACGCGGGCTACCGACCCGGGGAATGGATCGGGGGCAATCCCGAACTGCAGCGGGCCATCGAGACCATCGCCACCCTGGATGGGGGGCGGTTCCAGGCCCTCGGCCGGATCCTGTGGGACTCGGACCCCTACTTCCACTGTGCCGATTACGCCTCCTACCTGGAGACCCAGGAACGCGTGTCGGCCACCTATGCGCACCCCTCGGAGTGGGCCCGCCTGTCCATCCTCAACGTGGCGGGAATGGGGAAGTTCTCCATTGATCGCACGGTCCGGGAGTACGCCCGGGACATCTGGAAGGCCGAAGGCGTTCCCGTGCCCCTCCCATAGTGCGGGACCGCCTCGGGTCCTTTTGATACGCTTCCATTCATCCACCCAGGAAGGGGCTCCATGTCCAAGGGCATCCGACGCATCGCAATCTCCACGGGCGGGGGCGACGCTCCCGGCCTCAACGCCGTCATCCGCGCCGTCGTCATCGCCGCCTCCAACCGCGACTGGGAATGCTACGGCATCCGGGACGGGTACAACGGCATCCTGTTCCCCGAGCGCTATCCCGAGGGCGGCGTGTTCCGCCTCACCCGGGACCGGGTGCGGGGCATCGGCCACCTGGGCGGCACGATCCTGGGCACCACCAACAAGGGCAATCCCCTGTGTTTCCCCGTGAAGATGCCAGACGGATCGGTCAAGGAGGTGGACCGCACCGACGAGATCGTGGAGACCTTCGCCCGGAAGGAACTGGATGCCCTGGTGTCCGTGGGCGGGGACGGCTCCCTCACCATCGCCAACGCCCTCCACCAGAAGGGCCTGCGCGTGGTGGGCGTGCCCAAGACCATCGACAATGACCTGGACAAGACCTACACCACCTTCGGCTTCGACACGGCCGTGAGCTTCGCCACGGAATGCCTGGACCGGCTCCACAGCACCGCCGAGAGCCACCAGCGGGTGATCGTGGTGGAGATGATGGGCCGCTACGCCGGCTGGATCGCCCTCCATTCAGGCATCTCGGGCAGTGCCCACGCCATCCTGATCCCGGAGATCCCCTTCGACCTGGAGCAGGTGGCGGCCAAGATCCGCGCCCGGGACCAGGTGGGCCGCATGTATTCCCTGGTGGTGGTGGCCGAAGGGGCCACACCCGCCGACGGGCGCCACGCCGTGCTGGAACAGGCTGGGGTGGGGCACGCCGAGCGTCTGGGGGGGATCGGCGAGTGGGTGGCCAAGTCCCTCCAGGAGCTCACGGGCAAGGACACCCGGGTGGTGGTCCTGGGGCACCTGCTCCGCGGGGGCAGCCCCACCAGCTTCGATCGGCTCGCGGCGCTGCGGTTCGGGGCCGCCGCCGTGAGGGCCCTGGAAGAGGGGCAGAGCGGCGTCATGGTGGCCCTGGCCCTTCCGAACGTGAACTATGTGCCCCTGGAGGAGGTCGCAGGCCGCATGAAAGCCGTGCCCCTGGACTGCGACACGCTCCTCACCGGGCGCGACCTGGGCATCTGCTTCGGCGATTGATGTCCAGGACTGGGGTGCTGTCCGAGTCCACCTGAACCGCGGCCAGGTTCTTCCTGATCGACGCCTTCAGCCGCCTCCTGAGAGCTCCGGGTCGGCATCGGTCCCCGCAGGGGCAGGGTCCGAGAGCCATTTCCCGAGGGTCTTCACGTCGATTCCCAGGGTCTCGGCGGTGCGGGCCTTGTTCCCTCCGAGCTTCTCCAGCACCCAGGCCGCATAGCGGCGCTGCATCTCCCGGCTGCTGACGATCTCGTCGAATCCCTCCCAGTCCCGGCCCTGGGGGGCGCCGAGTGAAGGGGGCAGGTCCGACGCGCGCAGTTCCGGCTCCCGGCCCAGGACGACCATGCGCTCGACCAGATGGGCCAATTCCCGGACATTCCCGGGCCAGCGGTACTCCAACAGCCGCATCAGCACCTCGGGGGCCGCGCGCTCCACGGGAGAATGGGGGTGCTTGGCCCTGGACACCTCGAGAAAGTGCTCGAAAAGCTCCGCGATGTCCTCCTTGCGGTGTCGCAGCGAGGGCAGGTCCAGGGTGATGACATCCAGGCGGTAGAGCAGGTCCTCGCGGAAGGAGCCAGCCGCCACCATCTGGCGCAGGTCCCGATGGGTGGCGGCCATGATCCGCACGTCCACCGCCACGGCCTTTTCGGAACCCAGGGGCCGGATCTCCCCCCGTTCCAGGACGTGCAGGAGCTTGGACTGGAGGCTCAGGGGCATGTCGCCGACCTCGTCCAGGAAAAGGGTACCGGTGTGGGCCTCCCGGAACAGCCCGATGCGGTCCTTCACGGCCCCGGTGAAAGCCCCCCTGGTATGACCGAACAGTTCGCTCTCCAGCAGGGTCTCCGGCAGGGCCGCACAGTTCACGGCCACGAAGGGGCCGCCCTCCCGGCGGCTCCGGGCGTGCAGGGCCCGGGCCACGAGACCCTTGCCGGTGCCGGTCTCGCCCAGGATCAGGACCGGTACCTCCGCCGGGGCAATTCGCTCCATGAGGCCGTAGATTTCCCGCATCCCGCGGCTGCGGCCCACCAGGCCCAGGGAGGAGAACTGAGTCTGGAGCATGCGCCTCAGTTCCGCCGCCTCGGTCCGGAGGGCCCGGTCCGCCAGGGCACGGCGAAGGTAGATCTCCAGTTCGTCAAGCTTGAAGGGCTTCGTGAGGTAGTGGTAGGCCCCCTGGCGGATGGACGCCACGGCGGAATCCACGGCGCCGTAGGCGGTCATGACGATGACCGGGCGTTCGGGGTCCAGGCTCCTGGATCGCGCCAGCAGGTCCAGACCCCCTACCTCGTGCATCCGGAGGTCGGTGACCACGGCCTCGGGCCAGCCCTCCTCCAGCAGTTCCAGGGCGGCCCGCCCCGAGGCCACCGCCCGCGTCTCGAAACCCAGATCGGAGAGGCCATCGGCCAGCATCTCGGCCATCTCCAGGTGATCGTCCACGATCAGGATTCTGTTCTTTCGCAGGTTGTTCAAGGGAGGTCCTCAAATGGGCAGGGCCACGGTCACCAGTGTGCCCTGGTGGGGGCGGGACTCGATCCGCAGGGTGCCGCGGTGCATTTTCACGATTTCATGGGCAATCGCCAGGCCCAGCCCCGTCCCCCGTTCCGCCGGCTTGGTGCTGAAGAAGGGCTCCAGCACGCGGCTGGCCACTTCGGGCGGGATGCCGGCGCCATTGTCCGACACTCGGAACGTGAGCAGTGCGCCCTCATGGCGCACCACCAGCGCCACGTGCTGGGCTGCGTCGCAGGCGTTGATGAGGAGGTTCACGAGGACCTGGAGCAGCAGCCGGGCATCCCCGTGGAGCATCGGCAGGTCCGGAGCCACATCCAGCTTCAATTCCACCGAGGCTTCCTGGAATCGGTGCTCAACCATGGCCGCCGCGCTCCGGGCCAGGGCGGCGGGGTCCGCCGCCTCCAGGGCCGGGGAGCCCCCCCGCGCCAGGTCCAGGAACCGGCGCACCATCCGGCCCAGGCCCTCGGCTTCCTCCTGGATGGTGAGCACGGCCCGGCGGGTCTTCTCGTCCTCCTGGAGTCTCGCGAGGATCTGCTGGGCCCGGCCTGCGATGACGCCCAGGGGCGTACTCACCTCGTGGGCCAGGCCGGCGGCGAAGGTCAGCATGGTGGCCGCCCGGCTCGCCTGGTTGAGCTGGGCCTCCTTCTCGCGCTGGAGTTCGTTAAGTTCCAGCACCCGGGCCAGCTGCAGTTCCTCCCGCTGGAGCCGGAGGGCCACGCCCCCGAAACCCAGGACGATGACCCCCATCACGAGCAGGCTGGCCACCGTGCGGACCCGGGACCGGTAGCTCCGGTCCCGCTCCCGCAGGGCGCTCGCGACCGTGGCCACGCCCCATTTCTGGCCACCGGGAGCCGTGGCCCAGGCCAGGCCGGCCATGGCCATCCTTGGGGGCAACCCCAGCTTCCCGGCCTGGCCCCGGTCCAGGCGCACCCAGCGCGCCCCCTGCTCCAAGGGAGCCCTGAGCCCAGGATCCTGGATCGACCGGCCATCCAGACCCAGCAGCTGGTTGCCTCTGGGAGGCAGGAGGAACAAGTGCAGGGTCCCGGGATGCTCCAGGGGAGTCAGGACCGCCCGGATCGAAGGATCCGAAGGGAGAGCCGACACCGGAGAGGTCTCCAGTTCCATGGTCAGCAGATCGGCTACGGAAACCGCCTGGGCGCCCTGGTCCTGGGCCAATTCCTCCAGAGCTGTCGAAGCTTCCCGGCCCTCCCCAAAAAGGACCACCAGGGCCACTGCGCCCAGGGAGAAGGCCACGGCCAGCGCAACGGCCCAGCGCCGGAAAGCCCATTTCCGGAGCGCAGCGCGGCCGCTCTCGCGTGGCTCGTGGTCCTTTTTCGGGGAATCCTCCAAGGTTGCTCCAGGTTCATTCGACCATCATCGTCGGCCGGCCAGGGCTCCAGGTGAACCGCGTGGCGATTTTAGGCAGCTATTCCACAGTCTCCACCAGGATGCCCATGGCCCGGGCCAGGTTGGTCTGCGCCTTCTCCGCGGCGATCCGGGCCTCCAGGTCGGCGGTGCGGGCCTGATCCAGCTCGTCCTGTCTCTGAAGCACGAAGAACGGCGTGGTCATGCCGTTCTCCAGCTTGGACATCTCCGCCTCCAGGCTCTCCTTCCGGAAGGCCAGGGCCTTGTCGGCGGCCTCCACCTGTTTCCGGGCGGTGATGAGGTCCGTATACGCCTGTTCCACGTCCAGGTTCACGCTGGTCACGGTGTCCTGCACCAGGTACTGGGAACTCCGTATGGCCGAGCGGGCCTGGGCGAGCCTGGCCCGGCTGGTCCGATTCTGGAGGGGAAACGAGAAGCTGAGCCCCACGTAGTAGCCGGGGTACCTTCCCTGGGACCAGTCATTGAAAACGGCATTCACGTCCGAGTGGCTGGTGGTGTCCCGGAGCACGGCCAGCTGGGTGTCCAGCTTGGGCAGGATGGCACTAGTGGCGGCCTTCTCGAGGCTGCGATTGGCGGCAAGGGAATACTGGGCCTGGCCGATTTCCGGCCGGTGGGCCACGGCGATGCGCTTGGCCTGGGCCAGGGCCACCGGTTCGGCTCCGGGGGCCGGTGCGTCCGTCAGCTCGAGAGCAGAGGGCCGGTCCCCATCCGGGAAGAGGGTTTCGAGCAGCGCGGCTTGGGAGTTGACGAGGAGGGCCTGGGCCGCCAGCAGCTGTTTCTCACGTTCCGCCACGGTGGCCTCCACCTGGGGGAGTTCGATGGGGGCGAGCATGCCGGCCTTCACCTTCTCCTGGTCCTCTTCGAGGTGTGTTTGCGCGAGTTTAAGGGCGATCTGCTTGTTCTCCAGGTTCTGGTGAGCGTAGACCTGATCCCAGTAGAGGTTATCCACCCGGGTGAGCAGCTCCTGCATGCGGGCCCGGTAGCCTTCCCCGGCGCCCCTGGCTTCTTCCAACGCCGCCCGCAGTTTGGCCTCGGTGGCCGACCTGCCGAAGCCCCTGAGCAGGGGCTGGGTATAGCTGAGGCTGACGCTCCCGGTATAGGGGTTCAGGGTGTCGAAGGCCAGGGAGGCCGAAGGGCCGATGGGAAGGGTCTGGTTGTTCACGAGGTAGGAGCTGGCATTGAACCCGGTACTGAAATTGAGGTTGACCGTGCCGCCAAAAGCATCGAGCTTGGTCAGTCCCAGGCTGGCGGAGCGGGCATCCTGCATGGTGTTGAAGTTCGTGAGATAGAGGTTCGAGAGGCCGCTGAAACGGGGATTGAGGTCCCCGTACTCGAGCTTGCCGTTGGAAGCGGAGGCATTGAGCTGCCAATCGAAGATGCCCATCTCAGCCTCGGGCGCCTGGCGGAGCTGTTCCCGGATTTCCCGGGCGATGCGGGCCTGGAGCAGGTTGGTGAGCCCCAGACGGAGGGCCGCCTTGTGGCTGAGGCGCATGGGGGCCGGCGCCTCCGTGCCCCAGACCGTTCCCGCCGCCAGGAGCGGAAGGAGGAGCAGACATGGGTTCCTCATGGGGCGCTCCTTTCTGCTTGGGAAGGCTCCTGGGCAAAGAAGAGGAACATCACCGGCACCAGGAATAGGGAGAGCAGAGTGGAGGACGTCAGGCCACCCACCACGGCCAGGGCGAGGGGCTGGTTGGATTCGGTGCCGTGCTCCAGTCCCATGGCCGTGGGGATGAGTCCGATGACCGTGGCCAGGCTGGTCATGGCGATGGGTACGAACCGGCTGCGGGCGGCCTCGAGAATCGCCTGGAGCTTGTCCCCGTTTTCCAGCAGGCGCCGGTTGGCATCGTCCACCATGAGGATGCCGTTGCTCACGGCGATGCCGATCACCATCAGGATGCCCATCATGGCCGTGATGGAAAAGCCCTGGCCTGCGGCCATGAGCGCCATGACGATGCCCACCAGGGTCACGGGAATGGTGAAGAGCATGACGAAGGGAAGGCGCAGCGACTTGAACTGCGAGGCCATGATCATGAAGATCATCATCACCGCGAGGCCGATGGCCAGCCCCAGCCCTGAAAACGTGGTGCGCATGAGGGCGACTTCCCCGACGAAATTCCATTTCAGTTTTTCGGTGCGGGGGTCGGCATGCAGTCTCCTTTCCAGCTCCGAGGCCGCACTGCCGATATCCCGCCCCTCGGTCTGCATCAGCTGCGAGCCGGCCCGCTCCATGGCATTGCGCTCGACCATGACCGGACCCACCGCCCGCCTGGCCTGGCTGTAGGCCCCGAGCGTCACGGTCTTGCCCGATCCATCCATGCGCAAGGGGACTTCCATGAGGGCCGAGGGGTCATGGATATCCTTGTAGGACGTCACCACATAGTAGGACTGGCCATTGTTGCCATCGACCCAGACGCTGGGCGTATTGATGTTGCCGTAGGTGGACTCCAGGGTCTCCTGGGCTGCGAGGCGGGAGTTGACGCCCACCTGTGCAGCCTCCTGGCGGTTGGTCTCCACATGAACTTCCGGGTAGTCCACCTGCAGGGAGGGGTACATGTCCACCAGGCCGGGCACCCCGCGAGCCACTTCCCCCACCGCCTGCAGCTGGTCCCGGAGCTGGTTCAGGTTCTCGTTTCGGACTTCCACCACCACGGGGCTCAGGTAGCCATTGGAGAACACACTGGCCACGAGTCCGCCTGGCGCCTGCAGGTACTCCACACCCGGAAAGTGCTTCCGGAGGATCTCCCGGGACTGATCTGCCAGTTCGCGCTGGCTGTACTTCCGCTTCTCCACGTCGGAGAGGGCCAGGGAGATGAACCCGGTGTTCGGCCCGGCGTTGGGACTGCTCATGGCGCTCCGGGCCTGGCCAGGCATGCCGACGTTGGTGAGCACGAGTTCCACCTGGTTCCCCAGCTCCTTCTTCAGCAGGGCCCCCATTTCGTTGATGCGCCGGGCCGAATCCTTGAGCGAGGTGCCGGGGGCCAGCCTCACATAGATCGTCTCCATGCCCTCATCGATCTCGGGAAAGAACGTGCTGGGAAGGCGGCCGGCCAGGATCACGCTGAACAGGACCAGTACCGCCGAGGTCCCCATGATCAACTTCCGATAGCCGATGACCCTGGAGAGCGCCGAGGCATAGCCATCCGCCGTGCGGGAGATGGCCTTCTCGAACCAGCTCGCCAGGGGGCCGGGATGGACATGCTTCAGCAGGTACCGGCAGGCAACGGGTGTGACCGCCATGCTGACGAAGTAGGACGCGATCATGGATACCGTGACCGTCAGGGCCAGAGGCGCGAACAGCTTCTTGGCCAGGCCCTCCAGCAGGACCACCGGCAGGAGCACGGCGATGGTCGTCACGGTGGAGGCCAGCACCGGCAAGGCCACGGCATTGGCACCGTTGAGCGCGGCATGATAGGGATCCATGCCCTCCTTCTGGTGCCGGTGGATGGATTCCAGGACCACGACGGCGTCGTCCACCAGGCGTCCCATGGCCAGGGTCAGGCCCCCCAAGGTGAAGGCATTGAGGGTGGAGCCCGTGGCATACAGCACGATGAGGGTGATGGCGAAGGACAGGGGGATGGCCACCGAGACGATGAGCGTGCCCCGGAGGCTCTGGAGGAAGAGCAGGATCACCAGGGCGATCAGCACCAGGGCCTGGAGGATTTCCTTCTTGAGGCCGTGATAGCTCGTGCGGACGAAGGTGGACTGGTCGAAGATGGGCTCCACCCGGAGCCCCGGCGGCAGGTTGCTCAGCCGACCCACGGCCGCCTTGACTGCGTCCACAATTTGCAGCGTGTTGCCGCCCGGCGTGCGCAGCACATTCAAGTACACCCCGTTCTGCCCGTTCACGTTGACCTGCTGGGTGTCCGGAGCGCCGGAATCCTGCACCTGGGCCACGTCCTTGATGAGCACCGGCTTGCCGTCAACCACCTTGACGGCCGCTTCGCCGATGGTTTCCACCTTGGACGGGATGGCATTGGTGTAGACGTTGGCATCGAAGTCGGGGGAGATGAACTCGCCCGAGGGCAGCAGGGCATTGGCCTGGTGCACCGCTTCCGCGACCTCCCGGGTGGAGAGGCCGCGGCTCTGGGCCTTCTTCGGATCGACCACCACGTTGATCTGGCGTACTGTGCCGCCGTTCACCGCCGCACTGGCCACGCCGGGAATGCCTTCCAGGATCGGCTCGATGTTGTTGAGGGCGTAGTCGTAGAGCTGCGGGCCCGTGAAGCCGCCGCCGAAGACCGCCACCTGCACCACCGGTGCATTGGAGGGGTCGTATTGCAGGACAAAGGGCGGCAGGACTCCCAGGGACTTGGGCACGGCGGCCATGGCGAAGGTCACCTGCTGCTGGGCGAGGGTCTGGGCCGCATTGAGGTCCGTGCCCCACTTGAACCAGACGTAGACGACACTCAGGCCGTTGCGGGACTGACTCTGGACGTGGTCCACACCCGGGGTGGCGCTCACGTACTTCTCCACCCGCCAGGTGATCGTCTTTTCGACATCCTTGGGCCCCAGGCCGGGGGCCTGGGTGCCCACCACGAGCACCGGCGGGGTCAGTTCCGGAAAGGTATCGACGCTCAGGCGGGGCACGACCACAGCCGCGAAGACAATCAGGGCGATCGAGATCATGAGGATCGCAATGGGATTCCTGAGGGAGAGGCGGGTCAAGGCTTGGCTCCGGAGTCGGGCGTGGTGGACCGGGCAGGGCTGGCCTCAATGCGATCGCCGTCTTCCAGCTGAGCACGTCCATCCAGAACGACCTGGGTGCCTTCGGGAATATCCGGGGAGAGGTACAGCTGCCCGTCCCGTTCCCCCAGGAACTGCAGCACCTTCTTGTGCACCCGGTCGCCGTCCACCACGAACACGATCGCCCGCTTGCCTTCGACCTGGGCGGCGGCGCTGGGGAGCTGGATGACATTGCGGCCCCCGGATTCGAGAATCAACATCTCCGCGGTCGTCCCCGTGGGCAGGGAACGGTCCTTGTTATCCAGATCCAGTTCAAAGTGGATGGTCCGGGTGGAGGGATCGGCCGCGGGGGAGACCCGGGAGATTCTTGCTACCATTTGGCGGCCGTCGGCCAGGAGCCCCAGCTGGACCGGTCTGCCCACCGTCAAGTACGGGTGGTCTCCTTCTGGTGCATCCGCGGCACAGCGGATCCGGGTGCGGTTGACCACGGCGAGGATGAAGCTGCCTGGGCGGACGAAGGCCCCTGGATCCAGGTAGCGTTCAGAGACCTCCCCATCGAAGGGGGCCCGCTGAACCGTGTCCTGGAATTCCACATCGGTGCTGGCCGTCTGGGCCTTGGCCGCCTCCAACCGGGCTTTTTCGCTCAAGACCTCGGCCAGCTTGTTCTCGGCTTCGTTCTCGCTGACGATCCCCTTCTTCCGCAGCCCCTGGATACGTTCGGACTCCTTGGCCAGGGCGGAGAGCTTGGCTTGGATGGCCTGGGCCTGGGCCGCGGACGCGGTTTTCTGGGCCTGGGCGCGTTCTGGCTCGATGATGGCCAGCACCTCCCCCTTCTTCACGACCGCGCCCGGACGGACCCGCACGTCCGTAACATAGCCAGAAATGAATTGGGGCCCCAGTTTGGACTCATCCCAGGCCAGCAGCGTCCCCACATAGCGATGCTGGATCCGGTAGATGGCATTCTTGACGACCAGGGTGCCCACCCGCTTGGGCGCCTGGGACAGGGCGACCGTGTTCTGGCGATGGGTGGCCCGCACCGCCAGCAAGGTTCCAGCGAGGACGATCCCCGCCGTCCCGCCCACAATGAGCCAGGGAAGCGGCAGGCCTCGGGGAGTCTTGGATGGGATCACAGACTCGTCTGGGCTGAGTGTCATCACTGGCCTTTCATGGATACAGGAGGGCTATCAATAAATGCGCCAAGGCTGATCCATCCGCCACCCTTGACGGATCCGGAGGGCCCCCGGTCCCATCCAGGGAAAAATTCCCAGGGGCCAAGGGAGAAAATCCCACCAGACCAGGAGCACCTGCCCCGGGCCGTCCGTTCCGGGTCCTGAACACCATGGGAGTTTTCAGGAAGATCCCTTCCGGCCCGGGAGTTGCAAGGTCCAGCCGCCCGTTGGGCACAACATCACTATATTGGGCTCGGGCGCCAGATGGCATAGAGCCTGGGCCCTGGGATCAAACCCTCGACCGCTGGCAGCTTGGACCCAAGTCCTCGTAAGCAGCGCGCCACAGAGGAGCACCCATGAAGCCCATCCGAAAAATCCTGGTTCCCATTGATCTGGATGTGCTCACCGATCCTGTGATGAATCTGGTCCGCCAGGTGGCCGTGGCCTTCCGGGCCGAGGTGGACCTGATCCATGTCTTCGAGACCCCGGGCTACCATGGGCCGGCTCTACTTGACCTTTCCTTCGAACATTCACTGGAACTGAAACACTGGCGGACGGCCAAGGTCATGGTGGGGCTCCTGAAGATACTGGCCGCGGATGGAATCGGGGCCCGCGGCCGCATGGCCTTTGGAGTGGTCGAGGAAGAAGTCGCCAGCCTGGCGGAGAAGGAAGGTTTCGATCTCATCATCATCGCGAGCCACAGCCGGGAGGGCCTGGATCGCTTCCTCCAATCCAGCGTGGCCGCCGCCCTTCTCCGTCGGGCGCACTGTCCGGTCCTGGTGCTTCCGCACGTGCACGATAAGGTCCCGGGCTAAGAACCCACCCCGGGGAGCCGGTCCGGAGCTCACCGATGACGCGCCTATTCCTTCGGAATCCCATCGCCATCCTCATGATCGCCATCGCCCTGGTGGTCTTCGCGCTGGTGGTGGTGCCCCGAATGAGCGTGGACACCTTTCCGGAACTCACGCCGCCGGTCCTGGTGGTGGGCACGCAGGTGCCGGGCCTGGGGCCCACCGAGGTCGAGAAGACCATCACCTGGCGCGTGGAGAAGTACGTCAGCTCCACCCCAGGTGTGGACCATGTCCAGAGCCAGTCGAGGAACGGCCTCAGCGTCGTCTACGTCTGGTTCAAGTGGGGCACGAATCTGGACGCGGCCCAGACCCTCGTGCAGCAGCAGGTCGCCTTCGCCATGGCGGCGGTGCCGAAGTCCCTGGGGGTGCTCCCGCCCTTCGTCCTGCAGTTCGATCCCTCCAACGCGCCGGTGATCCAGGTGGCCATTTTCGGGGGCGGTCTCACGGGGCCCCAGCTCTACGACTACGCCCTCAACAACATCGAGCCCATGCTGGAAGGCATCTCCGGCGTGGCCAGCGCCTCGGTGAATGGCGGGACCGTGCGCCAGATCAACGTGGTGGTGGACCCCGTGGCCTCCCAGGCTCGCGGCGTATCTTCCGCCGATGTCGCCGAGGCGGTGCACCGGGCCAATGCTCTGCTGCCTTCGGGCGAGTTCATCTCACCCAGGTTCGATGCCAACGTGTACACCAATGCCGTTCCGACCCGTGTGGAAGCCATCGGTGACGCGGCGGTCAAGACCATCCTGGGACGGCCCGTGCTCATCCGGGACGTGGCGAAGGTGGTGGATGGGGGCGCGCCCTCCACTCAGGCCGTGAGCGTCAACGGCCAGAACGCGGTCTACCTCAACGTGCTGCGCACGCCGGATGGCAACACCCTCGACATCGTGGACTCGGTGTCAGCTGCCCTCCAGAGGCTCACCAACCTGCCACCGGGCCTGAAGGTCGTGCCCATCTTCGATCAGTCCACCTTCGTCCGGTCCAGCTATCACGGACTCAACAAGGAAATCCTCCGGGCCCTCGTGCTGATCGCCCTGGTGATCCTGCTCTTCCTGCAGAATGTGCGCGGGACCCTCATCGTGTCCGTGGCCATCCCGCTCTCCTTCGCCATCACGCTCATCGTGCTCTATGCCGCGGGTCAGACTCTCAACGCCTTCACCCTGGGGGGACTCACCCTGGCCATGGGGCGCCTGGTGGATGACGCCGTGGTGATCCTGGAATCCATCCACCGCCACCAGAAGCAGGGGATGGATCCCTACAACGCGGCCTTGGCGGGAGCCAACGCGGTGGCCCTGCCGGTCCTGGCCTCCACGATCACCACCACCGCGGTGCTGCTGCCGGTTCTGCTCCTGGAGGGGCTGGCCCGGAAGCTGTTCGCCCCCCTGGCCCTGACGGTGGCGGTCTCCATGGTCGGCTCCTACTTCGTCAGCATGGCCGTGACCCCGGTGGCCTGCCGCTACCTGCTTCAGCATCCCCGGCAGGGGCCCGTGGCCGCCTGGCTGGAGCGGCTCATTTCCGGCGTGGCCGATGCCTACGCGGCCACGCTCGCCAGGGTCCTCGGCTACCGCTGGCTGGTGGTGGGAGCCTCGGTGGTGCTGGTGTCCTTCAGCGTCCTGGTGGCCACGCGCCTGCCCAGCACCTTCTTCCCGGAGATCGATGAAAGCATGGAGCGGATCTACGTCCGCATGGCTCCGGGCATCTCCCTCCAGGATTCCTCGGCCGCGGTCGAGGCCATGGCCCGCACGCTCAAGGCGGAGCTGGGGAAGGATGTGGATTTGGTCCTGACCAATGTGGGCATGCCGGGCCAGGCCCGGAGCGCCATGAACAGCCCCAATGCCGGCCCGCACATGGGCTTCATCCGGCTCGCCCTGGTGGCCCCGGAACACCGGAAGGCGAGCCAGCGAGAGATCGCGGACCGTGCCCGGGAGATCCTGCATCAGCACTTCCCTGGAGTCGAGTTCCTGCAGTGGCCCGGTGGACTGGTGGCCAGCGTCTTCTCCAACGGCTACCTGGCCCCCATCGTCGTGGAGATCCGGGGCGAGGACCTGAGGGCACTCCGCGCCAGCCTTGAGAAGGCGGCTGCCGTGGCCTGCAAGGTTCCCGGCATCGTGGATCCGTACATCTCGCTCCAGACCGACTATCCGGAAGTGCAGGTGGACACCAACCGCGAGGAGGCGGCCGCCGTCGGGGTCGACTCCCGCATGGCGGCCCAGGCGACCCTGGATTCCACCTACGGCAATATCAATACCCCTGGGGTATGGGTGGATGGGAAGAACGGCCAGTCCTACTATGTGGTCACCGCCTATAAGGACATCCAGGATCCCGAGGCCCTCATGCAGGTGCCGCTGCGTCCGGATGCGAATGGGCGGACGGTCACCATGGGGGCCTACAGCCGCCTGACCCGCAGTTCTGGCCCCGTGATGGTGGAGCGGAACGCCCTGGAGCGGGCGGGCTACCTGCTCCTCCAGACCCAGGGGCGGGACATCGGCAGCGCCGCATCGGAGCTGGAGCGCCGCCTGGGTTCGGATCCCCTCACCCATGGACTCACATGGAGCTTCGTGGGCCAGGTCCAGCTCATGCGCAAGACCTTCTCCGGTCTCGGTCTGGCCCTGGGCCTGGCGGTCATGGTGATCTTCATGATCATGGCCACCCAGTTCAAGTCCCTGCGGCTGCCCTTCGTGATGCTGTTCACCGTTCCCGTCACCCTCGTGGGCATCGTCATGGCGCTCATGGCCGCGGGCCAGGGCTTTTCCATCACCGCCCTGATGGGTGTGCTGATGGTGATCGGCATCGCCGTGAGCAACGGCATCCTCATGGTGGACGATGCCAACCGCCGCCTCCAGGAGGGCGACGACAAGGTCACCGCGATCCTAGGAGCCGCCCGAAGCCGTTTCGTGCCCATCGCCATGACCAGTCTCGCCACGATCATAGGCCTGGTCCCCACGGCCCTCGGCCTTGAACACGGCACGGAATCCAACCAGCCCCTGGCCCTGGCCGTCGTCGGCGGCCTCACTTCCTCCACTCTCCTGTCGCTGTTCCTGGTGCCGGTGATGTTCCAGTTCTTCGCGCCGAACCCGGTCCCAATGGAGCAGGGTGTGACCGGGCTGGCGCCGGGTGCCGGGGAAGCTTCCCCGGTGAAGTAGCGCCTGGGGAGCGCCCAACTGCCGCAAGGCCATGGTCCATTCCTTCCCCCACTGGCGGATCGCAGGGGGCGGAAGCCAAGAAGGCCCGCCGGGTGGCGGGCCTTCTTAGGTCTTGGCTTGCGGGGTGGTTCTGGCCGGAACTAGAACTTGTAGCGCAGGCCGACACCGAGGACGTTGTTCTTGGTGGTGTCATCGCCGCCGGGGTACCAGCCGTTCGCCGCATTGACGGCGTTGCCGGAAGCCGCGACGTTCATCTCGCCGGCATAGATGTCGAAGGCCTTGGTGACCGCGTAGTCCGCGATCAGGGACACGTACCGATTGGTGGACGAACCCTTGGCGCTGGTGGGGGCGTTCACGGAGTAGTCGTCGATCTTGACGCTGTAGATGCCCCCGGACAGCTTGAACTTCGAAGTGACATCCCAGGCGGCGGTCAGGCTGGTGAGGGTCTGCTTCTTGTCGTTGGGGCCGATGGCAGTGACCGTGTAGCTGGCGATCTGCTGGCCATAGGCGTACTGGCTGCCGGCCGCGAGGCCGCTGAAATAGGCGGCATCACCGGCGGCGGGATCCTCGAACTTGATCTGCTGGTAGCCGAGGGAGACGAGCACGGAGCCGAAATTGTACTTGGCGCCCGCATTGACGTTGGTGGTGTTGTACACCGTGGCCTTGATGGTGCCCTGCGAGGCGACCGTGGCGGTGCCGGTGGGGGTGGTGACCGTGACGACGCTGCCATTGGCATTGGCGGCATAGGTGATGCCGTTGTTCAGCACCTGGTAGCCCACGTAGGCGCCGAAGGCTCCATGGCTGTATTCCACGGTGGCCTCGTTGCAGGCGGTGGCCGCCGTGGTGTCGGGGCCCTTGGTGCCGGAGACCTTGGTCAGGGCGGACACGGTGAAGTCCTGGATCTTGACCCGGTACTTGACGGAGCTGTCCACGCGAGAGTTCTCGGTGACGCCACCGCCCAGGAAGGCGCCGGAGAAGCCGATGGGCGTGAAGAGCTGGGCCATGCCGTTGGCATCGAAGGGGATCATGATGTCGAACATCAGGTTCTGCTGGCGGCCGAAGGTCAGGCTGCCGTAGGTGGGGTTGGTCACGCCGACGAAGGCGCCGCGGGCGAAGAGCTGGCCGCTGATGGCGGAGGCGGCCGCCACACTCTTGCCACCATTCTCGGCGAGGCTCTCGGCGCAGTTGCCGATCCGGCCCGAGGAGGTCATGATCGCCGACTCGAGGGTGGCGACGGCCTTCCAGCCGTCCACCAGGTCGGTGCTGGCCTTGATGCCGAAGCGGGTCTGGGACAGGCCGCCGTCGAACATGCCCGTGGCGCCCGTGACCCTGCCAGCCTGCGTGAAGGGATTGGTGCCCACCACGAAGTCGCTGCTGAAGCTCTGGGAGCGTTCCACGTGGGCGACGCCGGTGTCGAGGATGCCGTAGACCTGGACCGTGGGTCCGTCGGCCAACAGCGGAACGCCAGCACAAAGGGCCAGCGCGACGAGGGAGATCTTCTTCATGTTGCTACTCCGGTAGGAGAGACCCCTTTCGGGGTGGTGGGGGGGAGGGAAATGGGCTTGCTAAGCGATTGGGGCGGCTCAGGCCGGGGGAGCGTTTTCTGAACCGCCATCGGACGAGGAGGTTTCCACAGATCAGGGCCGGGAATGCCGGTGGAACCAAGCCCTGGCACTCTGTTGCCGGAACGAGGTGTAAACAAGGTGTGTACATTTTGTGCTGTGCATGGACAGCCTCAAGCTAACCGAGGGTCCCAGATGCGTCCACAGAAAACGGGCCGGAGGTTCCAGGGGATGTGATCGAAGGCACAATGAATAATAGTGGACCTATGTGTTGATAATAGTACCTGGATCCGTGAACGTTTGAGAGAACTGGGCTGATGGGTTCCATTTTACCCGATCACGCCACTGCCAGGACCTTTCACTGGGACGTTTCCCGACTCGGGGCCTTTCCGGCCATGCCCAGGAATCCGCCATGGGCGTTGTCGAGGCCATTCCGTCTAAGCCTTCGGCCAGCCGTGGCGATGGTTGGTGACTTCCAGATGGAGATGGTGGTCAGGCCGGGCTTGGAAAGGGGGCAGCCAGGCTCCGATACAGGGCGAGGAAGGCCTCCCGGCCAGGGAGAGCGCGACCGATGTCCAGTTTGAGTTGGCCGGAGCCGCGCAGGATCCGGGCGGGAATCTGGATCAGTTCCTGGATGATCGTCTTCATGCGATGGCGTTTGGCGGGGTGACGGTGGCGGATGACGCCCTTCCCGAGGATCCCGAGCAACCGAAGCGTGTTGTAGGCCAGCATCCCCAGGCCCAGCACGAGGGCATTGGTCTTGAACGCGCCGGACGGCATCCGCTCCAGGTCCAGTTCGCTCTTGATCTCGGCGTGGTACTGCTCCGCCGTCGCGTGCTCGCAGTAGAGATCGAACAGCTTCTCGCCGGGCAGGTCCAGGCTGGTTACCCAGGTCTCCATCTCGTACTTGGGCCAGCGCCGAAGCAGCAACCTCTGGCCGGGCGGCACATCTTCCAATTCCCACATCAGCCGCTTGGTGATCTTGAGGACCCGACGCACGGGGATCTGCTTCCCCTCGAACTCCCGCATTTCCATCCGGCTGAGATAGGTCTCCCGGCGGTTCCGGCCTGTGCGCGTCCAGGCGCGACTGGAGAGCGCCTGGGCCTCCTCCAGCCAGTTCCAGCGTACGTGCGCCGGGTTCCCCTTCACCAGGAAGTCCACGCCCTCACCCTGGGCCATCGAATAGTTCTCGGCGGCGTCGAAGGCGGAATCCAGTCGGATCAGGATCAACTCCACACCCAGGCTGCGGAGATCCTGGATGGCTGCCCGCAGGACCGCCGTGGCTCCTTTCTGGCCATGCTGTTTGCCGGGCCGGAATTCTTCGCGGATGCACCAGCCCTCGACCCCAGCGAAAACGAACATCGGCGCGAACCCAAAGACGTCCGGCATATAGGTCCGGCTCACGCCCTCCTTCTTGGTCTTGCCGTTGTCCTGGGGCGTGGTGTCCCCGTCCAGGCAGACGTGCCCGGTGCTGCAAGGCGTAATGGAAGCTCCAGACCGGCGGATGAGATCCAGGCTGGCCTGGCGGACCATCTGCAACGCCTCCTCTAGGTGGCCGTCGGCCAGGTTGTCGAGGTGCTGGCGGAGGGTTTCTGGAGAGGCCACCCGGTGGATCCGAAGAGCCTTGGCCACCCACGCCTGGCCGAACCAGGGACGCAGGGCCTCGAAGTCGCTCTTGCCCGTGGCCAGCGAGGCCACGTAGGGCGTCAGCACGTCGCCCCAGGCGATACCGCCCCGACCCTTGTGGAAGGTCCGGGTGAAGGCGGCGCGGAAGTCCGTGTAGCGAAACAGGGCGTTCCCGACCAAGGCGATCCCTCCTACGCCAGTGAGCGCCAGCTCCTCTGAACTTCTCATCCCCATCCCGCTCATGCCCCCTCCCGTGAAAGATGGGACCCATGGCGATCGAAAATAGTTTATAATTGTTATAATTAATCTTACAAACAGTAGCCGCTCGTCTTGTCTCCCTGGGTTTGCCTCTTGCCTAGGTGCCGATCACCCAGCCGGCCATCCGGATTGGCCCCTTCCGCATCTGATGGCCGACCTTCAAACACCCCTTGCGGTACGGGACTTCGCGCCCATAGAATAAATGTATCCTTAATTGACTACCGAATCATCGGCTTATGGCGCCGACCCCAGTCAGGTGGCTTCATGCATTGTCTCCCCTCACCATTGCTACACCTCGTTGGCCTTGCCGGGCTGCTTGGCTGCCTTCAGGGCGGTTGGGCCGCAGCCCAGACCCCGACGGCGGAAGCGATCTTGGGGGGCTCCACCTCCCTGCTCAAGGCCGAGGGCGGCCCGGACCAGCACCTGAACGGCTTCTTCCTCGGCGGCCGGGTTCTCTTCAGTCCCTCCTGGTCTCTGGCAGCTACCCTGGACCGCGAGACCGGCTCGACTGCCTATGGGGTGGAACTTCGGCAGATCGCCGCAGTCCTCGGCCCGCGGTTCAGCCAACCGCTGTCCGACCGGATCACGGGGTTCGCCCAGGTCCTGGTGGGCGCCGCCCAATTCACGCCTGGAAACGGTTCAGGCGAGCACAACAGCAGTCTGGCCCTGGAACCCGGCGTCGGAGTGGATTTTGCCCTCACCCGGCAGATGTACCTGCGCGCCCAGGCCGACGAAGTCCTGACCCGCTACGCCGTGGCCTCCCAGCGCACGCCGCGCTACTCGCTGGGGCTTGGCTGGTCCTGGGGGCGGGGCGGGAATCCGGCAGCGGTCCCTGCGGCAGTCCTGCCGCCCGCCCCGGAACCCCCGCCGGAACCTCCGACCGCAGCCCCCGCCGCGCCCGCCCCGGCTCCGGTCCTGGCGCCCGCCATTCCGCCCCCAGCACCCCGTCCCAGGCTGGTGGAGGTGCGGGTGCACTTCGGCCCTGGCCAGAGCGTGCTGAGCGAAGCCGGACTCCAGGCCCTCCAGCGGATGGCCGATGGCATCCGCCGGCAAGGCGACGGTCTGACCGTGCAGATTTCCGGCCACGCCTCACGGATCGGTCGCCACAACCGTGGCTTGAGCCTGCGCCGGGCCGAGGCCGTGGCTGCGGCCCTGGTGCAGGCGGGCCTGCCGAAGGCAGCGATCCAGGTTCGGGCCGCGAGTTTCGACGAACCCCTGGCGCCTGACACGACCCTGGAGAACCGCGCACGGAACCGTCGGGTGGAGGCCCTGATCCAGGTGGGGTCCCGCACCGACCTGGCCACCCAAAAAATCGACATTCCCTAGCACCGGAGCCACCATGCCCATTGCCCACCCCATCCCAGGTTCCGCCCCGCGACTGAACGGCCTTGGCAACGGATGGTCCATCCTGGGGATCAGTCTCGGTCTGGGTTTCCTCACGGCCTGCGGGGGCGGGGGCTGGAGCCAGCCTGCGACCTCCGGTTCCGTTGCGCTCGGCGTGGCCCCATCCATCTCCACGCCCCCGTCCGCGCAGTCGGTGACGGCGGGCGACCCGGTGACCTTCACGGTGGTGGCAACGGGGACGGCGCCCTTGAGCTACCAGTGGTATTTGAACAATTCGGCCATTGCGGGGGCCACCGCT